>CAZWMA010000004.1:110605-120293 GCA_964634735.1 uncultured Nitrososphaerota archaeon
ACGAAGCGGGTAAAATTGTTAGGCGTGTCCTCGATGCTGGCTTCGTAGATCTTCAGTCCGTTCAGCTCGGCGGCGGCTTTGCTGGATATCGCAGCCCCCTTGATGTCGCGGAGGACGTGCTCTGCAGCCCTCGCGGTCGACTCGGTCGCGACGATGTCTTTGTCGCTGAGATACTTTGTGATGTATCCGTCGCATTGCGCCAGTGCCTGGGGGTGCGAGTAGATGCGATCAATCTCCGTCAGCGACTCGACCTGCGGGTTGACGATCAGGTTCTGGGTCACCCGGAGCGGTATCTCCCCGGTTATGACCAGCGGATAATCAATGAAGCAGTCGAGGGTCTCGTTGACAGCCCCCTCGATCGAGTTCTCCAGCGGCACAACCCCAACATCGCTCCTGCCGATGTCGACCTCCACGAAGATCTTCTTTATCCTCCTGCAGGGTGAGAACTTCGAGGAGTTGCCGAAAGCCAAGCACGCGGCTTCGTATGAGAAGCTGCCTGACGGTCCGAGGTACGCAACGGAAGTTGGGCGCTGCACATTCCTGCACATGGATATGACCTCCTTGTAGACAGCGCGCACGCCCTCAGGCGGGGCGTCTATGGAGGCGGAGGTAACCCTCTCCAAGACCTGGCCTTCTCTGGTCATGTCAAGGACTTCCATATTCAGGCCAGACTTTATCTTCCCAATCTCCTTGCAGGTCGCTACCCTTTCGTTGAGCAGCTTAACGACGTTTTCATCTATCTTGTTTATTTTTTTCCTGGCTTCATTTAGATCCGAGTTATCCATCGCTAACACCTCATCATTATCTTTAATCAGCCGTTTACTCTCCCAATTTCGTGTGCCCTAATCATCAGGTCGGCGAGGCTTGCCGAGACCACAGCCTCAACAACGGGCACCGCCCTTACAGCGATGCAGGCGTCATGCCTCCCCTCAACCTTGATGACCGCTTCTTCCATCTTGAAAATGTCAACGCTTCTCTGCTTCTTGCTTATCGAGGGGGTTGGTTTGAATGCTACTCTGAGGACGACAGGCATCCCGTCGGTTAAGCCCCCCAGAACGCCACCGGAGTTGTTTGATAGGGTGACTGCCTTGCCATTCTTGATTGCAAACTCGTCATTTGCTTCTGAGCCCCGCTTTGAGGAGAGGGCGAATCCACCGCCGAATTCGACCCCCTTTACTGCGGGGATGCTGAATATGCCGTGGGATATCACGCTCTCGACCGAGTCAAACATCGGCTCGCCCACCCCCGCAGGGAGACCGCGGACCCTGCACTCGACGATCCCGCCAATGGAGTCGCCCTGCAGCCTTGCGCTCTCAATCGCTTCAGCCATCGGTGCCGACGCTTCCTTGTCGGCGCACCAGATCGGGCTCTCTTTGAGGCTGGCTTCGATCGCGGCGTCGGAGAGGTCTGATTTTGCTTTGACGCCCCCCGCCTGCACGAGGTGAGCCACTACCTTGACACCATTACTAACCAGCAGCTTCTTGGCGACAGCTCCTCCCATGACCATCCCTGCG
The DNA here is from genome assembly GCA_964634735.1 of uncultured Nitrososphaerota archaeon. Lineage (GTDB taxonomy): Archaea > Thermoproteota > Methanomethylicia > Methanomethylicales > Methanomethylicaceae > Methanomethylicus. The sequence goes on from CAZWMA010000004.1 coordinate 112,120, forward strand.
GTCATCCTTCCGGAGAAGAAGCCGCCCCCCCTCCAGTCGTTGAAGCCGCCGTACTTGACGAAAGCGGTGTAATCAGCGTGGCTAGGCCTGATCAGCCCCTTGTTGCGGTCGTACCACGAAGAGTCCACGTCCTTGTTGAGCATCATCATCATTATCGGCCCGCCGTTCGTCCTGCCGTTCGTCAGTCCGCTCTGAATCGTTACAAGGTCAGCTTCCGCCCTCGGGCTTGTCGCGCCCTTCCCTGGTTTCCTCCGGTCAAGCTCCCGCTGGATGTCCTCTTCGCCCAGCTCAAGCCCTGCAGGGCATCCGTCGACCACGGCGCCCACGCATCTGCCGTGCGACTCGCCGAAGACAGTGACCCTGAACGCGCTACCTATTCCGAAGCTCATTGAATCATCTCCACTCTAGCACCCATCTTCCCGAGATCATCGAAGAACGACGGGTAGCTCTTCGATACGCATTCGGCATTCCTTATCACGGTCTCTCCTTCAGAGGCCATTGCCAAGATTGAGCATGCCATCGCGATGCGGTGATCGCCACTGGGGTCGATTACCGAGCCCCGGGTTGCACGGACCCCTTTGATGATTATAGAATCGCCGCTGGTCTTGATGATTCCGCCCATCCTCATGACCGTTTCTGCCACAGTTGCGACTCTGTCGCTCTCCTTATAGCTCAATCTCCTAATTCCGGTTATCGTTGTTTCGCCATCCGCCCGCGATGCGGCAACCGCCAGTATGGGCACCAAATCGGGGATGTGCCTGGCGTCGATTTCTATCCCCTTCAGAGCGGAGCTGGAGGACATGACTGACCCCCTCGAGCACGAGATGCTGGCGCCCATCCTGCGGAGGATATCCACAATCGCGCTATCCCCCTGCAATGACGGCGACCAGAGCCCTTCCACCTCGACATTCCCGCAGAAGGTTCCAGCCACCAGCATGAAAGCCGCTGAGGAGAAGTCGCCCTCAACTTGGAACGTGGTTGGCTTGAGCGCCTGCTGCGATGGGATTGTGAAGGTGCCATTCCCTTTGTCAAATGTTGTTTCTGCCCCGAATTGCCTGAGGACGTCTATCGTCATGTCAACGTAGTTCTTGGATTCGAGAGCGGTTGTCAGCCGGATCTCGGTCTTCTTCCTTGCGAATGTTCCGAGGATGAGCAGGGATGAGATGAACTGCGAGCTGACGTCACCCCGGATTTTGGCCGTTCCGCCCTCCGCGCCCCCTCCCATGACAACTAGGGGCGGCAGACCATTACCTCTTGTGGAGAAGCACTTGGCGCCAAGCGAGTTCATCGCTTCGAGGAGATCGCCCATCGGCCTCCCCCTCAGCTGCTCGTTGCCGGTCAGCACGGTCGCCCCTTTTGAATCGGCGCTCGCGGAGACGGCGGCAAACAGCCTGAGAGCGGTCGCCGAACCCCCGAAGTCCACGACACTATCGGGCGCCGTGACCCTGCCCCCCAGGATCGCCCAGTGATCACCGCCAACGGTTACTTCTGCCCCGAGCATCCGGGCAGCATTCAGCGCCGATAGAGCATCTGCGGAGTTTGATGGGTTGAGGACCTGAGTCCTTCCTTCAGCCAGCAAGGCGCATGCCAGAGCCCGCTGCGTGAAGCTCTTTGACGGCGGGGAGCGCACCTTACCGGCTAGCTCGGACTTGCTGATCTTTATGTCCACTTCAGGCCCTCCTTGCAGCGCTAATGTTGTTTATCGTTGTAAGTATTATCGTGCTGCCGAATTCCTTCCAGCAGTCAATGATCATCCCCTCCTGGCCCTGCCCGGTTAGGGCGCATATCGCTGGACCCTTTCCGCAGACGCTGGCCGAGACCGCCCCGTTCTTCATTGCTGCTACGATTGGCGCAGGGTTTATCCCGAATGCGTGCGCCATCGCAAAGCCGTTAAGCAGCATTGCGTTCCAGTGCCTTCCCCCGAGTGCCTGTTCAAGCGCTATCTCAGATATCGCGGCGTATTGGCTGATGAAAGCCCGGTCAACTTTGCCGGAGTAACGCCTCTCATCGGGAATGAGAAATATGGCGCTCATAGGTTCCAGGTCTAGGCTCTTGAGAATAATCCCTCGGGAGTTGTCGGTGACGCGGAGCCCCCCAAGGAGGCTCGCGCTGGCGTCATCCATCGCCCCGGTAAGGCTCACCCTGCTCCTCAGGGAGGCGCCCACACCGGTCCTTATGATATCGAGGGGGTCCAACTCTTTTCCGATGGCATCCAGGGTCGCAAGGACAATGGCGTTGGAAGCCGCGCTGGAGCTCTTCATCCCGCGTGCAATCGGGATATCGCTGCGGGTCTTGATGCGCGCGCCGCACTTCAGCCCAAAATGCTCGAGGGTTCCCTTGAAGGACTCGATTGCGAGCTCTTTGCCTTCCCCGGCGCCGCCCGAGATCTCCACCTCGATTGAAGGGTCGTCGCTCAGCCTGACCTCCGCAAGCGTCTTGAGGTTGACGCTGAATGCTGCGCCCCTGCCCGATGGCATCGCGTTCACAACGGTGGCTGCGCCGTATGCCATGCCCGTCCCTACGCCGTTGACATCGACTGCGCCCGGCGCTTTTGGTTTGGGTCTATTCGAAACATTCATCCTGAAGCCTCCTGCATCACGCTCATGATACCCGCTCCGAGACGGCCTTCCGCATTACCTCGATGGGCGCCGGTTCGCCGAACCATATCTCAAAGGCCTTCGCCCCCTGCTGGACCAGCATCTCGATGCCGCCAATTACGCGGCACCCCTTCGACCTCGCCGCCCGCATGAGCCCGGTCTCCGGCGGGTTGTAGACCAAATCCATCACCGTAGAGCTGCTTTCGAGGTCTTCGGCCTTGAGCAGGCCCTCGCCCTGAGCCAGCCACATTCCGACCGGAGTGCAGTTGATTATGATGTCCCCCCGCACCTCCCTGCATCGGTTCAGGGGAACCGCAGCTGCAGGCACGAGCGATGAGAGCTCTTTTGCGAAGGCTTGTGCTCTTGAGATGGATCTGCCGGAGACGAAGATTGAACATACCCTGCCATTCTTGGCAATCTCGAACGATATGCCCCTTGCAGCGCCTCCGTAGCCGAGCACTAGCACCTTTGCGCCGGAGAGTTTCGCCCCGCCGGCCTCGAGCGCCTTCATTGCACCGAACCCATCGGTGTTGTACCCCGCCAGCGACCCGTTTTGGTTTGATATGACGTTGACGGAGCCGGACAGGGCGGCGCTGGCGTCCACCTTGTCGAGGAGCGGCATAACGCTGACCTTGTGCGGGATGGTCACGTTGCAGCCCACTACGCTGAGATCCCTGAGCCCGTTTACCGCGCCTTTGAGCGCGCCCTTCTCGACTTTGAAGGCGAGGTAGGCGCAGTCCTTCCCTGCGTGCCTGAACGCGGCGTTCATCATCTTCGGGCTGAGGGAGTGCTCCACCGGGTCGCCGATCAGGCAGCAGAGCCTGGTGCAACTGCCAATCATCCCATTAAAACCTCCTGAACGCGCCGCATCGTCTCCAGGTCAACCTGACCGGGTGCGGCCTCCTTCCCCTCCGCGAGCGAGGCGTAAGCCCACTCTGATCCGAAGAGTGGGGATAGGATTCGCGATATCCTCCCTTCCTGGCCGTAACAGAAGATGATCCTGCGGTGCCCCGCGAGCGAGCTGCATGCGCTGACTGCCGCAAGGCTGTCCTCGGCGCGGACCGCGGGCATCACTATCTTGAATATGGCCTTGGCGCTGAACGACGAGATGAATTCGTGCATCTCATCCGCGCTCAACGTGCGCCGGCTGTGCCAGGAGATGATGGGCTGCGCCCCGCCGTCGACCGCCGCCCTTAAGCAATCGTTGAAGAGCGCGGGACTCATCTCCTTGTTGATGTCAATATAATCAGCGCGACTGGCGGCGCATGCGAGGAGCTGTGCCCTTTCGCTGTCGCTGCCCGCGTAGCGCCCAAATATGCTGTCAGGCATTATGGTTGCGACCTTTGGCACCCGGATGGTGCCGAGCATATCGAAGAGGAGCCCGATCTTCTCATTGGTCAGCCCTTCCAAGCAGTCCAGCCTCAGTTCGACCAGGTCCGCGCCTTTCAGCTGGGCTTCCCTAGCCGCGGAGAGCATGGACTCCACGCTGCCCTCGATAAGGCTCACGCATATCTTAAGCCTAATTGCGGATTACCTCCTTCAGGGCGCTCTTGACGGCATCCTTCGGCGGGTCCGAGACAACTGTGCCACTCCCCAGCCCATTGGGGAGGGCGAACCTGAGCTTGCCCGCTGAAACCTTCTTGTCGTGGCCCATTAGCGCGATGACTCGTTCTATGTCGATGCCGCTGAGGCGGGTAGGCAAGCCGTAGCTCGCAAGGAGCGCCTCCAGGCGACCTACGCTCTCCCCGGATATCATCCCCAGAGCCTCAGCGAGCCTTGTCTCGCCTGCCATGCCTACGGAGATCGCCTCCCCGTGGCTCAGGCCGCGGTATTCCATGCACGCCTCGATGGCGTGGCCGAACGTGTGCCCGAAGTTGAGGAGCGCCCTGAGCCCGGTTTGCTCCCGCTCATCCTTGGCGACGATGCCAGCCTTCAGCTCCGCTGCCCTGCAGACGGCATGCACCGTCGCGCCCTCCTCGAGCTCTAGGAGCGACGCGCACTTATCGCCTAGGAAATCGAAGAGCGGGAGGTCCATTATGGCGGCATATTTGACCAGCTCCGCTACCCCGCAAATGACCTCTCTTCGCGGGAGCGTCCTGAGAGTTACGATGTCAGAGAGGACAAACGAAGGCTGGTAGAATGCCCCGAGCATGTTCTTCGCCTCCGGCAGGTTGAGCGCGGCCTTCCCCCCGATGCTGCTGTCCACCTGCGCGAGCAGCGTGGTAGGGATATGGGCAAGATTCACACCGCGCATGTACGTCGCTGCTACGAAGCCAGCGAGGTCACCCACGCAGCCCCCGCCCAGGGCGAGGATCACGGTCTTCCTGCCCGCGTTCATCTTCAGCAGTTCCCCAACAACGCTGGTGTAAGTTGCGAGCGTCTTTGCCTCCTCCCGGTCGGGGACGAGCACGGTCTCTGAGGCTATGCCGCATTCGGCAAGGCTCGCCCTTACCGATGCCCCATACAAGCCGTCCACAAGCGGGACCCCAAGAATCGCGACCTTCTCGCCCTGGCTGAGCGGCGCTACGAGCCTTCCGATATCTGCTATGGCGTTCTTCCCAACGATTATGGGGTAACTCCTCTCCCCGAGTTCAACGTTTATGGTCTGCAATCTCATAACCTGCCGACTGCCTTAGCCACACTGCGTATTCCGACCATCGCCTGCCTGAACTGCTCAGGCGTCATGGACTGGGGACCGTCGCTCAGCGCCTGCGCCGGGCTCGGGTGAACCTCTATCAGGAGCCCGTCTGCCCCTGCAGCTACTGCCGCCCTTGATGCGGCGGCAACGAGGTCCACCCTGCCGGTCGCATGGCTCGGGTCCGCTATAACCGGGAGGTGGGTCATGGACTTTGCAAGCGCAATCCCGACCGTGTCCAGGACGTTCCGGGTGGCTGTCTCGAATGTCCGGATCCCCCTCTCGCAGAGTATGACGTTCGCGTTCCCCTCCAGAAGGATGTACTCGGCCGCCTGCATCCACTCGTCGATCGTTGCGGAGATGCCGCGCTTGAGGACTATGGGGAGACCCGCCCTGCCGGCTGTGCGGAGCAGGTCGAAGCTCTGCATGTTCCTCGCGCCTATCTGAATGGCGTCGGCGTATTTTGCCACCAGACCCACCTGATCAGGGTTCGTCGCCTCGGTCAGGACGGGGATGCCCAGCTCGTCAGAGGCTTCCCGCAGGATCTTCAGCCCCTCCTCGCCGAGGCCTTGGAACGAGTACGGCGATGTCCTCGGCTTGAAAGCTCCGCCCCTCAGCACGCCCGCCCCGGCCGCCTTCACGGATCGCGCCGCCTCGAAGAGCTGCGCTCTGCTCTCGACGCCGCACGGCCCTGCGCAGACGATGATCTCGCTCCCGCCGAACTCGGAGCCGCCTATCTTGACGCGGGTGCCATCCGGCGCCATCTCCCTGCTGGCGAGCGGCGTATTCCCTTTTATGTCGATGCAGCTCCCCTCCGGTAGCGTGGACTGGAGGCCGTCAGGGAGCTTCCCCTTGACAACGTAGACAGAGCCATCCCTCGTCATTGCCCTCCAGAATTTTCCCTTTAGTGCTTCTTCCAGTTCAGCCAATCGCTCTTTTGTCTTTATTATCATAACGCTTTTCCACCTATAACGCCCTTCAGCGCCTCGCCGATTGACTCGGATACGAGACCGTGTTTTCTCAGCAGGACCCGCTGCGGCCCGGATTCGCCGAAGGCATCATTTACCCCGATTCGTGCTATCCGGACGGGGGATTCGCTTGACAGCAACTCCGCTATCGCGCCGCCCAAGCCGCCAATTACGCTATGCTCCTCGACGCATGCCACCAGCCCGGTCTCCTTCGCGGCAGCAACTATTGCGGCCTTGTCGAGAGGCTTTACCGTCGGGACGTGAACGACCTTGGCGCTGAGCTTGAGCGATCGCACGGCTGCCAAGACCTCAGCGGTCATGGAGCCGTTGGAGAAGACGGTAATGTCGGACCCGTCCGCCACTGTTACCGCTTTCCCGAGCCTGAAGACGGTGTCGCCCTCCAGGAACTTCAGCGATTCGTCACGGCCCAGACGCATGTATGCGGGCCCCTTCATCGAGACGATTGCCCTCGTGGCCTCGGCTATCTCCTGCCTGTCCCCGGGGACGATAACGGTCATGTTCGGGAGCACCCGCATCAAAGCAACGTCCTCGAGTGCCTGGTGCGACCCCCCTTCGTCGGATGCGGATAGCCCGGCATGCGTTCCCACGAGCTTGACGTTAAGGCACGCCCTGGCGATGGTGCTCCTCACTTGCTCCCACGCCCGCATGAGGAAGGGTGCGAAGGCAGTGACGACCGGCACGTTGCCGCTCAGCGCGAGCCCTGCGGCTATGTCGACCATATCCTGCTCGCTGATGCCCACATTGAAGAACCGGTTCGGGTACGCCTCCGCGAACTTCGACACGCCGGTTGGCTTCGCGACGTCTGCCGTGAGGACGACCATGCTGAAGTTCTCTTCGCCGAGAGCGAGCAGCGCGTCCCCAAATATCGCCCTCACTTGGAAGCCTCCTCGAGCTCCGCCAGCGCCTCAAGGTACTGCTCGTTGCTGAAGCGCATCTTGTGCCCCTTGTTCGTCCCTTCCATGAACTGGACGCCTTTGCCCTTCGTCGTCCGGGCGATGATAGCGGTCGGCCCGTCGGAGTGCTCGCAAAGGTCGAGGGCATCGAGTATCTTCTCCGGGTCGTGCCCGTCGACGAGGTACGCCTCCCAGCCGAAGCTCTCGATCTTGGCCTTCAGTGGCGCCTTGCGCTTTACCTCCTCGGTCCTGTCGTCGAGCTGCCAGCCGTTCCTGTCGACTATCAGGACAAGGTTGCTAAGCCTCAGGTGCGCCGCGGTCATCAGCGACTCCCAGATCTGCCCCTCGTCGCACTCGCCGTCGCCGACCAAAACGTAAACCCTGCTCCGGCTCCCGCGCCTCCTCGCTGCAAGCGCCATGCCTGTGCCGATGGATATGCCCTGGCCGAGCGAGCCAGATGGGGCGTCAACGCCGGGCGTCCTCAGGTCGGGGTGCCCCTGGAGCCGGGAGTTGATCTCCTTGAAGGTCTTGAGCTCCTCCTTGGGGAAGTACCCCGCCTCTGCGAGTACTGCGAAGAGCGCTGGCGCAGCGTGCCCCTTGCTCAGGATGAACCGGTCCCTGTCGACCCAGTCCGGCCTGTACGGGCTGTGGCGCATCTTCATGAAGTAGAGCGTGGCAATCATATCCACGCAGGAGAGGGAGGCACCCACGTGCACGCCCGCGGAGGTGTTGGCGGTCATGTCCAGGACGGATTTCCGGATGACCTTTATCCTCTGCCTGAGCACCTGGATCTCCATGAGATGCCGCTGGTCCATGACGTCGAGCATTGCCCTCATTGGATATTGCCCCCGGTGCGCGCGGACGTACAGAGCGCTGCGTCACAGCGACTGAGAATATTGCCCTTCAGAAGTTCTTTATTGGTTAAAGATTCGTCCCTTTCAGAAACCCTACCATTGTCAATGGCTGGGCTTAACGATATTGGAATTGGCTCACTCTGACCACCTGTTATACAGCTGATTTATTTTGGCAATGCCCATATTAAATGTTTTGGGCAATGTTC
>CAZWMA010000004.1:120393-121764 GCA_964634735.1 uncultured Nitrososphaerota archaeon
GGGATGACCCGCGAGGTCCCGATTTACGGCAGGGTGAACTCGCTCTTCGTCGTCGGCTCTATCGATGAGATAGTACTCAAGGACGGGGCGTTGAGGATTATCGATACGAAGACGAGGAATTCAGACACGATGCCATCCGAGCCCCAGAAGAGGACCACGCGGTTCCAGCTGATGGCTTACAAGCACCTCTTCGAAGCGGCGCAGGGAGGCAGGTTCACAACCGAGGACTTCCTAGCATCCTACGGCTTCAGCGCAGAGAGCGAGATAACAAAGGAGTTCCAAAGGGAGGTACAGGACATAGGCGATGAGATCGAGCCCAGAATATCGCTGTTGGCGGACTCGGCGTTCGCGCTGGTCAGAAGGCTGCCGCCCGTCAGCGACGAATTGGAGGTGAGGTACGAAAGCCAGAGGTCGAGGAAAATGATAGGTACCGACGCGTTCCGGTTCGAGACATGGCGATTCAAATCGGATTGCGATTTTTTGGAGGGGTTTTGGCTCGGCATAAGGAAGGGGCTCCCGGTGGGCGTAGCAAATAGATGGAAATGCAATTACTGCGAATTCAAATTTGTTTGCCAGGACCGGATGGGACCGCTTGGCAATCTCCCGGAATGACCGAATTTCACAGGTTCCAATAGTTGCAGCTAGGGCGTGCCATCCGCCGAGGAGGGTTCTGGCGCACTATGGGGGAATGCTGCAACATGAGCAGGCTATTCAGGAAAAAGATGGCGTTTATATTTAGGTGCTTCCGAAAGTAGCAAAGGACCGTAGTAAGTCAGTGGGGTCGTAGTCTAGCTTGGTCCAGGATGTATGCCTGGGGCGCATATGATCTCGGGTTCAAATCCCGACGGCCCCATCATAAATTTTACCTTGAATGGAAAACTTTTTCATAAAAGCAGGGATGAATCAGATAGGCAAGCGCCCATCGCAGGAAGGAAGTTGACCTTGTTTGTTGGGAAACGGATGGCGCATTGCAGGCAGCTTCCTTTGGTCAAGCGTTCGACCGGAATCGTACCATGCATCGAAGATGTGTCAAATAGAAGAAAGGATCGACCGCTTGGGACGGTAGCGGGAATGCCTCATCTGAGAGAATGTATAGTCTGAAACGAATTTATCCCAGAATTCAGCACCGCAATCCAAGCATTTTATCTCCTTGCCGCCGCTCAGCCGGCGGACCCCGTCGCAGATCTTCGCGTGCAAGCCTATGACCTTACCGCACTCGCATTGCGCCAGGCACATGCCCTCATCGTTCATGCGCAGTATAGTTTCCATCGCGGTGCGTATGCTCTTACGTTTAGCTTCGCAGTATTCAGTCAGCCGGTCGAGGTCTATCCGATTCTTTTCGAGCACTAGGAACATCTCCTTGGTGAAGGC
>CAZWMA010000005.1:0-115848 GCA_964634735.1 uncultured Nitrososphaerota archaeon
TTCACGATCTGGATTATTGGGGAACCCGCCCGTTTTGCCAGGACTGGGATCTCAGGTACTTCTTCCATTATGGGCTTATGCCTGATGGGACCGGGACCCATACCTCTGTTGCAGGGCCTGCGAAGCACGCCGAAGTCGCCATCCTTCACGCTGCGAAAGTTCTTGGCGCTGCACAGACCAACTTCGCTGGTGGACAGGGATTCTTCAACTTTACAGTCTTCATGGCCCCTTACCTGAAGGATTTTGATGACAAGAAGCTGCACCAGACTGCCCAAATGTTCCTTTATGAGATGACCCAGCTATACGTAGCTAGGGGCGGTCAACCTGTATTCTCCTCAATCCAGATTGAATCAGGTGTCCCGAAGGTATGGCAAGATGCTCCGGTAGTGTCACACGGCAAGAAGTGGACCGACCTCCGTTACGGCGACCTCGAGGATGTTGTGCACCGGTTCTCGCTTGCGCTTCTGGATGAGTACATTAAAGGCGATGCTCTGGGGAAGATGTTCAACTTCCCGAAACCCGAGGTCGTTCAGAGGACTAAATATTGGAACGACAAGAATTATGAAGACGTCATGATGCGTGCAGCCGAACTCTCGGCAAAGTTCGGGTCGACATACTATGACAATATGATCCCACAGTACAGGGGAGGTGAAGACGGGGTATCATGCTTCCAGTGCTGCGCCTACTCCTTCTCCGAAGACGGTCGCTCTGAATCGTTCCAGAAGAAGGTCAACTTCGAGGACGGATATCACTTCTCAATGGGCGGGATGCAGGTCGTAACCCTGAACCTCCCCCGGATCGCCTACAAGTCCGGCGGAGACGAGGCAAAGATGTTGGAGATCCTCCAGGATACAATGGGGATTGCCAAAGAAGCCCTCCTGTTGAAGGAGAAAACTATCGTAAGGCAGTTCGAGAGAGGGCTCGTCCCATTCGCGTCGCAGAGGCCAAAGGGTGCGCCTCCGGCAGTAGACATCAACAACCTGTCTCTTACAATAGGGTTTGTTGGCATGAACGAGCTCGTGGAATCCATGACAGGGTACCAGATTCATGAGGACCCATCCGCACAAAAGCTCGCGCTGAAGACACTGATCGAGATGGACAAGATCCGCAAGTCCTATGCAGATTCAACCGGCAAGAAGTTCTCAATCGCCAGGACCCCTGCCGAGTCCGCAGCACAGAGGTTTGCTGTCGCAGACCTTATTCACTATCCCAAGTTTGCTCGCGAGCTTGTCAAAGGCGATTTGGAAACGGCGCTTCCAAGGCTAGGCGAGACAAAGGATGTGCCCGTCTTCTACACCAACGGCGCCCATGTGAACGTGGCTGCAGCTGTGCCACTCGACCAGCGGCTCTCCATAGAGCAGAAGTTCTTCCCAATACTCAAGGGAGGCGACATATTCCATGTGTGGCTCGGCGAGTCCAACCCCGACCCAGAAGCCCTGCTGAAGATAAACAGAAAACTAGCAACCGATTCCTGGGTGGGATACTGGTCGCATACCAAAGATGTGACGATGTGCATGAGCTGTGGATATGTCGGCGGCGGTCTGAATTCGAAGTGCCCCGCATGCGGAAGCACATCAGTCAGGGGATACTCAAGGATCACCGGCTACTACCAAGATGTCAGCTCGTGGAATGCCGCAAAGAGGCAAGAGCTCAAGGATAGGTATAGGGTAAGGATTACAAAATGAGCGCGGGTGCCGGCAAGGTTTATGCAGTCGAGATGACTCCGGTCTCGTTCTGCGACTTCATATCCGAACCGGCATCAGTAATTTTTTTCTCCGGATGCAACTTTGACTGTGGTTACTGCCAAAACTGGAAGCTCAAAAAGCAGTTACCTGAGCACCTTACGGACACCTCAGCAATCAAGGATGCCCTATCCCGCAACAAGCTGATCAGCGCGTGCAAGATCACCGGTGGTGAGCCGTTGCTGCAACTGGAATCCTTGCTTGAAATAGGCAACTTTTCAAAGTCGATCGGTCTCAAATTCGGCATCGATACCAACGGTTCGCTTCCAGATAACCTTAAGCAGGCATTGCCCCTTCTGGACCTCATCTCTTTGGACATAAAAGCTCCGCTCGAAACTTCGGTCTACTCTAGGGTTACCAGCATTCCGTCCCCCGATATCGGCTCAATCCGGAAGAGCCTTAAGCTGGCAATCGACTCGGATGCCTATCTCGATTTGAGGATGGTTGTCATACCTGGATACAATGACGATGTCTCGAAGATAGGTATGATTGAATCCGAGCTCAGGTCAGCAGGATATGACCAGAAGCAAGAGGCAAATAAAGCCAGTTTTACCATAGTTGAATTTCTGCCTGAGAACGCTCACTTTGCGCTATTCCATATGGCATCCAACCCGTCAGTTGATAAACTCCGTGAAATGGCATCCCGGTTCACAATCAAAGGGGTCCGCATAACCCACCGCGCCTTGGGCGGCTGCTTAATGCGCGAATAAAATATCAAAAAAGATAAAAAAAGAGAAGGCTGTTGCTCGCAGCCATCAATTCTTTGCTTTTATGGGAAAATGATCGCATTGATCTGTGCTAGCGACCAGATGTCATTTATGACCAGCTTCTCGCTGGAAAGCGTATATAGTGTGTTTCCAATGTAAAGCGACCTGCTTACTGCATAGTCCCAGCTGCTAGTGTTGGTGTCGACTTGGTGGTTTATCACTCCTTTGAGGACGAATCCGTTATCCACAGTCAGGTTGAAGGCAAACGCGCCTTGGGAGTATGTCCAATCTCTGCCGCTGCTCCATGAAACGGGCAACACGAGTAAGCCGCGCTGCTCATCGAATAGGAATGCTTTGTGGTCCCTCAACGCCTCGGAGTCCGAGTAGGTGTAGTTCAGCATGTACTTTGCTACTTCCTTGGGATCAGAGACGTTGGAGACGTCGAATAGGGAGAGCTTGATGTTATTGCCCTCCTTCCCTACGCCAATGATATAGTTGTCACCTAGCGGGTGGAGGTAGTCCGAGTATCCCGGTATCTTGAGAATGCCCAAGATCTCGGGCGCAGTCGGAGCTGAGAGATCGATTACATAGAACGGGTCAACCTGCCTGAACGTCACAAGGTAGCATTTGTCCCCCATGAACCTGGCAGAGTATATCCTCTCGCCCGGGGCTATATTCTCGATTGAGCCGACCTTCTCCAGATTCATGTTAAGGACGAAGAGGCTGTTCCTCGAGCCATTGGTTGTCCACTCTGTCGTCGCGACTCTGAAATATCCGCCGCTCTCATCCATGCTGAACTGGTCGAGGACGTTCCCTGGAACGACGCCGCCGGCTTCAACAGTAATCGCTTCATTGACGAAGTGCAGCCTGTATATCAGCGTCTCCTCTATCCATTCGCTCGAAACTAACAACGACCGATAGTGGGACGAATAGACAACGAGATACATGTTCTCTGTCGAGACATACATCGTTGAAGATGACCCTGCTAAGAAGGTCTCAGTCGATGGCTGCTGTAGGTTGTCCTGAACGTTGATTGCCATCACTGTTATGAAGTTGTAGTAATTCGATGCTGTATCAACATACTTCACGTCAGTCGCCTGGACGCTCGTAGTTATGTTGTTGCACGTGAAAGATGGAAGGTCTACGACAGGAGTTGAGTAGTAAAGCATTGACGGCTTATTCGATACAAGGTAGACATAGTCGCCAACCATCCTGGACCCTGATATGGTGCCATTTATGAAGATGTCCTTGACAAGGGTTGGACTTGTCTTATCAGATATGTCGAATACTTTCACAAACCCGGTGTTCGAGTAGTATGGCATGTATATCCTTGCATCAGAAACTCCAATCCCGATAGCCGGTTCCGAATACAAGTATACCTCGTAATCATTGCCAATCACGACTAGCCTGTCACCGTCAATGTAGATCTCCGGGTTATAGCTCGAGTTAAAAGAGATCTCGGATAGTATTGTGGCGCTCTCCGCTGGTAGCGCCCTTATGATGTAGAGTGTCTGGCCTGCGACCGCGTAAATGAAGAACCCGTCAGTCTTTATGATGTCCGCCTCATCAACACCAGCAACCTGCACGTTCGTTGTGGAATAGTCGCCTGTTCCGGCCGATTCTTGAGCATTTGTCGCGACCGCATAATCCTTCAGGAAGAGGTCATAGCCGCCCCTGTAATTGTTGCTAGTGAGGCCTTTCTTCAGGTATGCCTCCATCTCAGAGAACGACATGAATGTCCTCATATCCGTTGCAGGCGCGGTCCCAACGATATAAAATGCGCTTGCAATGACGATCCCTAAAACCAAAACACCAATAATTAGAGTTGCTTTTTTCGACGATGTGGCAGCCATAATTCCATCTACCGTGTTATACATTACCTTGATCCGTATTTTATACTATAGATTTGAACACATGTGTCCACAAAATAGAACACAAGGATGACCGTGTCGGGCTTCATTGGCAGAATCGCATGGCGCTTAGGCTTTTTATATGCTCGTACTATCCGATCAAAAATGAGGACAATTAACAGAAGCAAACGGGGAGAGATCTCTACACCGATAATCACAATCCTAGTCACGGTTGCAGCACTAGCGGTGACCGGCGTCGCCATTACGTGGATGATTTCAACAGGTACATCGGCAGCAAGTCAAGGTGCAGTCATAATAATTGGCTCTCCAGTAATTCAAAATGATACCCTTTACATGACCGTTAAAAATATCGGCAACGCCAATGCCAGCATAGCCGCGTGCCACATAGGCTCGGACACCCGCTCTCTTGCCCCTCCAACCATAGTTGAGGCAGGCAGCAGCTCTATACTGTCGATCGATTTCGATAAAACGTTTAATGCTGGAACAACCGTCAAGGGAGCGCTCGAAACGAACCAGGGGATTTTGCAGTTCAGTGCATATGTGCAGTGATTCTGCCATCTCTTTTTTTAAACGTAATCTGATGATTACCATGAGGCTCTTCAGGATCAAAAAAGACGGTCTGAACAGAATCCAAGACCTTAGTTTTGATCAGGTTGAACGTATGGCATATGATGGGCTCGAAGGTCAGCGCTCATCCAATCCACTTCGATTCGACCTGCCTCCCCTAAACCTGCATTTTTCGCATGCAAAACTATCCTCTTCTGACATCATAGACCGGTATGCTGTCGGTGCAACCACGATTTACATAACCGGGAATTATGAATACCTTGTAAATGATCCCCCGCTCACCCCACAAGAGCAGGAGTTTCTGCTAAACATATCAATGAAACTGCTCTTCCTAATGCCCACATCAATAATCAAGGACGAGTCCAAGTTTGAGGATTACATGCAAAGGGCAGGGTTGGATGAACCGCGGTTCAAATATCTGCTTAAGAGGGAAATCCTTGGGTATGGCAAACTGGAGCCGATGGTAAATGACCCAAAAGTTGAAGACATCGTGGTCCCTTCTGCCAACCGGCGAGTTTCTTGCACCCACTCCGACTACGGCATCATGCCAACAAATGTAACTTTCGAACAGGACGAGCTTGACCGGTATCTGGAACGGCTTGTCCACATATCCGGAAAATCAGTTTCATTATACAGGCCCATGCTGAGCATACGGCTGCCTAATGGGGATCGGCTATCAGCCTCGTACAAGAAAGAGGTTTCTGTGGAAGGATCAAATTTCATCATCAGGAAGTTCCCTGAAAAACCTTGGTCAATAACTTCCCTCATGCTGCTCAATTCAATCTCCCCCGAGATGGCTGCCTGGCTTATGCTTCTTGAGGAGCACAAGAAGGCATTCTTGGTCTGCGGCACGATGGGGACCGGAAAGACCTCCATGATAAATGCACTTTGTAATCTGATACCTGAACGGTCGGTAATAGTTACTATCGAGGACACTCCCGAGCTCAAACTAGCCCATCCTAACCGGTTCTCCCTCGTTGTGCGCGAATCAGTCACGCTTGACGAGAAGGGAGACATCGGCATGTTCCCCTTGGTTAAGGAGGCATTGCGGATGTCCGCAGACCACCTGATTGTTGGTGAAATCAGGGGAGAGGAGGCGCGCGTTTGGGCTCAAGCAATAATGACAGGGCACGGCGGAATCACTTCACTTCACGCCGAAAGCCCTCGTGCAGCAATAGAGCGACTGCTCTCACCTCCGATCTCAGTCGAGAAAGGGACTCTGAGGTCGCTAGGTGGCATACTCTATGTGACACGCACACACACGCGAACAAAGGACCGCGTGATCCAGCGAAGGCGAGCAATCAACTTCTTCGATATTGCTGATGATCTGTCGTGCTCTCCACTATTCCGTTATGATTTTTCGGGCGATTCATTTTCATGCGATGAAAGTGCACTTGTATCATCAAACATCGCAAGGAGAATTATGAGCGAAACAGGCATTTCTGCATCATCGTTAATTGAGAATTTCCGCGCAAGGGTCTCTTTCTTGAGCAAGTTAAAGTCTCTCTCGAAGATGCAGCCCGCATTCAGAGATTTCCTATTCGTGACCAAGGCGATTTGGGGATTCCAAACATCAGAAAATTTTGACCCTGAATCTATACTGATCTCAGATAGCGGATCGTTCGAGACAATCGGAATGTTTGAGGCTCAACTCGATTCAAAAAGCCGGAGGCCCATCCTTCAAACAGAAAAAGCATGTACGGCAGACCCCATTGAAATTGACCGTCACCATCAGGCAAGGCGATGATCAAGCTATGCCGCATCAAACCTATTCGGACGCTAATCCCGCGTCCTTTAAGAACAAAGATCGTTCACATACGATACGCAAAAAGAAGTCGTTTTTTCAAGAGTTGCACCTATCAGTGTTGCATTTGATAGCAGAACGCATCTCTTTAGTTGTTTACCGGAGTAATATGCTTTCAACGCCGTTAGAGTATGCCCAGAGCATGATTCGATGGGCATTGCTGACGGCATTTCCAGTTGCGTCATCAATTCTGTTCTTGGGTCTTTCGTTCATTGGGGCTGTTCAACTCAATCCGTTCTACATTCTGTTGATGGTCATTGCGTTTGTTGTGCCCCCCATCGCATTGTCCTTTACTGCGATAAAGCCCTGGATTTCCTGCCAAAGCCGTCGGGCATCTTGCGAAAGGGAACTTCCATTCGTGGCGGCTTACCTTGCGATGGCTTCTGCATCAGGTATGCCTGTTCAGAAGGCCTTTGAACTGATCAAAGAATTCAGGCATTTGCCCGCATTCAGCTACGAATCATTACGGTTAGACAAGTTGCGCAAATTGTATGCCATCAATATGTACGAAGCACTCCTCTTCGAAGGCAAATATCACCCCTCAGAAGCGGTGCAGGCATTGTATTTCGCTTCCGTATCTGCGCAACGCGAAGGCGGCGAAGTCTACCGTGTTATGAAAGACGAACTGCAAAGAATATTCTCTGCGCTGCAAGGAAGACTTAGGACAATGTCCGATAAGTTTTCACTAATCGCCTCTGCTGAGATGGTATCTTTCATCATCGTACCCATGGCATTAATCACGATCGGCGTCCTATTCAGCGGACTTCTTGGCGTCCCTTTGCTGATAGGCTCATGTTTTATCTTCCCGACAGCGATTGCATTTATTCTTAACATGACTATTGATTCCTATCTCCCAAGGGAAATCTGCTCACGCGCTCCTCTGAAGAACTTTTTCATATCGATGGCCGCATTCCCGTTATCGATCATAACCCTCTTCGCAGCTGATTTTTTCGGGATAGTCCTGCCTGCTTATTACGTGCTCGCCGCACTATTGACGGCATTAATGCTTCCCGCATCAATGTCCTATTCTTCATCCAGAAAAAATGCGCTCGAAATACTCTCCGCTCTCCCCGCATTCATCAGATCCATAGCTGAAGACGTTAAGAAAGGCAACTCTCCTTGCATGGCGGCCATGTCATTTTCCGAAACGCGGTCCTTCAACAAATCCTTTGATCGGCTGCTATACCGGGCTGCGGCTTTCTTGAAAGTCGGAGCGC
Source organism: uncultured Nitrososphaerota archaeon (assembly GCA_964634735.1). Classification (GTDB taxonomy): domain Archaea; phylum Thermoproteota; class Methanomethylicia; order Methanomethylicales; family Methanomethylicaceae; genus Methanomethylicus. The sequence goes on from CAZWMA010000005.1 coordinate 7,909, forward strand.
CACTCAGGCATGCTGTTTTATCCTCCGAAGCTCCTTGGGTGGCAAAGATCTCCTTCGAACTATTGGATAGAGCGGAGGCAATGGGGGCAGAAGCAAGGAGCCTCGATGCGCTCTCCGAGCTGGTTCAAAATCTTTTCCTCAGCCACAAGTCGCTAGAATCTCAGACCCGCATGTTCATAATGACAAGCTATGTAAATTCCTTCGTCTTGGCTTTCAGCATCATAATATCTGTCGACGTTGTTGCCCGGCTTTTCACCGGTATGGTGGACATGACTTCGTCAGTCGGGATCCCATTGGGCTTCTCATTCATTACTCAGGCACAATTTGCAGTCGTTGAATCCATCGCTTATTCAGCCGTTGTGTATAACTCCTTCTTATTGGGGCTATTGGGCGGCAAGGTAAGCAATGGGGGCTCAATAGTAGATGGGCTGAAACCCGCCATTGCGTGTGTTCTGCTGTCGACGCTATGCATACTCATATTCAAGGACTTTGGGCTAATGACCTCGTTAATGGGCAGCTTTGGGGGCAGTGCTTGAATGGACCAGAATTTTGAAGCAGTGCTCTCGATGGCTATCTTCGTTCTCATCTTCAGTACTGCAAACTATGTCTGCACCGCGACATATGCCAGCGCGATTGCAACCAAGCTTGATTGCACGCTCAGCCACTATGCGAGTATTGCAGGGGACGTGATGATTTTGAACGGCTCGAATAACTATGATGGTTGGAATTCATTTGCCCCTTCTCCCAATGCTTCACTCTATGGACTCCCCCACACAATCATGTTGTGGGTCAACGCCACATGTTTTTCGATGAGTGGTTCATGCGAGCCTATAACCCTTTGGACAAGATCCACCTCACAACCGCCCGTCTTCAGGACGGGCGAATGCACAAAGCTTGTTGAAATCGGCGAGGGAAAGGTCATCGTCATTACGGTAAGGGCTTGGTGAGCGCACATGGGTCGAGGCATTTCGAGAATATTCGATGTCATTGTGGCATGCACCATTTTTCTAGTGGGCAGTTCAGCAATGATTGCCGCCGTCCCCGTCTACACGGTCTCTCATTCGTTCGACCTCAGCACATTGGCGTCGCATACGCTATCCTATTTGGATAGAGAGCATGTGCTGGGGCATCTTGTGTACTCGAGGGATTCGGATGCCGCGATATCAACCTTCGGCTGCTTGCTGCCGCCACATCTTGGGTTCCGCTTTGAGGTTTATGATACAAACTGGGCACTGCTGTGGTCTGCAGAATCACGGCTTGGATATGATTCCGGCTCAGCCTCGTATTACCTCGCTGGTTTCAACGGCAGTTTCCTCCCCTTAATCGTAGTCTTGCAGATTTCAAGGTGATTTGTTTGAAATGGAACTCAAACCCCAGTTCTAAACGGAAAAAAGCGAGCGCAGGGATATCATCTCCACTGACTGCCATTATCGTCTCGATCGCCCTCATATCGTTAATCTCGCAGCTGGCGTCATCCTCATTCGCGGCACTGGACTCCCTCAACGAGTCTCAACTTGGAAGAAGTTCATGCTTTGCCGTTCATTATGGGGTTGAGTCGCTCTGCCTCCAGGGTTCGCCATCGACGATTAATATCGTGGCAGCATCCGGGTCGCAAGTAATCAATATCTCGGGGAATACCATAGCGTGCCAAGGCGTCAACTTTACAGGGATTGCCGATCCAGCCAACCTTGTTCTTTCATCAGGTTATGGTCTTTTAGTCTATGCTCCTGATAAAATAAAATTTGCATCAGATTGCATAATATTCGGGACGGCAAACATCTGCATCTCGCTTGTCTTCGAAGGCGAATCCGGATTATTTCTTCTGGAGGCTCATGCTATTTGACTACCATCTCGAAAAAACGCGTTAAACGCGATCGCGGATTCGCTTTCACGCTTGCAGCATTCATTTTGCTGCTATCGATGGCATCTGCATATTTCATCCTTTCAGAGTTCTCCATGGGGGGGCGTTCGATAATGGTCTACGACTCATCCTCGGATTCAAGCGTCTTCAGGTCGATTCTGATACAGGGCAGCGCTTCAGCATCATTGAACGCTAATTCTGTATCTGCGTCGAAGCTTTTCATAGACTCTGCCATTGCCAACGCCTCGTCAATCGTTCACCTTGGCATTGCATTTGATAACCTTGCAGGAAACGCGAGTGGCGAAAGCGAACCTAGCGGCGCTCTCATTTTTAATCTGTCTAGTTCCCCCAGCGATGAAGATTTACCAATTGAGTTGGGGAACGCGGCGTTCATCCAAATCTCGACCTCCTCATATTCATATCGAGAAGAACTGACTCCGTTTTCAGTCTCAAAGGGGATAAGCAAGCCGGGCGTATTCGTTATTTTAGAATTTTTATACCGCGTGATAGATAATGGCACAATGTCGGAACCACGCCTTATCGATGTTTATGTCGATGGCAACAGAGCAAACCTGATCCGGACTTCATTCTGCAGTTATGCTGTGAGGTTCAATATATTCCCTGAATCTGAGGCTGTGGTTCTGACTGCGATGACCGAATCCGGAATCAGGATAAGCTGCGCAGTAAGGCTTTAGGGGCGCGTCCTCCCCTCGCCCTATTTATGTTGCTATATGGCAGTAAGGAAGATGCTTACGATGAGCAGAACCCATCCAAGAGTCAGTATGATACCTAGGATCTTCTTTGCAGAGCTCACAAATACAAGAATTATGTAGATCGCAGTGAATGAAACGAGCAGTGTTATAGTGCTTGCGTAGCCGTCAACAACACCGGGGTTTACTTTGAAGAGCGTCATATTTAGGAGCATAGCGATTACTGATTTAATCCAATCGAAGACAATGCCAAAGATATTGATTACCCATCCAAAGTCCATCTTTTTTCCACACCATCATACCGTTTGACAGGGATAAAAACCTGCGCGTCGTCAGAGTTCAAAGTCCTTGCCATACTTTTCTTTTGCCCTCAAAATCATCTCGTTGTACCAATCCGGAAACCTTAAGCCCTTCTCAACACGGTCTATCGTATACGGCTTTATGTCTATCACAGGTGTCCCGTCAAAGAGGTCCAAACCATCAACACAGAGCCTGTTGCCATTCCTCTTGAGAAGCTTGACTACGGTCATTGCTATTGGGTTTGGTCGGTGTGGCGAATGCGTGTTGAAGACGCCCACCAATGGAACACCGTTTGGCTTCGGACTCATTTCCCTCAGCCACTTTGGTTTTACCATTAGCGTATTCCTCGAATCTTCGCCAGTCCTATTGAGAAATGAAAAGATAATTACGTGTGAAAACCCCTCAATCCCCTCAAGCCCCTTTGCATACTCGTCAAAGATTTCTACCATGCCCCTGAGCCCATCAACGCTCTTCGCGATTTCGTCATCCTCTGCTTCGACCCTTATGACGCCGATTGGATTGATTACATATGTGGCGCCGTGCTCCTTCTCCTCATATTCCCTCACACTGCGCCGCAGGCATTCGAGATCCTGTTTCTTTATGTCCATCTTCTTGGCTATCGTCTCTAGGAGCATCTCCTCACTAATCTCTCCCTTGTAAACCTCCCCGTGTATCATAAACGTCGGTGCAGATGCGATATTGAGCTGATTGGCCAACCTGTATCCTTCCTCATCTTCCATATCGTTCATCTTCAAGTCTATGACCTGTTCTCCAAAGTACGCGTTTATCCTCCTTGTTAAGTTCATGAATATCTTCTGCGCCACATTGCACGAGCCGCATGAACCGATTTTGAAGAAGATTACCTCGATTCTCTTCATAAGCTCAACTCCGTATTACTCTAGGCGTTTCCCTGATAAAAATATGACCAAGCAACTCCAGCAATAAAAAGGATAAATAAGAACCGCCTTTTAATTAATGCGGTTGCGTTTATGGGGATTGCTGCAAAAGAGAATAATTATACTGCCACTTGCGCCAGTTGTGGAAAGGATGGCATGAAAGTAAAAGAGCTGTACACCGACGTCCCTAGATTTGGAATGGCTGTTATGATTACTATGCTCTGCCCAGATTGCGGATATCGTGTCTTCGATGTGATCTCCCTAGAAGACCGCGGTCCTGCCCATATAGCTTATCCTGTTAAGTCACCCAAGGACCTCTCTGCAAGGGTTATCAGGTCTTCAACCTCCACGATATCGATACCTGAGTTGGGTCTTGAGCTGCAGCCGGGTGACCGTTCAGAGGCTTTCATAACTAATGTTGAGGGCTTGTTGGACCGTTTTCTTGCTATCAGCGAGCAACTGCTCCGTATTGCAGAAGGAAAATCAAACCGCGCTAAAGCCAAACGCGCAATGAAGCGGATAAAGAGCGCTATGGATGGTAATGCTGAATTCACTGTAATGCTGGAAGACGAATTCGGTAACGGGGCAGTTTTGCCACCGGATGACCAGGAGCCGCTTTCTTAAACTGTGTTAAGCCCCTTCTCTAGATCGTCAATTATATCATCAGAGTCTTCAATGCCAACTGAAAGCCGTAACAACCCTTCTGTTATCCCCAGCTCAGCTCTCTCCCTCTCATCAATGTTCTTGTGCGATGATGATGAAGGATGAGTTATCAGCGTCTCCGTGCCGCCAAGGCTTGGCGCAGTTTTAATTATTTTGAGCTTGGACATCAGCCTCATCGCGCCATCGTAATCAACGACTTCAAACGAGACCACCCCTCCAAAACCCCGCATCAACGTATGCCCGATCTTGTTGTAAGGGCTCGATTCCAGTCCGGGATAGTGTACTTTTTTGACATTTTTATGGTCTTCGAGATGCTTGGCGACAATCATCGCATTTTTGTTGTGCTCGTCCACTCTGAGCTTTAGCGTTTTGAGCCCGCGTATGACTAGGTATGCCGCAAAAGGATCCAAATTCCCGCCTAGATTCCTGCGCCATTCCCATGCGTTGCTTATGCCCTCGCGATGTCCGGTCATGACGCCTGCGATGACGTCGTTATGCCCGCCAAGATACTTTGTAGCGCTGTGGATGACATAATCTGCACCAAGAGGTATCGGCTTGAAGTTTGCAGGGCTTGCAAACGTGTTGTCAATTACAAACGTTGCGCCCTGTTCTTTGCAGAGTTTGATCAAACTCTTTACATCGGGTATCTTCAGTGTTGGATTGGTTATTGACTCGACAAATACCATTTTGGTGTCAGCGTCGATCGCCTCAGCGAGGCCGTCATTCATAACACATTTTACCTTTATCCCAAATTTTTCGAGCGAGCGTAGCAGTATCAGTGAAGCCCCGTATATCTCCTTGGAGGTAACTATTGTGTCCCCCTTACCAAGGTTAGCGATGAACGCTGTTGAAATCGCTGACATCCCTGAAGCGAACGCTAAGCAATCTTCACCGTTTTCAAGCGCCGCCACCTTCTTTTCTAGGAGGTTGACGGTAGGATTGTCCTCGCGACTATATTTTAGGTCCCTGCCGCGGATCTTCTTGCCATTCGGATGCTTGAATATTGCGGTCTGATAAATAGGCTGAATTATATCTGCGCCATCCTCATCGCCTTCATGTATGGCCGCAGTGCTAAATCCTGCTCTATTTAATCGAGTCGGCAAGGTCATTCACTAACGCAGAATATTAACATTGTATATTTTAAACTATCGTTTTATAACTGCGAGTAATTTTTAATCATAACTAACCCTTTCCCGTAAAAACAACTTTCGGTGTAATTTACCTGCTCTTGATGTATATTCCTCTCATCTTCAACGGCGGGCCCCCGGTCCAGACTGGAGCTCCTTGAGAAGGCTGCCCTTTGCCGCAAGTAGCCGCATTGAACCCGAGTTCCTTCCCCACCGCCTCCACGCTCGAGAAGATGACTTCAGTAGTTGCCTCAATGATGGGGGACCTTATGGGGTTGCTTAATCTTCCGCCATTTATCATGTATGCCTCTAGCCCCACGTACCTGTTATTCCACCTCAGGTCGTCTATGTTCCATTCTTGGAAGCTCTTTACATAGATGCCCGAATTGCAATCTTCGAGCATCTCTTCAAAACTGCTATCGCCCGCCTCTACGAATGTGTTGGACATCCTGATTATTGGCTCTCTTGCATAAGATGTAGCGCGCATCGCTGCATTGCTGCACGTATTGAAGTCATACGCAGTTTCCCTGCTATGGAGGAAGCCGCTTATCACACCGCCTTTCATCAGTTGCTTCTTCCTTGCTTTAACGCCTTCGTCATCATACCTGTAATACCCGTTGGAGTGCTGGATGGTCGGATCATCTGAGATGTTTACTAATTGGCTCCCTATCCTCCTGCCAACCATGTCCGCCTTGACGTACGATTCGCCAGCTTGGGCAGACTCCCTTCCCAATATTCTGTCAGCCTCTTGGGGATGTCCGCAAGCTTCATGGGCGATTATACCGGTGACTTCGCTTCCAACTATAACACTATATCGCCCGGATGGCAGCTGCTTTCCCTTTAATAGCACATCCGCCATCCCTTTAGCCTCATTCCTGACTTTTTCAACAGGATTGATTGACTTGACCCTCTCCCATCCTCCCGACTCGCCAATCTGGATTATCCTCTGAAGCGTTCCTTTAGCATTATCATAGGCTGTCAGAATGAAATCTCCTTCAATACGCGGCACACACGATGTCAAGTTCGCGCCTTCGCTGTTGACATAGCTCTTCTCTTCGCTGGATCCGCCAAAAATGAGCATCCTGTTGGGGAACTTGACCCCCTGGGTCTCAATCAAAGCCCCATCGACCTCCTTCAGCAGTTCAATGACCGACTCCGATCCAACCTGTAGCGGGTCCTCCTTAAACTCCGCTCCCCAAGCCTTCTTTTGCGGCTTCTCCTCCGAGAAGCTGACCTTTTTGCTTTTACCACGCATTGCATTTGCACTCTTCAGCGCTTTCCTTCCTGCTTCGGTGAGCGAATCCTTGCTGACGATGTTGGTCGAAACGAAGGATAGCGCCCCGCCGCAGATTACCCTTATCGCAGCACCGTACGCCTCCCCAAATTCCGGGGGTTCGGGCATACCGTTCTTGAGCAGTATGCCGAATTCGGCATTCCTATGGAGCCTAACCTCTGCATAGCTTGCCCCTTCTTTCATGAGTAAATCAACGAGCCATGACCCGTTCTCCATGTTGTCGCGCCTCAAAGAACCTGTTGCCGCATTTACGGATTCAAGATGACCGCAACATGCTTTTATCTTATGCCTTGAAGCAACATGGCACAATCAATCGCCATATGTTACTGCACCTTCACGCCTCCTCTAGACCGCAGGCTTATCTCCGCATTATGCCTATGAAGAGGGCAGCAACGGTCACTACCGCGCCTATTGCCTGAGTTAGAGCCATGCTTTCTCCAAGGATAAGCGTTGAGAGCAGTAAGCCTACAAGTATCTGAACTAAAAATAGGATTGCCGCCTGAGACGCAGGCACTGTGCTTAATCCTTTGAGGTAACAAGTCAGCGCCACAAGGGTGCACAGTATGCCGAGATAGACTACTGCCACCCATCCCTCAAAAGGCATGAACATGATTGCAGCATCGACGCCATTCATAACGATAATTATTGGAAACGTCATCAAGGTCACTATCAGGATGATTGCGAGTGAACCTCCTAACGGCTTGACTGGCACCTTCTTGTTCATGACGGTGAAGAGCGCGTAAAAGACAGATGTACCGAAGAGCAGCAGATTGCCTGTCGCCTCCGATATGCCTAGGGAGAGGCGTGGGCTAGCGACAAGAAACAATCCCGCTATGCCCATCACAACAGCAACCTTCTGACACGCCCCTATCTTCTCCTTGAGTATGGCATATGCAAATATCGGTATGATTATCGGAGATAAGTTCGCTAATAGCGTAGCCTCGGAGGCCGTTGTCATGTCCTGGCCGACATACTGCAGGACAAACCCTAGGGTGTACAGCACCCCGAATACCCAAACCCAGGCTTTGCGCAGCTCTAAAATGATCCCCAATTTTCTGCCAGCAATGGGCAACGCAGCGAATATTGCGACCGATGCAACAAGGAATCGCATGAATACAAGGAAATAGGGGTTGGTATACGCTAGACCTATCTGCGAAGCAAAAAAGACTGTGCCCCAGATGAGATCAGCAATTAAGATATACGCTATTCCCTTTGTATAGCTGCTCTGCCCAATTCCCATAGCCTATTGATGCAACCCAATAAGATAAATTTAGCCGCTTCATTGTCCCCCTCACTTTATGCATCCCTCAGGACTTCTGAACATACCTTTTTTTAACTATCCGTAACAAGTGACCTATGCTTCAAGTGAGTGCCCTATGCCATACCAAATTGAAATAATAAACTCGGATGAAAAACACGAGCTCTACTCCAAGCTCATAAGTCAACCTATGTTTACTCGCAAAGCTGATGTTTATGGGTGCTGCATGAAGCTAATTACGGGAAGCCGGATCTTCGCCGATGTTTGGTCCGATAATTTCTATTCTTCAGACGAGAGCAAACGATCGCATGGGCGAATCCTGACAATCGATCGTTCCAACGAAACTCAACATGTGAAATATGATCCGCTCACAAAGACCGCTTTCATATTCAATTTCGATTACTACGGATGGATAAAAAGCGTCGCATTGGCAATAGCTGGCGATATTCTGGAAGATGCGCACGAAATTCACTCAATTCACGGTGCAGCGCTCGACATCAATGGGCGAGGCGTTGCCCTAATCGCGCCCAGCGGCGTAGGAAAGACAACGCATAGCTGGGGGCTGCTAAGGAACGCCGGCGCGAGGCTGTTGGCAGATGACTGGTTCTTTGTCAGGATGTACGAGCGGAATGCCCTAGCATTCGGATCTGAGAAGAACTGTTATGTCGACGCCGACCTCGGCAGAATTTGGTCCAAATATAAGAATATGCTTGATGGCGCAGTCTTCGACAAGAGGGGGCGGGCAGTCGTAAATGCAAGGTGGGTTGTGGGGAATGACGGCATGATCTCATTGACAACGCTCCATAAAGTCGTATTGCTGAAGCGGGATCATAGCGATCCCCAAATCATCCGCCGCATCGACAGCAGCGACGCCCTCGACATCCTGCTCAAAAACGACTTCTATAATCCACATCAGATGGTCAGGGACGAGCGGAAACTAAAACTGCGGACTGAATTCTTCAGAAGGCTGCTAGGCAAGACTGAATCCTATATCGCAAATACTTCAAAGCCGCCTGCAGAGGTCCAGGAAGAGATATTCAAGGCTGTGACCTCGTGATCCATCCCCACTTGGTTGAAAACTCATAAATAGCTGATTGGAATGACAATTCAACGGTAATTTCTATGTACGACAGGCATCTCCTCTATGTGCTCCTCGATGGCTTGGGCGATCGACCAATCGCTGATTTGAATGGCAAGACGCCGCTTGAGGCATCAGCGCATCCTTACATGAACTCGATTGCTGCGCGAGGCAGTTCAGGGGTTGTTTACACTGTCGGAAAAGGCATTGCACCTGAATCCGATGTCGCAGTTATCAGCATGCTAGGATACGACCCTGTGAAGACCTACACTGGGCGAGGTCCGATTGAGGCGTTCGGTTCACTAATGGATTTTGAGAATGGGAACCTCGCGTTAAGGTGCAATTTCGCTACGGTAGACGATGACATGAACATTATAGACAGGCGTTGCGGAAGGTCGCTAACAACAGATGAGGCTAAGGTATTGGCAGGCGCAATCAACCGAGAAGTAAAGCTTGAATCACGCTCTGCTGAATTCGAGTTCCTCAGTACTGTAGGGCACAGGGGCGTCCTAGTCATCCGAAGGAAGCGGGGCAAGCTATCGGGCAACATCTCCAATACTGATCCTGCTTACCGGAAGATGGAGGGCCTTGGGCTTGCGCTGAAGAGCTTCAAGAATAAAGTGGTCAAATGTGAAGCGTTAGACCTCACAAGCGAGGCAAAGGCAGCTGCAGATCTGCTGCAGGAATTTACGGTCAAGAGTCACGCCGTTCTGGAAGCGCATCCGCTGAATAAGCTAAGGCGCGATGGCAAAAAACCGCCTGCAAACGCGATATTGTCGAGGGATGCTGGCGATCGGCTCCCTTCATTCACGAAAGTGACGGCTCTCTACGGGATGGAATTCGCGTCAATGGTTGAAATGCCCGTCGAGCGAGGAATCGCGATGCTCAGCGGAATGGACCTCGTTGAACTTCCTAAACCCACTGGTGATTTGGCCGTGGATTATAAACGCAGAGCAGAGATGGCGCAGGAGCTGCTTGAGAGTTATGGCGGAGTATACATACACATAAAGGGGCCTGACGAGCCTGCACATGACGGCAACTGGCAATCGAAGAAGACGTCGATCGAGATGATCGATGCCCACTTCTTTAAAAACCTGAATATTGACTATGAACACACGACGGTCATAGTGACTGCTGACCATTCGACCCCGTGCGAGATGAAAGCCCATTCCGACGATCCAGTTCCGTTGATAGCTGCAGGAGCGGGGATTGCTCGAGACGGTACATCCGAGTTCGGTGAAACGGCATGCCGCAAAGGCTCATTGGGCGCGATGAATGGGCAAGATGTCTTGAGGAAACTCTTCGGATCCCTGCCGTAGATTCGGCATTTTTTTATACTTTTTCCCCAAATAGACTTTAACTATCAGGTGTTCCCATTGTCGAGTTATAATAAGCGCCTCTATCGTTCTAATAGCCGCATATTGGGCGGCGTATGTAGCGGGATAGCCGAGTACTTCGGCATCGACAGCGCGCTTGTAAGGATCGCCTGGGTTGCACTTTCCATGATGTGGGGATCGGGCATCCTGATCTATCTCTTGGCATGGCTTTTGATTCCACCTTCGCCTTACCTAGAATCGGTTGCAGCGGGCAGTCAGGGCGCCGCCCCGACTTCTCAAACGGCTCCTGTATCAAGCAATACAGGGCTCATCGTGATTGCGATAGTGGGTGCGATCATATTAATCGCAGGCTTGGCAAACCTGATGCAAGGCCTCTTCAGCATCCCGTTCAGTTCATACGTGATGCCGATCGCGCTCGTCATAATAGGCATGGCTATAATCTTGATCGCATTCATGCGCCGAAGGTAAGTGTTCCTTATTGATCGCATCAGTGATTGCCCTGTCAATATCTGCTGCGGTGGTCATGCTCGGCTTTGGAATAATCATGCCGTTCTTGCCTGTTTATGCTCAAATGCTCGGCGCCTCTTCCGGGCTGGATGTGGGCTTGCTGTCATCAGCCTTCCTCCTCACCAGGACGTTCCTGGCCGCCCCTGCCGGCTCTCTGTCTGACAGGTTTGGGAGAAAGAGGCTGATAATTGCTGGGCTCTGCATATACGCTGTTGTTTCGGTCCTCTTTGGCATATCCCAGAACTATTACGAGCTTCTCTTCTACCGCGCAATACAGGGGATAGCTTCAGCGATGGTCTGGCCACCCGCTACCGCCCTTATAGGGGATCTGACGCCCCCTGGGAAGCGAGGCTATGCGATGGGCCTTTACAACTCGATCTCTATGGGCGGTTGGGTAGTGGGTCCGGCATTGGGGGGGTCCATACAGTGGTATTCAGAGAACGTATTGCATATGGCTTTGCTCGATAGCTTTAGAATACCCTTCTATGCGTGCGCAGGAGTATCCGCAGTCGCAGTGCTGATGGTAATATTCGTTGTAAAGACGCCCCCGATGTTGTCTCCCGTCGAAAAGACGAAGGTAATGCGGCTGCCCTTCAAAGAGATCAATGAGAAGTACCGTAAGACAATCATTGCCATGCTCTTCGTTGGCTTATCATATGGCTTTGCAACGTCATTCATTGAACCGCTTCTTGTTTACTTCGTACAGCACGAATATGCCATGTCATACAGCGAGGTAACAGCAAGCATGTCAGTCATCTTCTCGATATCAGGCGTGCTGATGCTGTTCGTTCAGATCTACGCCGGCCGACTCGCAGACCGGTTCAGCAAGAAGAAGATGATCGCCGTATTTACCTCTCTTGCCCAGATATTCACGATGCTTATGCCGCTATCAAGGAACGTCTCTGAGATAGGCGTTGTAATGTCAATTAGATCCGTATTTTACAGCATAATGTCGCCTGCTTACATCGCCCTGCAGCAGGACCTCTTTCCAAAGAACGTTAGGGGCGCTCTGACAGGCCTCTTCGAGACTTTCTTCGGGTTCGGATCATTTATAGGCCCCATTATTAGTTTTGTGATCTACGATAGCGTCTCCCATGCGATGCCGTTTTACATTAGCGGGATCTTGGGAATAATCACCATCATCGTGCTCATCATCGTGGCAAAGGAGCCAAAGCCTGGATCTTTCCCAGACTAGCGGCCAGTCGAGATCTCAGCTCTTTTTTTGGGACCCTTCGACGCAGCCTTGAAGCATTCTGCTATTTTTACCGCTTGAACCGTCTCGAGAACGTCGTGCGCCCTTATCATGGACGCGCCGTTCGCTACCGCCAAAGCCACGGCGGCGATAGACCCGCTAAGCCTCTTCTCAGGCTCCTCCGCTCCCGTTATCTTGGCGATAAAAGATTTCCGCGAGACGCCCAGATAAACGGGTTTGCCCAGCCTATTCAACGACTTCAGTTTGGAGAGCACGATCATGTCGCGCTCGTACCATGGCACATCGAAACACCTATAGAACCCTATTCCCGGATCCACAATGATCTTTGAATCGTCGATCCCCGCCTGCACAGCCGCCTCAACGGACTCTCTTAAGCCCGTCATCAATGACCTTACGGGATTGCCACCTTCCTTCGGCATCCTCGGAAGGAGTATTATAGAGGCATCGCGATCAGCGACCGCTTCAAGGAGCGTTTTATCGCGCCCGCCTGACACGTCATTTATTGCCATTGCGCCCGCCCTCAATGCCGCGTCTGCGACGCCTCCTCGCTGTGTATCTGCTGTAACGATCGTTTTGAACGTGCTACTTATGGCCTTGATTGCCGGCACAAGCCGCTCTTCTTCAACCTCTGCGCTTACCAGCCCGCTCAGGTATGGCGCGGTGGACATGGCGCCTACATCTATCGCGTCAGCGCCTTCATCAAGAATCCTGCCGGCACATTTCAGCGCGTCACGAATGTTCGTTGAGATGGACCCTTTGTAAAACGATTCAGGGCTCAGGTTCACTATTCCTGACACTTTGACCGGCAGTTCTTCTCCTATCTCGAGTGCTCCAATGAATCCTCTAATGGGTGCAGGCATGCTCCTCACTACTCGCGCGCTGCTATTAATTCAAATGCTTAATCTTAAAAACCGATAGCTACTATATTCTTACTGTGAGCCCGTTGCCAAAGATCAACTGCATTAAAGTCGGCTGGGACGACGTAGAAACATGGAGTAGGGCAGTCAGCGACAAGATCTATTCCTCCGGCTGGCATCCGGATTCAATCATTGCCATCTCGAGGGGAGGATATGTGCCCGCAAGGATGATCTGCGACAAGCTCGTCATTGGAGAACTCGTCTCCCTCCAGATTTCTCATTGGCCTTCTGCTGCCCAGATGGCGAAAGAGGCGGGCGTAAGACACCCGTTGGTATGCAATTTGAGCGGAAAGAAGGTTCTGATAGTCGATGACATATCCGATACCGGCGACTCGATAGTCATCGCAAAAGACCATGTTTGGGAAAAATGCAAGCCTGACGAAATCAGGGTCGCGACCCTGCAGTGGATCTCATCTACCAGCAAGGTAACGCCTGATTATTATGCGGAGGAGGTAAAAGGCTGGTTCTGGTACCAGTATCCATGGACAAGGCTTGAAGATGTCATCGGCTTCGTTAAAAAGATCATATCCGAAGAGCGCGATAAGAAGGTATGGACCATCGAGGAGCTGGCTGGCCGTTTCCCTGACTGGTATGGCGTGAATTTCGATAATTGGTTCTATGAGAAAGCCGTAGCAAGCCTTGTTATGAAAGGAACAATCCGGAAGGTCAAGGGCGGATATTCTCTTTCCGAACAGGCATGAACCGTGCATCTTCATTAACATGATAACCTTTTTTAGAAATCGCTGAAATAATGTCCACACGGTGTGTTTATGTCTAATAAGTCAAAAGCTGAAATCGGGATCATCGGTGGGAGCGGCTTCTACGACCCAGCGATGTTTGGCGGAACGGTCGAGGAGAAGCTACATACCCCCTACGGGGCACCATCCGACGCAGTTTCCATTGGTGAATTCAAGGGCATCAGGGTCGCGTTTCTGCCGAGGCATGGGCGTAGGCATTCGATCCCCCCGCACCTGATCAATTACAGGGCAAACATATGGGCGATGCGAGAACTTGGCGTCAAGCGCATAATTGCCCCCTCGGCTGTGGGCAGCCTCAGGGAAGCTATGAAGCCAGAGGATCTTGTTATACCCGATCAGTTCATCGATTTTACCAAGAAACGGGAGTACTCGTTCTACGACGGCGCTGTGGTCGGCCACTTCTCTCTTGCTGACCCGTTTTGCCATGAGCTGAACAAGCTAGCGGTTGCGTCGGCAAAGAGAATGAAGATTGCATTCCATTCTCCTGCGAATTATGTCTGCATCGAGGGTCCCCGGTTCTCGACGAGGGCTGAATCAAAGCTATTCCGCACGTGGGGGGCGGACATCATCGGCATGACACTGGTGCCGGAGGTCGCATTGGCAAGAGAGGCGGGCATATGCTACACCACACTGGCGACCGTCACTGACTACGACGTATGGGCCGACAGTCCTGTCACGGCACAGGAAGTTGTAGAGACCCTGAAAGCAAATGTAAATAATGTACAGTCCTTGATCGCCGATTTGTTGCCCCGATTAAGTGAGCCACGGAAGTGCGGCTGTGGATGCTCTGCTGAGAACGCCCTGGTCTAAACTTCCCCTAACTCATTTTTTTCATGAGCTTTATTGCAATCCTCAGGCACTCGACGTGCTCTTTCTCATCGTTGCTGATGCTCTGTAGGATGAGCTTGACGCTCTCATCGCGGCTGGCCATTGCCCATGCCTTAGCATAAACCAAGGAGAAGTACTCTTCGCCGACTCCGGACTCGTACTCTTGAAGGGATTCGAGCGCGGCTAGTATCGTGTTCTCTCCTTTAATGCCCCTGGCAATTTTTTGATTATATCCGACCGCCTCACTTATCTTCGGATTGGGCTTCTCCACCTTCCTAGGCAACGATTCGATGCCAGCAAGGCGCATCAGTAAATTACGGTGATTGTTGGTATCCCAGCAGATCTTGAAGAGCAACGTCTTGATCTCCTCATCATGCACCCCCGAGATTATTTTATTGTAGAGCTTTGCGGTCTCGTTCTCGAGGAATGCAAGCTGGATGAACTCATCTCTGAACATAAGCAACCACGTTATTTCTTGGCTGTAACCTGCTTAAATACCATGACACATCACAAGCCAAGTTCAGCGGATGCCTTCCGCATACCATTGAGCGCAATCGACATGTACTCCTCAATGCTAAATCCAAGCTCTGAAGAGACCCTCATACGCTCGCGGTCGCACCCCCTAGCAAATTCTTTAGTTTTAAACTTCTTCATCAAGCTCTCATCTTTAACATCCGCGAGCTTCTTCGACGGCATTACCAGCGCGGCTGCAACAACAAGCCCTGATGCCGCATCGCTCGCAATCAGTGCCTTCTTGAGCCGTGTATCCGGCGTTACCCCTGTATTCTCGTGGTTGTGCGCCATTATCGCATCGATTATTGTAGTATCGACCTTACCCGCCAGCATTTCACGAGCAAGCAGAGTGTGGTTCATCGGGCCATCGCATCTCTCAAAATCGATGTCGTGTAGTATCCCGGTAACCTCCCATGCTCCTTGGTCCTCGCCGAGCCTCAACGCTAGTTCCTTCATGATTGCTCCAACAGCAATCATGTGCTTTATGTTGCTCTCCTTTGCCACGTTCTCCTTAACTAATGCTAAAGCTTCATTTCGGTTCATGATATCTGTCCGCTCGCATAATCGCTTAAGATGAACCTGCACATAAAAACTTCGAAAGTGCATACATGATGGGCTCTTCACTTGCAACCTTCATTTGGCGAGGTTTCAATCAATGAGTGCCCCTCTAATTATGGAAACCCTGTTATGGCTTTCTGCCCTAAATCCGGACAAGATGCATCAAAGAATTCAACATTCTGTAAGCGTTGCGGAGCCAAGATCGACAAGACCGTGACTGAGGATTTCGATATTGCAGGTTCTGAGCTGGTCAAGATGATATAATTCCTCATTAATCAAGGCAACATGAACCGAATAATCATCAAAGATTAAAACGGTCGTCTTTTGCTCGACTTTCCGGCTACTGTAGGGGTTGTGGAGGGGGGGCAATCCTGGCGTTTCGAATTGCTGCTCTGGGCGTGATAGCGGCTCTTGCTACCAGATGTAATTTAGTCGTGAAGAATGGGGAGGTGGCGTACCCTCTGGAGCTCCCCTCCGAATGATTAATTGGGTACGCCGTTAAATTTCTTCAGCACGACGCGCGTGTTAGTGGCAGTGACTCCTTTTATCGTCCTTATATTCTCCAACACTTCATTCATCTGGCTGATGTTGTTGACGTTGATGAGCGCCTCGATATCGAAGTCACCGCTTATCTCGAGAACGCGCTCGATGCCCCTTATCCAAAGTACCCTCCGTGCTACCGCGGTCGTATAGACGTTGGACTCGCATTTGACCATCACAAGCGCCTCTATCTTCTTTGGCACGTGGACTTCCAATCTTTTCCCTGTCGCCTTCTCGGCTAGCTCAAGCAGGTCTGTATCCCTGAAGCTTCTTACCTCTGCCCGCTCCTTTATTGATGAGATGACCGACATGAGTTCGGAGTCGGTCAACGCCACCCCGAGGCGCTTCAATCGGTCATCAACAGCAACCTTTCCGGAGTACTTGCTGATGATAATCTCCCTCTGTCTCCCAACAATGCTTGGAGGGAACGCTTCGTAGGTGATTGGGTCGAATATTACCGCTGCTGCGTGGACCCCGCCTTTATGCGAGAATGAGTTCTCTCCCACTATCGGCTGGTTCGGGGGCACAGGTATCCCGCTGTATCTTTCAACCAGCATCGATAATTCGGGTAATTTTGAGAGGTCAATGCTGTCTGCATTGTGCAATACCTTCATCGCGACAGCGAACGGCTCCAGAGGCGTTATCCCCGCACGTTCGCCTAGCCCATTGACCGTTGTATGAACCACTGTTCCACCTCCTTCGATGGCTGCAACAGCATTGGCTACAGCGAATCCCAGGTCGTTGTGGCAGTGCGCATCGAGTTCTGCATTTAGATCCTTTGATAGTCGCCCGAATAGCGACCTCATCTTATCCGGCGTCATTATGCCTACCGTATCTGGAATGCTTATTCGGTCTGCCCCCGCCTCAATGGCAGCCCTGCAGATCCGCACAACAAAATCATAGTCGCCCCTCGTTGCATCCTCAGCGGTAAATCGCACCTTCAGACCATGATCCCTAGCATGCTGGACGCTGCTGACCGCAAGTTCAACTGCTTTGTCCCGCGTTATCTTCATGGAGTTCAGCTTCCGCTCCGTGATCCCGATAAAGATTGCCACCCTGCCAACATCGCAAGCAATGGCCGAATCTACATCCTGTATGAGTGCGCGGCTATGCGCAAGTATCTCCGCATTGAGCTTCTCTGACGATATCTTCTTGATTGCTGCAGCAACATCCTGCGATACAGCAGGGTGCCCTGCCTCGATCATGTGTACTTTAGCTTCATCGAGTTTCCGGGCAATCTCTACTTTCTCATCGACGCTAAACGATACCCCCGGAGTCTGCTCCCCCTCCCTGAGTGTCGTGTCAAGTATTTTGACTTTGGTGATAGTTGCCATTGCAAGCCCTCGCACAAATAAAAAAACGAACCTTATATAAACTTTCTCGTCCTATTTTTTTCTAAATGCTGATAAATTTCATTATGAATAGTTCGTATTACGTACTGCTGCATCCTTTTTTGTTCGTAAATCGTTGCGGCACGTTTGAGATCATGCGAGGATCCCTGCCGAACTTGTTATAAATGTTCTCCAACTATCCAGTAGTGTGAGGTTATTCGATTGGAGAAGCCTGCTCAGCCTTTCTCTATTGGCAAGATTGAGGGAGAGACCAGCACGGAGTCGTTTCAGATTATAATAAATGCTGAAGGCGTCGGCAAGAACGATTATCTTGAGATCAGCCATGAAGGAAGGGCGCATCTGGCCGTGATAAAGGACATGAGGAGGACGGGTGACCGCACCATTGGCGAATGTATTGTGATAGGGACCCCTCCAAAAACACCGTTTGTGCCTGGATCAGACGTCTTCCACGCATCAGAGCAATCGGTCAGGAGCTGCCTGGGGCTTGAGACAAAGGAGTCTGAAGGCACGTATCTTGGAAAGCTGAAGAGCATGAACCTGAACGTCTGGTTGCCCATCAAGAAGCTTACGCGCATCTTCGTCGTTGGAAAACCAGGGGCAGGCAAGTCATATACCATGGGCGTCCTCGCCGAGGAGCTGATAAAGAAGGGCATACCGCTTGTTATTATCGATGCGCATGGAGAATACTCTAGCCTGAAAGTGCCTGCAGAGTCATCGTCCCAAGAGTTCCATGTTGAGCCGCATTCCTATTCCGAGCAGATAATTGAGTTTGCGGACATAGCATTCAATCCTGGGGCTGACATAGACTTGTCTGCCATAGACAACAGCAGGCCTGAGGACATCGTTTCGCAGATGCAATGCACCATAATTAACCTCAGGGGGATCACATCTTCTGAGCAGTACCTGATAGTCAATCGGCTCCTCACAAAGTTGCTTGACGCGGTTATGGTCATGCAGATACCGCCATTCTACATGGCTTTAGATGAGGCGCATCTCTTCGCAGGCAGGAACAAGAAGGATGACCCGAATGCCCGTCTTACATTGGATGTTGTAAGGCGGTTTGCTCAAGAGGGGAGGAAATTCGGCGCCAACCTCATTGTACTGACCCAGCGGCCACAACTTCTCGATATGACCGTTAGAAGCCTCTCGGCAACCTGGATTATCCATAGGTTGACTGATCCCAACGACATCCGGATTGCGATAGAGAGCGGCGGATTGGATAAAGGCTGGGAGTATGATGTCAGTTGGCTCGAATCGGGTCACGCGATAATCACAGGCGATGTGGTTGAGAGAGTGCCGCTTGTCATCAAGGTCAGGCATCGTGAAACTACACATGGGGCGCCTGGATTCAACCCGCTCGATTTTGTGTCCCCAGAAGAGCGGGAGAAGATGAAGCGAAGAATGGCGCAGCTCAAGGACAGGCTGATGAAGATGCGCCAGCAACCAGGATCTCCGCCAACGCTTCCCCCCTCGCTCCCTGCGCTCTATATGCCTGTGAGGATCGATGAGAAGCAAGTGTCGGACACAATGAAGGAGATAAAATCTCTGGATAGGGTCGAGGTGCTTAAATCGGAACTCAAGTTCCTTCCTTCGCTCTTCTGCGAAGTCTCGATTCTGTCTGCACGAAAGAGCCCTGATATCGAGTTCAAAGAACGGTTGAGGAGGATTGTCCCAGCAGACTCGTCTGTTTCCCTAATAGACTGGCGACATGAGTCTGCTTACAGTCTAGTACCTGGTGAGATATTGGATTATCCCCCTGCGCCAAGTCCAACACGGCAAGGTCACCATGAAGCGATCTCCCCTTACCTTGTGAATGAGGCGGGCGTGGAGAATATCAAAGGACCATTGAAAGCATTCACTGCGTCAAAGCTAACTCAAACGATATATTATCATCAGGAACTGGGCGAGTATTCCAAACCTGGAGAGTTGCTTGAAGCGTTCAAAATAAGGCTTGGAGAAAAACTGAATGAGATGAAGGCTTCAAAAGTCACCCTGCTTAAGCAGGAATATTCTCAGAAGCTGCAAGCGGTCAAGGGGAGCATCAGTGTTGCAAAGGATGAGTGCGACAGCGTTGAGAAGCTGGTTGATGAGATTAAAGCAGAGATGCGGTCACTAGAAAAGGAGAAGAAGCGCGCGGAATCCGAGGAGAAGTCCACGCTGAAGGTCTCCTCGCAGATACAGACAAGGGAAAGTCGGCTAATGCGGCTCGAGAAGAGAATGGCCGAACTTCGGGAGAAGATAACGGTCCAAAGGCGAAGCGAGGATACCATTGAGCGCTCACTCAAACATGATGTAGCAAGCACTGAAAAAGAGCTCGACAAACTGATTGATTTACCATTGCAAAGCATCATCTTCCAGCCAAAAATGGAGGAGGTCGACATCCAAGCTTTGCAGCTCATATGGGTCCCATACCTCGAGGTATTGATGCGGGTCTCTTTCAAAGATATTTCGAAGGATTTCAAGCTTCAGTGGAACGCTGTTAATGGGCGCGGCATATTCGGCGCTTGCACTGAATGCGGAACAACGATTGAAGATCTTGAAGGGGGGACCTTTTGCTATACCTGTGGTAACATGTACTGCGATAGCCACCTCAAACTTTGCAGCGCCTGCGGAAGGAGTGCTTGCACTGAGCATATCTGGACTTGCCCCGAGTGTGGCAAGACGTTCTGCCTCGACGAACCGCCAAAGAAATGCGCAGTATGTGGGAAAAAGATTTGCCCCGATTGCGCTGGTGAATGCGTCAATTGTGATGGCAAGAACTATTGCAAAGATCACCTGAAGGTATGTAGTCCATGCAAAAGGTCATACTGTCCTGAGCATTATGCATCTCATGTAGCTTACTGTAAAAAGTGTGGCAAAGAACTCTGCATAATAGAACAGGTTAGCTGTACGATTTGTGGCGGCGTCTTCTGCGAAGAACACGTGGCTAAATGTTCCATATGCCATGAGGATATATGCAAGGATGATTCGTGGTTATGCAGCGCCTGCGGAAGGATGCTCTGCAGCAATGAAATCAGACACAAGTGCAAGATCTGCAGCCGGACATTCTGTCCTTCTTGTGTCGAAAGGTGCAACGTGTGCGGTGAGGACATATGTAAAGAACACATGAAGACGTGCCCATCTTGTATCAAGCCAACGTGCCCTAATTGCATGGTGGAGCAGAAGCGGCTTGGGATTTTTAAGAAAGTCGTCTGCAAAAGGTGCTCTCTGAAATAATCCCTTAGAATGACATCTCCCTGAATTCCACTTCTGTTGCATCCCTATTGTCAATTATTATTTTGCTGATTTCCTGTGGAGTTTTGCCATTCTGGGAGATGTCCGCTATGACGACCCATTCCGCGCAATCCCCCTTCCTTATTGTTCGCGAGCTCGACATCATCAGATCAATGTTTAGCTCGCTAAGCGTCCTTGCAGCCCTGGCAAGTGCACCCGGTCTATCCGGGATCTTCAGGCTCATCTCTATCAGCTTTGCGCGGGATCCTGCAAAGAGGCTTACAGTGACTGCTTTTGCTTCGCGGTCCATCTGGGCTACTGCATACGACCCCTCCTGCATGCCCAACTCCTCTCTTATATGAGCGGGGATAGTGACCCTGCCCTTCGAATCGATTCTCACAATATCCCGGTCGTGTGCCATAATTCCCACCTACGACGATTATGGTTACTCTGCTTTTTTTCCTTTTCCTTACACGCTTTTGAGTCAAAGCGAGAGCTTTATTAATGGACTGGACAAAAATTATCTATCGGTTTTCTGAAAATGAGCACATTGATGAGATGCTAAACATGGTACGCATAATAAAAGTGGGAGTATTAGTTTTTCAAGATTTGGAAGAGCTCGACTTGGCTGGAATGTGGGAGGTTCTCGGTGCAACAAGGCGCCTTTTCAGGGAGGATGTTCTGAAGGATGCCTACTTCGAGCTTGAGACCGTTGGCACAGAAGTTGGACCTATAAAATGTTACCATGATCTCAAGATCATATCTGACAAGCCCATAGAGACGCTTCCGGATTACGATGTCATCCTTGTCCCAGGGGGACCTGGTAGGCTGAAAGCTCAGAAGGATGAACGTATCTTAGCGCAAATAAGGAAGGCTCATGCGGCAGGCAAACTGATAGCCTCAGTATGCACGGGGGCATTCATTCTCGCGGAAGCAGGCTTGCTGAAGGGCAAGAAGGCCACATCTTTCCATACCGTTGTCGACCAACTAGCAAACTATGGCTGTATACCGGTCAGGCAGCGCGTTGTTGTTGAGGGTAAGGTAGTGACTGGCGCGGGCATATCATCGTCCATGGATGTTGGGATCAAAATCGTAGAACTTATGCTCGGCAAAGACGCGGCCGTCTCAACCAGTAACTGGGTAGAGTATTGCCCAGTGGATGAAAGGAAGTAACCATCCAACACTTTCTTTTTTTTAATTCGATAGTTTTATCATTATCAGATTTATCTTAGATGCCTATCCGAAACCGTAAATTAACGAAAAGGAACATCGTATGGACCTGTTAACCATTACACTCCTTGCAATTGGGCTTTCGATGGATTCGCTTGCCGTTGCCGTAGCCAGCGGCACCTCTATAAAAGTGCTTAAGCCAAGCCATGCAATAAAGATCGGTCTCTTCTTTGGCGGATTCCAAGCTCTGATGCCCACAATCGGGTGGCTTATTGGCTTCTCGCTGAGATCCATAATCGAGCGAGTGGACCATTGGATAGCTTTTGGGTTACTATTGATAATTGGCGCAAGGATGATTTACGAGGCTTTCGAAGGGGAAGATGAATCTGAGAATAAGAATCCGCTTGAATTGAAGATACTAACGCTCCTTTCCATAGCCACAAGCATAGACGCGCTAGCTGTTGGGATCAGCCTCTCTTTGCTAAATGTAGAGATAATTGCTCCTGCAATCATCATTGGCGTCGTCTGCTTCATCTTCTCATCATTAGGCGTTGCGATAAGCAGCAAGCTGGCTAAAATATTTGGAAACAAATTAAAGATTGTTGGTGGATTAATCCTGATAGCGATAGGTTTCAGGATCCTGCTAGAACATCTCTTACAGTGATGCACATGCTCAAAAAAAGGTCAAAGCTAACGACAATATCCTTCGATGCAGACGGGACTCTCGTAACCTCATCATTTGCCGACCTAGTTTGGCTTGAGGCACTGCCGCAGCACGTATCCGACAGCTGGGGGATCACTCTTGAGGATGCCAAAAAGAAGCTATTTGCGGACTATGACTCAATCGGCCCAAATCGGATGGAGTGGTACGACCTTTCCTATTGGATAAAACGCTACAGGCTTGATCTGAGCCCAAAGAACTTCATAATGCAATACAAAGACGCAGTAACGCCTTTCCCTGAAGTCGTAGAGGTTTTGGAAGCGCTCAAAGATTCGTTTCAGCTAATAGTCGTCTCGAACTCTGCAAGGCTGTTTCTTGATGTTACGACCGGGAGCCTGAACAAGTATTTCAAGAAGACATTCTCTACCGTATCTGATTTTAGCACAATGAAAGACATCAACTCATATCGGACCGTTTGCGAAAAGATGGGGGTCATGCCTTACGAGGTTGCCCACATTGGAGACAGCTTTGAATTGGATTACATCAGGGCTAGAAAGGCAGGGATCCTCGCGTTCTACCTCGACAGGCGGAGCCGCAAGCAGGGAAGACGTTTCGTAATGGATCTTAAGGATTTTAAGAATCGGATAGTGCGCTGATGCGCCAAACGTTATATGGAATTAGCAAAACCGATGTTAAAAAAGAAAAAAGATGCAGCGATGGCTATGGCGTAGGCGTATCCTCATACAACTCAATAAGGACCCTTGCTTTGACTTCCTTGTTTACAAACGGCGGTACCTTAATTCCGAGGTCCAAAGCCATCACTATGGGGTTGCCCATAGAGTCTGCAAACTTGACCTCTGCAACATACTTCTTCTTGGGGCCCGCCTCAACTGCCTTCGTCATGGTTTCGTATATCCTGCTTATTGCCATCTGGAGCGCAACCGGGCTTGTCATATCCTGTGGCGTGATTGACAGCTGAGTAAATCCGGCAAGCACCTCGCCAACCTTCGCAGTGCCGCTTAGGACCCCCATCACCCTATCATTTTTTTCAACAATTTCATAATCATCATTCATTTGATCACAACCAGGTTTTTTACTTAGATAACCGCACTTTTTTAGCTTTGCTTAGCCTTTTATTAAACTATAGTTTCACCAACTCGGAAATATTTGATTCGGGCTTTGATGCCTTGCTTGAGGACAACTTTGGCGTCGCATTAACCACGCCTGCAACAGGCATTTCTATATAACCCTGGGCGGCCAGAAATTTTACAACCTCGTTTACGTCCTTTACACCTGCCCTGTTCATATCATCGAAGAGGCGCAACAGGCCAACACTCCAATGCTCCAAGAGGTAAGTCTTCATCTTGACAATATCCTCTGTAGGCACCGATTGGACTGAGATTATCTTGGGAACTCTTGGCTCCATCTCGTCTAAAGCTTCGAGATAGCCATCCGGCGCCCATAGGCGACCCTCATCAATCAAATCATCAATAATCGTTCGGAAGGTGTATCTCCCTATTCCCTTCTCTTCAGCCCATGATTCAAGGCGCATATATTCGGCGCTTCCTCCTAATCGCCGGAGCTCTTCTAGTGCAGATTTGCTTATCCTGACGAAAGGATCGACGTTGCCTTCTTCTTTGCCCACTAGAAGCCCCCAACGTCACGAATCTGTGCCCTATTCTTTTAACGGTATCTGATGAAAGGTGTGGTTTTACGGCGACGGTTCTTCTTCTCGGTTCTCGATTCGATGGTTGTTTGCAGCAAAGAATTCCTTGATTTTCGGCCGCGTAATGTAATATATTATCAACGCATCGATAAGCAGGCGAATAAGCCCCACTCCCGTTATTAACGACATCGCGTCGAATACGATGCTGATTGATATTAGGACAAGGCAAACCGACCTTGCCCAAGCCTTCCCCATCCAAAGCCCATAGGCTGCCACAATCCCAACCATTCCTGTGATTAACAGAACCAAGCCGATTATTGCAACGAACGTCCCTGTGCCCCTAACAAAGATGCTGCTGAAAGCTCCTCCAAAAGTGACTAATGCCCCGATTGCAATCCATCCGATGGCGCTTAATGCTTGCAATACGGCGAGGACAATAATTCCCGCAGGCCTGATCATCTTCATAACGATTCACCCGGTCTGTGACGCATTACGAGTTAGATTATCGTTGGATATGATAAATCGTCTATGTACGGAATATCAATTACCCATGCAATCCTTTTAAAGTTCTGCAACACTATTTTCTGGGTAGTGATTCGATTATGGAAGGCAAGAAAGTATCTGAATCGGCGCTTGTTTCGACGAGATGGATGTTCCCTTCGGATGCCAACCCCGCCGGAAATGTCTTCGGAGGGTCTATTGTGCGTTATATCGATGAAATTGCGGCCGCAGTCGCGCAGCGTCATTCAAGGACAAATGTTGTAATCGCATCTATGGATCGGATGGACTTTTTTACGCCCGTTAAAGTCGGGGATCTGCTGACTTTAAGCGCCAGTGTTAACAATGTAGGCCGATCTTCAATGGAGGTTGGCGTGAGGGTTGTGGCAGAGAACCCGAGAACTGGTGAAGTCAGGCATGCCGCATCGGCGTATGGGACCATGGTAGCGCTAGATGAGAACGGAAATCCGACCACCGTGCCGCCACTGCTGCCCGAGACTGAGGATGAGAAGAGGCGCTTCAAAGAAGCTGAAATGCGAAGAAAATTCCGGTTGAGTCACCGCTCTAAACCGCACATTGAGTAGCCTAAAAACTGAAATGAAAAAATACAAAAAAAGAGGGATTATGCGTACTTCTGGCATTTGTAGCAGTAATTCCTCTGGTATTGCGGTATATACGTTAACTGACCACCGCATGTAGCGCATATGCGTTGTTCTTGTGCCGACGGTGCTGTCGGGGTAGCTGCTGGCGTTGCGGCTGATGTGACCGCCGCTGCGACTGCAGTTGCAGCAGCCTGAACCGGTGACCTCTTCTGGAGAATGATGAAGTCTCCGACTGCTTGTATTACATCCCATGCAACATTGATGCTATCGCCCGTCTTCGATTCTACCTTAAGGGTAATTCCGACCGCTTTGCCGATTGTGAAAGTAACGTCCTTCACAACTCCGACTAGCTTTGCTTCCGAGTCGATTACTTGCATTCCAACCAGTTTCTCTTTAGTCATGGCTATTTCTGACATTTTTCAATTTCCCTTCTCAAACAAAAGAACGGTTCCTGCCATTAAACCGTTGATTTACTCTTATTAAAAACTTCTGGGGGCGGCTCCATTGCTTGTCTGCAAGTAGCGATATTAACACACTTCAGTAGCGCTTTGTTAAGCCGGCTATTTGCTGTGAGGTTGTTTGAACAACTCCACCCATTTGGCACAATCATATGCTTTATCAGGGCAGATCTTCCTGCTGACGCAAGCTGGTCCCGCGTTCTCAAATATCGTTGGTGCTATGACCTTTACTGATGAAAGCATCTTATCTGCTACCGCTCTGATTTCCCATTGCGCTCTTAGGCAGCACCTAAGCTCAAAGAAGTTAAGCAAAGCCCTTGCATTCATTGTTACAACGATCTTCGTTGGTGACGACTGCGGTAGCGCATATCGCGCATCCTCTGCCGGCACACCCATTGCTAATAGTGCCAAGTAGCATGTTTTGCACGTATCCAGTGCACTCTCGAAGATCTTAAGCGCTTCAGAGCTCTTCTTTATACTCTCAGGTAGCACCCAGTCTATTTCGTCGAGTTTTACGTATCTCTGGCTCTGCTGCGAGTAGGAAGCAATCCTGTGCCTCACAAGTTGGTGGCTGCAAGCTCTTGAAATTCCATCTATTGCGAATGTGAATGATGAGTGCTCCAAAACAGAAAGATGACCATTCGCAATAATCATCCTAAGGAGACGCTTTACATCGTCGTCTTTTAGGTCAGCAATAGCCTTCGTTGCACTATTCTTGGAATAGCACTGCCGTGCAGCTGACGCTGCGACACGTTCCGGGTCAGGCGTATGCGCGATTATTGTGACCTTCATAGTGCCCCACTTTCGCAGTAGCTATAACGCTCAACGTTTAAAAGCTATTTCTCGTCGTTAACCGGTGCTCGTGATGCTTTTCTTCTCATCAGCTTTTATTAGCCGCTTCATCAAGAGCTTGACATACGACCACAGGCCATAATGCTGAACGTGCTCAGTAGCCTCAATCCAATTTATCTTAGCGATAATTATTATCATCAGTATCATGAATAGTATGGATAGCATCGTTCCAATAGTCGCGTCGCCGCCGCCCATGAATACTGTCAAGTATTCGATTGAATACTTGCCCGCGTATGAAACGATGAGCGCGAGCGTCAGCTTTCCTGCAAGTAAAGCAATGAAGAATTTCTTGAAACTATACTTTGCCATCCCAAAGGGTATTATGATGATGTCGTCAGGGAGGGGCAAAAACGTAAAGAGATATACTGCTACCGTGCCATATTTTCCAAGCAGTTCGCTAAAGACCTTCAGCTCATTCTGCTTCTTCTCGCCAAATATCCTTACGCCGCCCCTCCCAATTGCGTATGAAACGCATTTCCCAAGCGCCGAACCTATACCGACTGAAATTCCAAGAAGAAATGGATCAAGAACGCTGGCGATGAAGAAGACCGGTATCAGGAACGGGACAGTCAAGAACGGTATTGCATTACCTACAATTCCAAGAATAAACATGCCGAAATAACCATATGATTGAAGCGAAATCCAGATGATGTCAAACCAATTCATTACATCACTCGCCAAGAACAATTGATGAGCGTCTGATCGCTTAATTAGCGCGTTTACCTATCTTACACGTGCGTTATTAATGATTAATGCATTCTCCGGTATCTGTTCGCCTTCTGCGATCATGCTCTTAAGCAAGATTGCATTCCGCCCTATGCATGCGCGATCTCCAACGCGCACAGGACCGTGGATTACTGCGCCATCATTAATGACCACGTCGTTTCCAATCCCTATCGACTCGTCTTTAAGGCTGTGGAAGACCACGTCGCAGCCAATCTTCGCGCGTTTCCCGATTTTTATGGGCATCCCTTCATCGCCTCTTATGGAAGTTCTATCTCCAACAGATGCCTCGCCGTGAAATTCAACGCTTCCTATTATCTTGCAATGCCCCATAAATCTAACATCGTCAGTCTTCGGGTAGATGCTCTTGGAACTCCAACTCGTCTTAGGCGATGGTGAAACATTCAATACCGCCCTTTCTCCTTCGGAATAGAGTAGGTCGATATAACCAATAGCCAACTCAGAGTTTACGCTCAAGACCTCTTCCTTAAATTTCCTAAGATCGTCGGTCACAGCCCCTATCACTTTAGTTCCATTTGGAGGAACGTAGCTGTCTTCAGGTATGTTGATCCCATTGATGTGTGCGCCATGACCGATAAAAGCGCCTGCTCCGACTCTACAACCGACCACCTCAGCGCCGAATCCAATAAACGAGAAGTTGTTAATGATGGACCTGCTTATCTTCGCCTTATGTGCGACGCTAACGTAGCTCCCAATCTCCGCAGGGCCGTTTATTGCCGCACCGTCTTGAATGTTGGTCCCTTCTTCTATCCTGATATCGCCATTATACGAATGCATCTGCACAAACGGCGCAATGTATATGAAATCGCCATCAAGAAGCAGTTTGCCATCAATGAGTGCGGTCGGGTCAATAAATGACGTCTTCCAGATTCTGTTTCCGTTTGGGACCACTTCCATAATATTCACCGCTGCACCTCCTAAACGTCTTATATGTGAATATAAAAAGTTTGGCGATTATACTGAATAAGTGGGTCCTCGTTCCATAGGCATTTTTAAATAATCCACATAATTACTGTGAGCGAAGGGACATTCTGGGGAGCGTAGCGTTGCCCATGCAGCCTGAAGCGATAATTTCGGCCGAGAATCTCTGGAAAACCTATGTACTGGGCAAGATAGACTACCCTGCGCTCTGTGGGGTTACCTTTAAAGTGTATAAAAATGATTTCATTGCAATCGTTGGCCCTTCGGGCAGTGGTAAGTCAACACTTCTTAACATGCTCGGGGCACTCGATCGCCCAACAAAGGGCAGCATCATCATTGATGGCGTTAATATATCCAAACTGAATGCCGACAAACTGGCTGAATTGCGCAACAAGAAGATCGGATTCGTCTTCCAAACATTCAATCTTTTATCTTACATGAGTGCACTCGATAATGTTGAGGTCCCGCTGATTGCCTCAGAGGTTCCAAAAAATGCCCGCTCAAAAAAGGCATTCGAGTTGCTCGAGATGGTGGGTCTGAAGGGATTTGAGCGGAACCGGCCATCAGAACTGAGCGGCGGGCAGCAGCAGAGGGTAGCCATAGCAAGAGCTTTGACAAATGCCCCTCCAATATTGCTGGCTGACGAGCCGACTGGAAATCTCGATTCTAAGTCGGCTAACGAGATAATTTCAATTCTCAGGTCATTAAACAAAGATAAGGGCGTTACCGTAATAATGGTGACGCATAATATGCAGTTGACTGAATTCTGCAATAGAGTGTGGTATGTTAAAGACGGACTCATTGAAAAAGAGGTATCGAAAAATGTCTGAAATTTCAATAAAAGGATCTACTAAAAACAATGTATTTGGGCTGAAGGCAACAACGCTGTTGCTGGTTTTCGTATTGATTTTATCATCATCGTTTATGGTCATGCCTGTTAAAGCAGCCGCTAACATGAAAATTGAAGCAAACACTTTGATCCTCATCGCGGGAGCTGAGAATCAAGTTACATTCACAGTCACAAACAATGGGAATGCCATAGTAAACGATGTTATAGCGTCGCTTAATATGCCAAGTTCCCTTACCTCTGGAACTTCGATGATACTGCTGGGTAGCGATGGCAGCTGGTCCTTTGGCACACTGTCGCCGGGGGCTAAGGCAACATTCGTTGCCAACATATATGTCAGTCCAAGCGCTGTTGGAACTCTCATCGAGTTGAGCTTCACATTCACGTATGTCGAAGGCGGAACAGATACATATGCTATGAAATCCATTGGCATGAGCGTGGCGAACAAGGAGCTGACGCGAGCCAGCCTGTCTCCTCGATTCTCAACCTTCGAGCTTAAAGCAGGAACCAATAATACATTCATGCTTATCGTCGACAATGTTGGAAACACCGACGCGACAAACGTCTCGATAATATTGAGTATGCCTGGCGCATCATCATCTACGCCGGACCTATCAAGCTCTAGCCTAAGTCTGCTTACGGACATGTCAAGTTCTATGACGTCTTTGACCGGCTCTAGCAGTACACAGTTCATGTTGACTGCTACGAATGGAGGATGGAACGTCACTCGAATCAAGGCCGGCGAATCACTGTCTATTCCGATCATACTATATGCCTCTCCAGATGCGATGGGTTCGATATTCCAATTCTCAGTAGCCTTATCCTATAATGATAATTTGACTTACAGGGATGAGACGAAATACGTATATGCCATGGTGCCGACGATCGCCACATCGTCAAATAACTTTGAGGTAGAGATTAATAATCAAAACCTCATTGCTGGGCAAATCAACAACGTCTCAATCAAGGTAAAGAATACTGGTGATTTCACTGCAAACATGGTGACTTTGCAGGTTACAATGCCTGGTGTTCAGCTTAGCAGCTCGTCTCTGCCTAGCTCATACTCAGGTTTATCAGGTTTTGACTTGAGTTCGACCTCATCATCGATGTCGCTTGTGATAATAAACAACGACGGTACTTGGACGCTCGGAAATATGGCATCGGGAGAGGAGAGGGAAGTGTCGCTGAACATACTTGCGACGCCCAGCTCAGCCGGTTCAGTAACATCAATAACGGCTGCATTATCTTACACTAACAACTTCTTCGAGTCTAAGGAGGAGTCTAAGAGCATCGGCATTCTCGTCAACGGGATTGTTGACATCATGGTACTCCAGACCTCGACTTACCCTGTCAACATCACTGTTGGAAAAGCGTTCTCTTTGAGTATAAACATAATCAATCTTGGGACATCTGCAGCTGAAGGCATGATAATTATCCCGTCCGGTAACTCCAATTTTACGTTAAGTACCAGTGAGAAGTTATTCTTGGGTGATATTGAGGCAAACGTACCTGCTTCGTTTACGCTATCTTACATACCTGCAGACATAACTACAGGGCACTATGTCCTACCATTGAGCTTCACATACAAAGACAATCTTGGTCAGAATCTTCAAGGTTACATTGACATACCATTCTCTGTGACTGTTAGCAACACAAGCAGCAGTAATGAGACCGTGACCCAATCATCACTGATCTCAATGATTATTGCCAATTGGCAATATATTGCCATCGTAGCAGTGGTTATCGTCGCATTAGCGGTAATCCTGCTCATGCGAAAACGAAGCGGGTCTAAACAATGAGAGCCACTGACGCAATTGGCTGGGGAACTAGGGGCATCAGGCAGCGTAAGATGCGTGCAGCACTTACGGTCCTCGGCATAATGATTGGCGTAGCTTCAGTAATTGCGCTAGTTTCTCAAACTCAAGGAATCCAATATAGCATAGTTGAGCAAATCAGTATGCTTGGACCAACGACGATTACTGTCCGTGCGGGCTCAAACGCAGTTACATTGACTCAGGCTGATGTAGACCGGATCTCCCAGATGCCTGGAGTGGAATCAGCGATACCTCTTGTGATGTCGTCGGTTGAAGTATATGGATCGGGTTCATCAAAGATGTTTTCGCTTATTGGTGTAGAACCTGCCCAACTAGACCTCATCGTTGAAGGAATTACGCTCCAGGAGGGGCGAATGTATCAGGCAACTAGTTACTCTGAGATAGTCGTCGGGTCTGAAGTTCAGAATCCCCAAGACATGACATCATCATTCATCAATGTTGGACAATCAACCACCGTTGAAGTGGGGCTTATCGATCCTATTCGCAAGCAAGTGCAGATTGTCGGATCGATGAACCCTTACGGCACATCATCGCTCGTTTCGGTCGACGAGTCAATATTCATGTCGCTAAAAGGTGCCATGTCTGTGCTTCAAACGACAAGCTACACCTCGATTATTGTAAAGGCGACTGACGTTGATTCCGTCGATGGTGTCGTAAGCAATATAAAGGCAGCTTATGGAACACGCCTTGGGATGTTCACAATTAAGCAGATAACGCAGGTTGTATCATCGATAATCGACCAGCTTACGCTGCTCCTTGGTGCAATTGCTGCCATCTCGTTATTGGTGGCAGGGCTAGGCATA
Source organism: uncultured Nitrososphaerota archaeon (assembly GCA_964634735.1). Taxonomy (GTDB): domain Archaea; phylum Thermoproteota; class Methanomethylicia; order Methanomethylicales; family Methanomethylicaceae; genus Methanomethylicus. Next base: position 39,889 of record CAZWMA010000005.1, read on the forward strand.
ATGAACATCATGTTCGTCTCGGTAATCGAGCGCACCCGCGAGATAGGCGTCCTCAAGGCGCTTGGTTTTAAAGCGAAGAATATCATGATAATCTTCTTGACTGAAGCGGCCATGATGGGCATAATTGGGGGGTTACTTGGCGTGGCACTTGGCGTTGTTTTGTCATACATGATGCCTGTTGTGTTGAATAGCGCATTCACAAGCAGCACCGCTGCGAGCACTGATATAAGCACATCAGGCTCAGCCGGGTTCGGTAGCGTTGCATCGTCGTTCAGCTATTCGCCCATAGTGAGCCCCGAAATCGTTGTATTCGTGATATTATTCGCGCTTGTGGTCAGTATCTTTGCTGGTTATTACCCTGCAAGAAGGGCGGCCAAGATGGACCCTGTCGTTGCGCTGAGGCACGATTGATGGTGCTTTTCATAGATCTATTTGCCTATGGCATCTCAACATCATCAATTATTTTAGGACTGCCCCAGTCGAAGCAGAGGTCACCATCTTGCCGTACTTATAGAATGCGCCGGCGCAGTACTTTGGTTTGGGCTGAACCCATTCCGAGAGCCTCTTCTTAAGCAAATCTTCTGAAATCTTGACCTCTACAAGCCTCTTTTCAATGTCTATCTTGATGGTGTCGCCATCCCTGATTGCGGCTATTGGACCGCCTTCAGCGGCCTCTGGTGATATGTGCCCCACCATCATACCATGGGTCGCTCCTGAAAATCGACCATCAGTGAAGAGTGCGACATCCTCACCGAGCCCCATTCCGACCAAGATCGACGTGAGTTGCAGCATCTCCCTCATGCCTGGGCCACCCTTAGGGCCCTCGTATCTAATCACAACTGCGCAGCCCTTTTTTATCGCCCCTCGTGAGGCGGCCTTGATGCCATCCTCTTCGCAATCAAAGACCAATGCCTTTCCCTCGAAAGACGTTCTCTTGAGCCCCGCAGTTTTTATTACCGCACCGTCAGGTGCCAGATTACCCCTCAATATAGCAAGTGTTCCGGTGCGCCTGAGCGGGGTGTTCAATGGGCGTATGACATCACCTATGATCTCGGCGTCTCTGATATTCTCTCCGACACTCTTGCAGGTTACTGTCATTGTGTTGAGGTTTATCATTCCACCCTCTGCAAGCCTCTTCAATATCGCTTGAACTCCCCCTGCTCTGTCAAGATCTTCCATCGGTACATTACCGCCTGGCATCATGCCGACAGTCTGCGGCGTGGATTTGCTAATGCTGTCGAACGTCTCAAGTTCCAGTTTGATGCCCGCCTCATTCGCTATGCCCATCAAATGGAGCACCGCGTTTGAAGATCCCCCCATCGTAACATCCGCCGTGATGGCATTCCGCATTGACTCTTCGTTTACTATGTCTAGAGGCTTAATCCCCGCTTTAACAAGTTCCATCATCTTCATTCCTGTCCGCTTTGCGAGCCTTGTTCGCCTGGCATCGACAGCGGGTATGGTGCCGCTTCCGGGAAGCGACATGCCCATTGCTTCAATCATGCATGCCATTGTGTTTGCAGTATACATCCCTGCACAAGAGCCGGCGCCAGGGCAGGAATAGTCTTCTACTTCCCTAAGTTCGCTGTCGTTTACCTTCCCATTTATGTGCCCACCAACGCTCTCGAAGGTTTTGTCCAATGTCATCCGTTCACCTCTCCTGACACCGCAGAGCATTGGCCCTCCTGTGATGAATATTGAAGGGATATTGAGCCTTAATGCCGCCATCATCATTCCAGGCTCGATCTTGTCGCAGCTGCATATGAATACCATGCCATCAAACGAATATGCGTTGCCGACGACCTCAACTGAGTCCGCTATAATCTCCCTGCTAACCAGGGGGCTACGCATTCCCTCGTGCCCCATGGCAATTCCATCGCAGATTCCGATTGTATTGAACTCGAGCGGAGTCCCTCCCGCGATCATTACTCCCGCTTTGACCGCATCTGCAAGCTTGTCCAAATGCATATGCCCTGGTATCAGCTCGTTCCACGAATTTGCTACGCCTATGATTGGTCTCCTAAGCTCCTCGTCTGTCAACCCTAAAGCTTTGAAGAGTGCCCTGTGCGGCGTGCGCTGGACGCCGGTGGTTACTGCGCTTGAATTCATAGGAACTGATTTTGGCATCGTGATTGCTACCCCTGTCATTGTTCTTCTCGGCAGTAATATAAAAAAGTTCGATTCGAAGGCATATGCGCATAATCATTTAAAGGAAAGAACATCATATTTTAGGCATTATCGTTGGAATAGTGTGGATAATGGACCCGCTTATCCTCGCATCTATCTTCGCATTTGGCATCTTTGCAGGAAGCATTGGCGCAATGCTTGGGCTTGGTGGTGGAGTCCTGATGATTGTCTTCTTTATACTTGCGCTCGGTCTTCCTGCGCAACAAGCTGTTGCGTTGAGTTTGCTTGCGGTAATCGCCAGCTCAAGCATGGCGGGCAGCGTATACATCCGAGACAAGATGACCAACTTGAAGCTAGCAATGGTGCTTGAGACCTGCACAGTAACTGGCGCGGTAGCCGGCGCACTCATCGCGGTTATGCTGCCGGTGTATTTTATTCATTTTATCCTAGGGATGGTGCTGGTCTATACCTCGCTCATGATGATTAGGGGCATAAAAGCAGAGGAGGTTGCGGTTACCGAGGTCAAAGGGATGACTGTGAGAGGCGAATATTATGATGAGTGCGCAAAGAAGAACGTTCCTTATGCGACAGTAAGGATGAAAATAGGGCTCTTACTGAGCTTAGTATCGGGCATTATTTCAGGAATTGTTGGGATTGGAGGAGGTGTTATAATGGTGCCAATAATGAACCTTGCCATGAAGATTCCAATGAAAGCCGCTGCCGCTACGAGCAATTTTATGGTTGGAGTCACTGCGGCTGCAAGCGCGTTTATTTACTTCAACCAAGGATATGTTGACCTTTACCTTGCCGTTCCATCAGTGCTTGGCATAATGGTGGGCGCTTACATCGGCACGCGGGTCATGAACAGGGTTCGTTCGAACGTACTTCGCCGCCTCCTCGGCGCTGTTTTGGCGTTCTTTGCAGTAGTCTTGTTCCTCAAAGCAATGGGGGCGCTCGCATGGTAAGCACCGAACTCATAATTTCATGGATCCTAAGGATTGGGGTTCTTGCCGGTGCGGGATTAATGGCAATAGGCATGTTATTCGGGCCCGCTTTGATTTGGGCAGGGGTTCTAGTGCTCTCACTAACGCCATTTATCAGGGTATTGATTGCGGGCGTCTGCTTCCTATTACAGAAAGACTTTACGTACTTTTTGATTGCGCTGTATGTCATACTTGTACTTGTGATTAGTAGTTTGATGAAGATGTAATTTTAATCCACGACTCAGATAGCACTGTAATGCATATTCATTGATAAAATCGAGATATCCGCTCGCGAACACGCTTTTTTTAATCACATACGGCATTGCATGTGTTATCACATTGAATATCGAAGCATGTGATTATTAATTATAATCACAGTTTTGTTAGAATAAAATTAAAATATGTTAAACAGAATGTATTAGTGGTGCAAATTATGACCAAGACCACACTTAGCGTCATTAAAGCGGACGTTGGATCGCTGGCAGGGCACCACGTTGTTCATCCCGACCAGATCCACGTTGCCGAAGAGAGTCTGAAAGCTGCAAAATCTTCAGGCTTGATAAACGATTACTGCGTAACTAATTGCGGCGACGACCTCGAGTTAATCATGACTCACAGGAAGGGCGAAGACAACTCTGAAGTTCACGGTCTTGCATGGAAGACGTTCCATAAAGCGGCAGATGTAGCAAAGGAATTAGGCCTCTACGCTGCAGGACAGGACCTTCTCAGCGATGCTTACGCAGGTAACCTCAAAGGAATGGGTCCGGGATATGCCGAGATGGAGTTCGAGGAGAGAAAAGGGGAGCCTGTAGTCGTCTTCATGGCGGACAAGACCGAGCCCGGAGCATTCAACCTTCCACTATACAAGATGTTTGCAGATCCGTTCTCTTCATCAGGTCTGGTCGTCGACCCAAACATGCATGGTGGGTTCAAATTCCAAGTCCTTGACGTAATCGAAGGGCACTCCTTTGAACTCGATACCCCTGAAGAGTGTTATGACCTGCTAGCCCTAATAGGCACGACCGGGCGCTATATACTGAAGAGCATCAGGCGGAAAAGTGATAATATCATAGCTGCCAAAGTGAGCATCACAAAATTATCACTGATAGCTGGGCGATACGTCGGCAAGGATGACCCTGTAGCAATCGTGCGGGCACAACATGGGTTGCCGGCAGTCGGCGAAGTTCTAGAGCCATTCGCATTCCCGTACCTCGTTGCAGGATGGATGAGGGGGTCGCACTATGGCCCATTCATGCCTGTCGCGCAGAAGAACGCAAAATGCACGCGCTTTGACGGGCCGCCTCGTGTTATAGGCTTCGGATTCCAGATTAAGGATAGCAAGTTGGTGGGGCCTGCAGATATGTTCGACGATCCAGCCTTTGATGGAACGCGTGAAACCGCCTGCAAGGTCGCAGATTATATGCGCCGCCATGGTCCGTTCATGCCTGAAAGGCTTGGTCCAGAGGAGATGGAATACACAACGCTCCCGCAGGTGCTTGAGAAGCTCAAAGGTCGCCTGAAGAAGGAAGATTGAGGATGCAAAGACCGGAGTTTTTTCCCTCCGGCATACTTAATTATCCCGCACAAAGAAAAATAGCTGTAGATTGCCATGAAAGTCAAAGTCGCATACCTGTCGATCCTCCGCGATGCCACGGGCATCGATGAAGAGATGCTTGAGGTTAAGGAGGGGTTAACCGTCAACGATTTGCTCTCAGCACTAATGGAAAAGTATGGCGATCGGATGAAGCCTTTCTTAGATCCTGGATTAGAGATGGGGCAGAGCATCATGATGACTCTAAACGGAGAGCTGCTGTCGCCGTCGGACATGGGAAGAGTGGTGCCTTCAGGCGCAGAATTTATGGTAGGGCTCCCCCCCTTTGGCGGATGAAGAGCAGCCTTGTGCGAAGCCCCGTTTTGCGCATAGGTGCAGTTTTAAATCCCCAGCAACAGAGTGAACTTGTCGATCAAGGAGACGTTTCATATGGTCAAGTTCGAAACTGACGTTCTCGTAATAGGCGGAGGGCTTGCAGGGCTCTGCGCAGCAATATCTGCATCCTCGGACATGTCCAAAGTAATGGTCGTCACCAAGACGCTGATAGGCGGTGCGACTACAACTTCAATGGCTGCAGGCATAATCTCAGCGGTGACTCCTTATGGAGAGGGCGATGATGTTGAGCAACATTACAATGATACGCTGAAGGGCGGAGCATACCTTAACGACAAGGTGCTCGCTAAAGCCATGGTCCGCGACGTATCAAAGTATTTCCCACGCCTCACGGGTCTTGGGATTGAACTCGAGGGCGACGAAACACCGAAGGCATGCTTCATACCGGGACATTCAAAACCCCGGTCATATTACATGAAAGGAAAGGGGATCCGCCTCCAGACGATACTCCGAAACGCAGCATCGGGGCTGGGTGTAGTTTTCATCGAGAGGGCGATGATCACCTCACTCGTTAAGGAAGGGGAGAGGGTTGTAGGCGCGGTTGGAATCAGGACCGATACTAAAGAGCTGTTTGCGATAAATGCAAAGGCAACTATCCTTGCTACAGGCGGTCCTGGCGAACTCTACCCGCGCACCCTGATGCCAATCGGCTCTACAGGGTATGGCTGCAGCCTGGCAATGCGTGCAGGGGCAGAACTCATAGACATGGAGTTCGTGCAGTTCTACCCAACGATGACTTACGGCGCAGGTTTGCCCAAGATATTCATAGATTACCCCGCCTTGCTGAAGAACGGGGCAGACGTCCTTGACAAGGAAGGCGCATCGATATTCAAGAAAGCTCACATTGACGAACCGTGGAAGCTCACAAGGGATTCATTTTCGATTCTCATAGCCAAGGAGATGTTCGGTAATGGGGTCGAGAAGCCCGTCTTCCTCGACTGCACCAAGATACCGGCGCAGAAGATGAGCGAAGAGATGCCCCTGAGGATAGCTGTAAACGAATTGGAGTCGAAGCGCGTTCCCGTAAAAACAAAACCTTTCAGCGTCTCCCCATACGCTCATTTCATCATGGGCGGCGTCAGAGCCGATGTTAACGGCGAGACTATATTGCAGGGGCTCTATGCTGCTGGAGAGGCTCTTGGCGGACCTCATGGTGCTAACCGGATTGGGGGGAATGCGTTTGCAGCGGCTATCGCGTTCGGCTTCAGGTCAGGCATGGCAGCATCGCTCTTCAGCAGCACTGTTGACATGGGCAACGAAGCTGCCTTCCATTCGCCATTATCACAGATGGCAGAGAGTATTGCAGTCGAAGGGATCACAGACATAGCGAAGGTAAAGACCGACATTCAGGCGGCAATGTGGGCCGATGCGGGCATCCTAAGGCATAAAAATGGACTGGAAAATGCGCTGCTGAGGTTCAACGCCCTGCGCGATATCCGGGTCAAGTCTTCGAACCCGGTGGAGAAGCTGCTGCTACCCATGATGCTTGATACCGCAGAGGCTGTAACCCTGTCTGCAATGGTGCGCGAAGAGAGCAGAGGCTCACATTACCGTCTTGACTACCCATCAGCAAGCGAACAGTGGCTCAAGCGCATCAAGCTCAGGTTGGACCAGAGCAGCTGCGATATAGAGTTAATAGACGTCTGAGCGGATTGCGATGATTTGTCGCGATTTCGCGCCATCTTTATTTTTTTAATAATATAACTTCATTTACTAACTGTAAAAGTCGAATCCCTTAAATATTACTTTGATTTTTTTGAATCCAATATTGGAGATGTCACGTTTGGAAATCTTAACATTGCTCCCAATAATCGCCGGCGCGATTTCCCTTATCTATGCAGGGTTCCTCGCCTATAGCGTCATGAAGGAGGACGAAGGGAACGACCAGATGAAGGGGATTGCCAAGGCAATAAGGGAAGGCGCCAAGGCTTATCTGAACCGTCAGTACAAGACCGTGTTTGCGTTCGCCATTGTGATTGCTGTGATTCTAGTCTTTGCAATCAACTGGCAGTCGGGATTGGGATTCATAATTGGAGCCACTTTATCCGCTGTTGCAGGTTATATCGGAATGAACATGACGACACAATGCAACGTAAGGACAACCAACAAGGCAAGGGAAGGCCTTCAGGCGGCGCTCTCCCTCGCCTTCAAGGGCGGAGCCGTATCAGGGTTCTCGATAGTCGGACTGGCACTCACTGGACTCGGCATACTTTACATGGCTTTTGGCGATGCGAGAATGCTCATCGGATTTGGCTTCGGCGCGTGCCTCGTGAGCCTCTTCGCGAGAGTCGGAGGTGGCATATATACGAAGGCGGCGGACGTTGGGGCAGATCTCGTTGGAAAGGTAGAAGCAGGGATCCCCGAGGACGACCCACGTAACCCTGCAGTGATCGCAGACAATGTCGGTGATGCTGTTGGCGATTGTGCAGGAATGGGCGCGGACCTATTCGAGACCTACGTCGTTACTGCAATGGCAGCAATGCTGTTGGCGTCTTCGCCATTGGTCTTTGGCAAATTCGGCAACAACGGCGTAATCCTTCCACTTATAATCGGCGCCATGGCAATATTCGCGACGATTATTGGATCGGTATTCGTCAAGCTCGGAAAAGACAAGAAGATAATGAATGCGCTTTACAAGGGGCTCATCGTCACGACTGTCATTTCAGCAATTATGTTCTATATCGCAGATTATTACCTGCTTGGTGGCGACATGAGCATATTCATATCATCCCTTGTAGGTCTCGGCGTAATGGCGTGTTTAGTTGTGATAACGGACTACTTCACATCATATTCGCACAAGCCAGTCATAAGCGTCGCAGAGGCGTCCAAGACCGGCGCGGGGACCAACATCATCGCTGGATTAGGCATGGGCATGAGGAGCACATTCCCCCCGGTCATTGTGATTGTCATAGGAATCCTGGTTGCGTACTTCGTTTCAGGAGGCATGGCATCACCTGAGCTGGGCGTCTTCGGAATTGCAGTGGCTGCAGCAGCCATGCTCTCAACGACAGGCATGATCGTGGCGATCGATGCGTTCGGACCAATCACAGACAACGCAGGCGGGATAGCAGAGATGGCGGGACTCCCGGAGGAAGTGAGGAATGTGACTGACCCGCTGGATGCGGTAGGCAATACGACCAAGGCAGTTACTAAGGGATACGCTATCGGCTCCGCAGCTCTTGCTTCGCTATCGCTCTTCGCAGCGTACAAGAATGAAATTGTAATAAGGACAGGAACGCCGTTCTTCCTCTCGTTGGAGGACCCGTTCGTTCTTGTTGGCTTGCTCCTTGGCGCGGCAATACCATTCCTCTTTGCTTCCTATCTGATGACAGCGGTCGGCAGAGCCGCCTTCCAGGTCGTCGAGGAGGTCAGGAGGCAGTTCAGGGAGATCAAGGGAATCATGGAAGGGACAGCAAAGCCGGACTACGGTAAGGCGGTCGACATCGTCACTAAGGCAGCCCTTAAGGAGATGGCTGTGCCTGCGCTCGTGGCGATACTCGCACCCCTTTTGGTCGGGTTTTTGCTTAATGAGAAGGCGCTGGGAGGCATGCTTATGGGCGTGATCCTTTCAGGGCTATTGCTGGCGCTTCTCATGACTACGGGCGGCGCGATCTGGGACAACGCCAAGAAGTACATCGAACTTGGCAACTTTGGAGGGAAGAAGAGCCCGGCGCACGCGGCGGCAGTCGTGGGCGACACAGTGGGCGACCCTTTCAAGGATACCGCTGGGCCTGCAATAAACCCGCTCATCAAGGTGATGAACACATTAGCCATACTGTTCATAGCCTTGATACTGACATTCTCCCTCTTCTGAGGGGAATCTCTTCTTTTTTTCTTTTTTAATTCGGATTGAAATGACTATCTTTATTTGCTGAAGAGTGAATTGTGAAGCGGTGGGCGCCTTGTCCGAACGCACTTTTCTGATCAGGGTTAAGGAAGATACTTACATCAACCTGTTGGAACTTCAGAAGCAATTGAGGTTCCATGACAGTCAAGACCGCCGGCGAAAGACGATGGATTACGCCATCCGTTATTTGATAAAGACAGAAGCAGAGTCAAAGCGAAGCAAGTAACGCCTGTAGTAGAAGAGCCGCAAGTCGATTGTTATTCGAAAAGCGCCTCAGATACCCTAGGGGCCATCATCTTTTCCCATCTGTTTGCATGACTATCTTCATCGGCAATAGAACATAGCATGTTGTATCTATAACTGTTTTGGAATATTTCAGAAAAAAAAGAAAGGGAGCGGCGGGTTTATCCGCCTATCGCCAAATACTTCAGCCCGTCCGGCATAGCTGTGAAGAGCACGAAGTCGTCGTTTTCAGAGAGGATTGACGTTGGCTGTGCGACCCATCCCGATACGAATCTGTACAGCTTCACATCTGTCGCATCTATGCCTTCAGCGCTAAGCCAAGCCTTGGATACTTTAAAATACACTACCACTTCTTCAAGCGCAGATGATGGAACGCCAAGTATCAGCTTCGCATATTTGTATGGGGTTATCCCTTCAGGCAATGCTTGATGGCTTGGGTAGACGATGCTTGCATCGTCCTCTGCTAGGAGAAGCTGGGCGTCGAGGAAAGTTCGCCTTGACAGTACATCAAGCTTGTAGAACGTTGGTCCTGCGTTCTCTGAACCGAGCGCATATTCGTTGTACCGAGAGCCAACGACGTCAACAAACGAGCTGTAGGGGAAACCGCCGGTCAGCGCGTATGCCGGATTGGGCGAGTATGTGCCTTCGCCCTTAAATCCAACAGGCGTATACGCCCCGTTCAAGAGGAACGTTATCTCGTTTTCGTACAGCTCAACGTCGTCTCTCTTGCCGTCTCCATCATAGTCGGAGCTCATTATGCCCGTTAAAAGCCCGTTGAAAACCGTCGTGCCAGCGCTGTTGACCACGATTATTGCGTTGCCCGATGATGGTGAAGGCGTTGCGCCCACAACCGCGGTTGCGCCCGGCAACGCATTCACGTAATACCCGTACGTTCCATAGTGGCCAGAGTAGTTGTAATACAACATTGTGGTCAGCGAGTTGGGATCATTGAGTACGGGATGGAATGTTTCCCACGGGTACAGCGTCCAAATGCCTGAATAATCTGGTGATGAATAAGAAACACCCATCGTGGTCCATAGCGGATGATCCACATATGATGCCATAGACCAAGTGCATAAAATTAGTTTGCCGCCCGACTGCACATAAACGTTTAGTGCATCAATAACAGAGTCTGTAGGGGTGTAATTTTCATCATTAAATATCACTAGATCCCAGCTGCCTCCTTCGAGCGCTGTTTCAAAAGCCCCAAAACTTCCATCTGAGTAATAGGTAAACATGTAACCCAAGTTATCAAGCGCTAGATTAGGTCCTCTTGTGGATCCCAAATTGTAGGCATCATCAGAATACACCAGAATCGAAGGACCTACGACGATCGGTGGCGCCCTGACTGAAGGGACCAGTGTAAAAGCTGAAAGCACAAATACCCCAAGAATTATTGCTCCAAGAACTCTATTATCAAGTCGATCACGCCATTCACTTGTCGACGTCAAGACATATAATGATTTCCAAACCATTTTTTCAAGTGCCATAATGAGATGAGTTATTTAGACAGCATTGCAACATTTTTTATTATGAATAAAGGCGAGCACGAGATTGAGGCGTTAGGCAAGGCGAAGGTAGTCATCAAAGGATCCACCGTCGTCGAAGTTGGAGAGCCGCTGATAGAGGAATGCCCGCTTGCAAAGAAGTTCGCGCAACCCATTGATCGAATTGAACCCGAGGCTATAAAGGCTAACATCGAAGGGCGGATACGGAACTACGGCATGTTCACCAAGGATCGCCAAGTCGTATCCGATGATGATTTTGTGGGCTTCGGGGCATCCGAACTCCTCAGCTCAGGATTAGTTGCAGGCGTCATCGATTGCGCAGTCATAGCGTGCGATGGTGCGGGAACGGTGGTCGCAGCGTCTCCCCAGCTGATACAGGGTATTGGGGGCCGAATGTCGGGGCTCGTAAGCACGACGCCCATCCCTGAAGTGATTGAGAAGATAGAGCGCGCCGGAGGTCGCGTACTTGACAAGAAGAACGCTAAGCTGGACCAGCGCGCAGGGGTTGCCATGGCTCTCGCTCTCGGGTACAAGAGGGTAGCGGTAACAGTGGCGCTTGCAGAGGACTGCGAATCGATAAGGGTCGAATGCCCGAGCGCAATCATCTTCGGAGTACACCTGACAGGCATCATGAGGTCCGAAGCCGAGGTCTTTGCAAACAAGGCCGATTTGATTTCAGGGTGCGCCTCAAAGTGGGTAAGGGAGATCGCCGGACCCAAAGCGCTGCTGCAGGCAGGCTCAGCCATACCCGTCTTTGCAATGACGCCTTCGGCAAAGAGGATCATCGCCGAGAAGATCGTCGCCACCAAGCAGAGGCTTCTGATCAAGGGGGAGAAGCTGCCTTACTGCGAGGGGAAGGATCCGAAGCCGCTGGTATGAATGCCCTTGAGTCAAACCTGGGCAAGTCGAGCCCCTAACGTATCACGAACTGGCAGTAAGGGTCGCCTTGATTGATGCACTTGTCCTCTATCCCTCTGCACGCCTTCCCGAAGATCCCGCTGACCAGCCCAACCAGGAAGCCGCGCAGGAACCCGTTCTGGTAGTCCAGCATCTCCCGGGTGATCACGGCCTCAAAATTATCGTAAACCCTGACGACTATCTTCTTCCCTGCCTCATCGCATTCACTGAGCTCGAAGCGCCCCCATCCAAGGCTCTGCAACCTTGCGAGCCCTATCTTCATCCGTTCCGCGTTTGTCAGCGGCCCCTTCAGTTCGGATATAAGCTTGCCCTTTCCCTCTCCGGCATCGTTGCCCATGTAATACAGAATGGTGGTCGCGCCCGTGCCGAAGCGTTTCACCATGCCTGTTATCAGCGTCTTCCAAGCCGATGAGGTTAGAGCCGCAGCCTGCGTATATGAGTTCGAGAAGTTGAAGACGAGCGGGAAACCGTTCACATTATAGATGAAGCCGGGAACACCCGTGTCGGCGCATTCGAAGTGAACGAGGTTGTCCCCAAAACGCTTGCGGATTGCCTTCTCAAGGTCTTTTTTTACTTCGGTCTTGTTTGTGAGATCGACCGTTACAAAGTCGTAAACTAGGCCGTCCTTTTGGTGAGACGATATGCTCATCAGCACGATTCCCTTATCATCGAAGATCTTGATTAGCTCCGCCGTTGGGCCGAATTCTGGCAACTTGAGCTTCGAAACGATGTAGAGCCCGCAGTAAGACTTTTCGGGGTCATAGTAGTGATCGGATACGTGAACGGTCATCAGCACTTTTTTTGCACCCTAACTTTGCTTTAATTATTGCACAGAACGTTTTAAAAGACTTTTTACAAAAGATTATAAACTCGGGGCGGGATATTTCCAAAGTTTGTTTTTATGTATCATTGGATAATCGTTTATCTCAAAAGAGCAGATCATTTCGCCTATATTTTATTTCTTAGTATGCCAAGCATTACCTTTTTTTAATATTTTTGATTGTTTTGCCAAATCCCTAAGACAAATCCTGGCCGTGTCTAAAGTGATGTTGAGGGCAGTTGCTATTTCACCGGACTCTACCCCGTTGTGCGATTTCGAAACAAGCGCCAACGCGGCGGATCTCACGGCTTCCTTCCTGTAGCGCCCCGACAGATCTGCCCTAAAACGGTAGCTCTTACCAGGAGCCCCGTATATCCCCTCACCTCTCCTGTTGCGTGCCAATATTGTAATTTCGCCGGACCTGAGGAGGCGCCTTACCTGCCCGGCGATATCCTTCTCCGAATAAGTCCACTTTAGGCGAGAGACCACCTCCTTTAGGGTCAAGCACTCCTCATCCAAAGCTGCGCGCAGATCTTCCCTGCACTTGCGAGCGTGCTGCCTGTCCCTGCTCTTTAGAAAGTGGAGAAAGATGCGCTGATTCACTTCTTCTGGAAGAGCGCCTCCTAAAGCAAGCGTTAAGCCCTCGATATCCGTTTCAAGAACGAGGCTAATGCCCGAGGCGGAACATAGCTTTGCTGCATCCGGCTTAGGCGTGAAATTGGTGATTATTACGGCGCGGCAATCCATCGAACGCCTTACATCCTCTAGCTTTACTAGCTTTTCGTAGATCTTACCCTTAGCCTGTTTCGTCAGGTATTCGATTGCTATGGGGGGCGGACCACGGATGAAAAAATCTAGAAACCAGCAGGCAGATGCTTCCACCCCAAAATTTTCCTCGAACGCTAACCCTTTGAGCAGGCTTTGAGGCGCTAGCAAAGGCTTCACCACATATCCATAAGTTTTTACAAGTATATAATCATATGGTAATATTGCACAAACCTGATGGTATGGTATACCATCGTTCTTCTGCATTTGTTCTAGCTTCTGGCATCAAATGTAAACTGGTTTACAGAATAAATCATCAACAGTTGCTGGTTGCGGACGGCGACATGGCAGGGTGATTGCCGGGCACGCTTTGCGTTTCGACACGCGTCCAGATCTGCTTTCATGCACCGCTTTTCGCGGTTTTTGCAAAAAAAGGCTGTATTTCCCAATCTACCTGAGAATGGGAAATGGTCAGCCATCATGACCACCCGTATTTTTCCCATTATTTCCATATACCATAAAGATTGGGAAATATTTCTCCAGAGATTTTCCGGAAGCGGTCAGATCTAACAGGAAGCCTAGCTCAGAGGAATTTATTGCGTCAGACCGGGCGTAGTAAGGACCAGAAAAGGTAGAGACTTGAAGAGGAGAGGCGCCCGGATCCCTAGGTAAAAACGAACTCGGAAAAAATATGGAAAACGCAAAAGAGACGGCATTTGATGGTGCACGCATTTTAAGGCATAAAACGCATTTAAAGTATTTCAATAGTTGGTATTATAATACATTTATTTTACTTAAAGCATATTTTTGTCTAATTTATTTTTAAATAACAGATTTGTTTAAATCTTGCGCTAAATTGAAAATTCGTATTTTATTCAGCAGGCAAATAACACTAATTAACTTGCAACTGTCTTTGGGAGATATTTGCGATACGGGCAGCAATTGATGATATATGACAAATAATTAGCGTATATTTTTTACTATTATTTGTTTAAATATCGTTTGATAATATTACAAACTTTGGATGGAAAAAAGCGCTTTTAGAGAGGCAAGTAAGATTAATATCCTTAATCAAGTTACTTTCTGCCGACGGGGAGCTGGCGGAGGCTTGCTGAGAGGGCAACCGTAAACCGTTGCCGACCCATTGAACCTGATACGGGTAATTCCGGCGAAGGGATTTGGATGAGTGCTGTAGAACCTGCAATGCGAAGCGAATCTAAGACGAAGCTCAATCGATCAAAGCGTATAGCAATATCTGCTTTATTGGTTGCGCTTGGCGTAGCGCTCTCTATTTACCCCGGTTCGCTTCCGCTAGGTCCAACGAGGGTCTTTCCGTTCCAGCATATGATTAATGCGATTGCTGGTGTCTTCCTTGGCCCAATGGAAGCTGTCTTGATAGCTCTGTCGATAGGGATGCTGCGGATAGGGCTTGGCACGGGGACCATCTTTGCGATAACAGGCGGAGTGCCCGGCGCATTCGTTGTAGGCATGGTTTATTGGCGCATCGTCAAGAAAGATAGCGCCACGCTCACAGAGCCACTAGGAACGCTCGCGGGGGCTCTGATCAGTGCGTTACTAGTCGCGCCGATAATAGGCAATCCCCCATTTCCGGCATTCTTGGCCGTCACTGCGCAGTGGCAGCTGTTCTCGATATTCTTTTTGATGAGCAGTGTGCCCGGAGCTCTGCTTGGATTCGTTGCTACGAAAGCGTTGAGGAGGAGCCAGATTCTTGCAAACATATAGCTATGCGGGGCTTCGAGCGAAGAGGGTACTGATAAAGGGGGATGTCGGTTCGGGAAAGACCCGGCTCACAAGGGCGCTGCTCGTTGAAGCTTTACGATCAGGCGAAGAAGAAGTGACGCTGATTGATATGGCGCCTTCGCGCTGGACTGGCCGGAGGTCGGGCGCAGGAGGCAAAATCTCAATACCCTCGGATATCACCGCCAAGGTAAAGCAATTCAGCCCTAACGGAATAATGAGACCTAGGCTTGATGGCGGCAACCGGGAAGAAGTGCTTTGCCTTGCGGCTGCAAACGCAAAGCTGCTTACACCTTACATTGAAGCATTCTGCGAGTCGCCAACGGCAACCCTCTTCGTGAACGACCTCACGATATTCCTTCATGCTGGCAACCTGATGCTGTTGCAGAAGGCAATTATGATAACGACGACCTTCATCGGTAATGCTTACTCAGGAAGTCGCATAGGCGATGACAAAGGCAGTGGTGTCAACTCACATGAAGCTGAGACGCTTCACCAACTCGAGAAGTCGATGGACACAACGATATCGCTCTGAGCAGTTTTGGCATATTGATGACCGGAGAAGATTAAAGTACAACCTAGAAAAAGTCACTACACGATACGCGATGCCCGAATTCATGATGCCGTTGCGCAGCCTTCCGCCATCAATTGGCTTTACCGGATTGCTTTCTGCTTGCAGAATGGGGGCAACCTGACTGTCCAGCGACCAGAAGCTCGTCCTAAAGGATGTTCCATCGTGGGCCGAGGTTGAGAAGATAATCAGCACGATGATACGCAAGTATAAGCAGGGTGAAGCCAGCCTCAGGGACCTCTGCATAGAGGGGCTTATGGCAACAACGGGCGTGAGAGTGTCCGAGCTGCTCTCGCTCAAAAAGTCGGACTTTGACTTCAAGCAGGGCATAATTACCGTGAGGCAGCTAAAGAAGAAGGGCGACTTCATCCGGCAGACCGTGATAAGCTCCGACCTGAGGCCATTCCTGGAGGGGTACGTCAAGGACATCCAAAACGATGAAAGTCTCTTCAAACTCACGCGTCGACAGGTGCTGAACATAACGCACGAGCAGACAACGCAGATCATAGGGAGGCCCATTCGCAACCATGCTTTCAGGCATGCATACGCCATTCGCATTCTTGAGAAGACGCGCGACCTCGAGCTGTGCCGAAGGCTAATTGGTCACTCCGAGCTCGAAACCGTGAAGATATACCTGGACTTTGCCATAGGGGACCGAGCAAAAGAGGTTGGAGACGCGATAAGAATCACGCGAAAGGCGAACAAGAATGACTAAACTTCTCCTCGAGAATGCACCGGCGTGGAGCGAGGTTGAGGATTTCCTCGAGAAGATGCGCACGCTTTACCGAAAGAAGGATGCGCCGCTGAGGGACCTCGTGATAATGAGCTTGATCCCCACGACTGGCATGAAGGTCTCAGAGCTTCTTTCGCTAAGGAAGGAGGATTTCCTGCTGGCTGATGATGCGCTCATCATAATGAACAAGAACGGCAGCCGCAGGGCAGTCATCATGCCTAAGATAATGACATATGTCAAAGAACACGTCAGGAGCCTCAAAGATGGCGAGGTGGCTTTTGATCTTACAAGAAGGCAGGTATTGAACATTAGTTACCGATACTCTGAACAGATATTGGGGCGGCGGATTCGCTTGGACGACTGGAGGCACGCCTTCGCGTTAAGGGTAATCGAGACCATCAAGGATCCGGCCATATGCAAGGCGCTGCTCGGCCATAAAGGCGCGGGGCTGTCTAAACTCTACATGGATGCCGCGAATAACGATATCAAGGATGAACTGGTCCGCGCCATGGACAGATAGGTTGGCGATCATTACCGGGATTCAGCTGTATCGCTTATTCAGTATGTAGTGCATGATGACGGGCTTTGCCAACTTCAGGTGGCGCTTCTGGACCATATGCAGCATGAATTTGCCCCTCAGATAGAATGACTTGTAGGCTTCGTCCATGAGTCTGGCGAGATCTTCCCTTTCGAGGTATCTCGTCTTCATCACAGGCTGGATAGTCGTATATTTTCGCCAGTCCAACTCCTCCAGCAACCCCTCCTTTTGAGCAATCTCATAAACCTCGGTGCCGGGATACGGCGTCATTACGGTGAATTGTGCATAATCGATGCCGCATGTTTTTGCGAATTTGATCGTATTCAAAATGTCGCCCCTTGATTCCCATGGCGTGCCCATTACGAATGTCCCGGCAACCTCCAACCCCGCTCTCTTTGCGCAGGCTATTGCAGCCTTTACCTGCCCCAGGCTTATCCCTTTCTTCAATGCTCGCAATATCCGTTCAGATCCCGATTCGATGCCCATGTAAAACATAATGCACCCTGCACGTTTGAATAGCGCCAACATCTCTTCGTCTACCAAGTCCGCCCTGGAACCAAAACCCCAGGTAATGTCTAGCTTTCTCTTGAGCAGCTCGATTGCGATGGCTTTAGCTCGGTTCTTATTGAGCGTCATCGTATCATCGATGAACTCCACGAACTTCAATCCGTATTTGTTTATCAGTTCTTCAACCTCATCGACGACGTTCTTTGGGCTCCTCGAACGGTATACTCTTCCATAGAATGTCGATGATGAGCAGAAGATGCAGTTGTACGGACATCCTCTGCTTGTCATTATGCTGCCCATTGGAGTTCTTTTTCCAAGTAGCGTGTACCGGTCTATCGGAAGAAGATGCCTTGCAGGGAATGGCACGCTATCCAGGTTGCTGATGAGGGCGCGACGCCTGTTAACTATGATGCTACTTGCTCTATCTGCTTTTCCTGAACAGGATTGACGGCATACTGTTCCTTCAATGCCGCCAGTTTCTGATCCAGACTCGACTGCTTTTACAAGTTCAAGAAATGTTATCTCGCCTTCGCCGATGACCCCGTAGTCGAGTGTGGGGCAGGATTTCATGGTGTCAATGGGCAGTGCTGTGATATGACATCCCCCCATGACTGTAACAGCATCGGGAACGGCCTCCTTCAAAACCATCACACTACGCATAGCATCACTTATTGTTGGCGTGATAGACGTGATACCTATCACATTAGGCTTCATCGTTTTTAGCTTCGATGCGGTCTGCTTATGTGATAATCCTAAAGCCACGGCATCTATGATGCTCACGTTGTATCCTGCCTTTTCCAATACGGATGCCAGATATGCGAGCCCAAGTGGAGGTGACTTCAAACCCAAAGCATTCTGCGTTTCAAAATTTGCGGTTGTTGGCGGGTTGACGAGGGCTACCCTCAACGTCAGCACCATTTTTAACAATAATTTATTTCTTCAATGTAATATTTATACAAATAAAAACATTAACTTTTTGGTATAACAAGCGGCTTTATTCAAGGTATCCAATTCAAATGGTCAGAATACGTTGCCCAAAAAGTAATAAAGGCAACCACGATAGAATGAAGTCCATCGGATGTTAAATGTATGCCAAAGAAACCGTACTTGATTTCACGGACGGAAATTATCGAGCTCCAGAACAAGAGGTTAAGGGCGTTAGTGAGGAGAGTATACGATAATTCGCCGTTCTATAGGCGGAGACTCAATGATGCTGGCGTAAAACCCGATGATATTAAGACGAGGGCGGATCTCCGAAAGATACCATTCACTGTAAAAACAGATCTCCGGGACAACTACCCGTTGGGCATGCTATCGTCCGAACGTTCCAAGCTGGTAAGGCTCCATGCTTCTTCAGGCACTACCGGTAATCCGACCGTTGTAGCATACACTGCAAGCGATATCGATGGATGGGCAGAGCTCAGTGCGCGATGCCTCGAGGTCTGTGGTGTGACTCCTAATGATGTCGTGCAGGTCGCTTATGGTTATGGCCTCTTCACAGGTGGCCTCGGACTCCATTACGGAGCGGAGAAACTTGGGGCAAAGGTCATACCTGCAAGCACGGGCAATACGAAGAGGCAGCTGAAGCTGATGAAAGACCTTGAGACGACAGCCATTGCGTGCACCCCATCTTATGCGCTATTCCTCTCGGAAGCGGCCAAAGAAGAAGGCATAGATCCAAAGAAGGACCTTAAGATCAAGGTAGGGATACTGGGCGCGGAACCATGGTCAGAGGCTACGCGGAGGCTCATAGAGAAGAGGTTTCTTGGCTCGGCCCATGACATATACGGTATGTCCGAACTCAACGGCCCCGGAGTGGCAATCGAGTGCCGGGAGAAGGACGGCCTCCACGTTTGGGAGGACCATTACATAGTCGAGATCATCGATCCTGCTACCGGCGAGGTATTGGAACCGGGCGAGAAGGGGGAGATGGCCGTAACGACGTTGGAAAAAGAGGCGATGCCGCTGTTGAGGTACAGGACGAGAGACATCACAATCATCGATGAGGAGAGATGCGCCTGCGGCATCGAGCATGCTCGCATAAAGAAGATCCTAGGAAGGACCGACGATATGCTCAAGATTCGTGGAATATGCGTCTTCCCAAGCCAGATCGAAGGCATAATCTCCAACTTCAAAGGCGTAACCCCATTCTACCAACTCGTTGTTGATCGCGATGGCGCTCTGGACAGGCTCCTCGTGCGTGTGGAGGTCTCTGAGGACTTTAGGAGCGATAAATTGACAGATGTTGTGGCGCTTCAGCGCTCGCTCGAAGAGGAGATAAAGGATGCGCTCAGCGTCAGCGCCGCAGTTGAGCTCGCGGAGCCAAAGAAGATACCCCGAAGCGAAGGAAAAGCTCAAAGGATTGTGGATTTGAGGAAGGTATAGGAGGTAAAACCATGATAAAACAATTCAGCATTTTTCTGGAGAATCGCCCAGGCAGGCTTGCCAACCTCATCGAGCTGATGGATGCGAACGGAATTACAGTTCTTGCGATGGGGATAGCAGAGGCAGGCAATTTCGGCATAGTGAGGTGCATCGTGGATAACGATGATAGGGCATTAGCCGTTATGAAGGATGCTAACATGGCGGTCAATCTTACAGACGTGATTATCATGGATTTAACCAAGATAAATCCCATAGTCCAATTGCTTGAGTCGGCCGGCATCAATATCGATTATGCGTACACGATGGACAAAGGCAAGGTCGTAATCAAAGTAAATGATGAGAAGAAGGCTTTGAAGACAATAGAAAAGGCGGGATTGAAGAGCTATCCCAAGCAAATGTAGTAATGTAGCTACTCTTTTTTCGAGACCGCTTTTTCATCCTTTAAAGGGTCTATATAACGGATGCATTGGTGATCAAACCTTGCAAGCAGGCTCTTTGCGACCATCCCTGCTTCGGTCCAAGCACAATAAGAAATTCCGCATGGGACCAGGCAGTTGGGGTCGATGTGGTTTGAGGATGCTATAATATAAATCGGGTTATCGCAGAATGTCTTCATCAGGTCCCGGAACCCCATAGGAGAGAGTCCTTTGGAGTAATCGGCTATCTTTTTGCAGGTCGAATCTACCTTGATTGTAACCTTATTGTCTTTCATCTCAGATGTGATGGTGGTCATGTGATTACAGACATGTGATTCTACTACGAATTTCGTTGTCATCAGCATTCACAAATAGGATTGTTGTGTTGAGACATATTATCCTTTTCTAGTAGCATCGCGTTTGCTTAAAAGTCGATTAAATCGGTAATAATTTTCAAGCATGACATCATCATATGCATCGTGAAAAAGGAAATATAGCCCCTAGATGACCGCGGAGAATGTTAATTAATTAACAAATTTCGCCATTATGAAGTGGAAGGGATTTCACGCGCCAAATAACAGAATTTATTCAAATAATGAGATTGGTATGAACGTTTATTGACGTTGAAGAGGGTTTCGCATATCAAAGATGCATGTACGTGATGTTACATCGCCATCGCAGAAAGCTATGCTTTTTTTTCCAGGGATTCCTGTATCATAAAACCATTCGGCAATCCTTTTAAAGACCTTCATTATGTAGGAAAAAACTACCGGTGTTTCATATGGCAAAATGTTCTAAATGCGGAACCGAAGTTGCAAAGCCAGACAAGAGCTGGACGTTAGCGCCAAAGGGCAAGAAGCCAGTTACAGTAGGTCTCTTCAAGTGCCCGAGCTGCGGCGCTTTCTTCAGGGCTTCGACAAAGTAAATGGGTTATAAGACCCATAATTTTTTTTATCAGGCTTTCTTGTCGAATTAGATTTTAAAAAAAACAGAAAGGCTGTTGAAGCTTTATCTATAGTCAACTCGTCGCCCTGTTACCAGATAAATCGCTTCACTCGAGATATAGCATGAGTGGTCAGCCATACGTTCAACTATCCTCGCCGATAGACCGTTAAGGAGGATGCACTCGCCATCCGCCGATGTGTTCTTCTTTTGCTTGGCAAGGATTGTGCGGTAGCGTTCATCTATTGAATCATCCTTCTTGATAATTTCCATCGCCAATGATCGATTCTTCTCAAGATAAGCTTTTACACTACTGTGCACCATCGCCCTTGCGTCCTTAAGGAGTAGAGATGTTTCAGAGATGTCGCACTTTTTGGGTTCAAACTCTTCGAGCATCTCGGTTATGTTGTAAAGGTATCGGCATACCCGGGACAGATCATACGATACCTTCAATGCAACGGTAATCGCCCTTAGGTCGCTTGCGAATGGTTGGTACCTGATCAGAGACCCCACGCAGAGCGCGGTAACCTCCTCTTCCTTGTGCTGCACACTCATGGATGTCTCATATGCTTCATTTTTTATGCCCTTCTTTCGATTTTCGAAGGCGTCTTGAACGGTTTCTCCAAGTTTTTGGATCTCTCCAAGCATGTCTTTTATTTCCGAATTTATCTTTGAGACGTATTCGAGTTCATTTGTCATCATCCAAACCTCCCGGTAATATATCGCTCGGCAAGTGGATTCTTTGGGGATTCGAAAATATCCCTTGTCGTATTGTATTCTACCATCTCGCCTAAGTAAAAGAACGCGGTCATATCCGAAATCCTCGCGGCCTGCTGGACATTGTGAGTGATTATCATCACGGTAGTCTCATTCCTAATCTCTCTCACAAGTTCCTCTATCTTTGCTGTCGAAGCCGGATCAAGCGCTGATGTAGGTTCGTCCATGAGTATCATCTCCGGATTCATCGCAAGCGCTCGGGCAATGCAAAGGCGCTGCTGTTGCCCGCCAGACAAACTGGCGCCGGACTTCTTCAGGTCATCCTTGACTTCGTTCCAGAGCCCTACCGCCTTGAGGTTGTCCTCGGCTATCTGGCTCAGCTCCTTCTTGTTTGCGGCGCCAATGAGCTTTAGCCCCGCAACCACGTTATCAGCGACGGACATATTCGGGAACGGGTTGGGCTTCTGGAAGACCATCCCGACTTTTCTGCGGACGTCCATCGAGTCCATGCTCTTGTAGATATCGACGCCATCAAGCAGCACCGTTCCAGTCACTATGTTGCCAGGCGTAAGCTCATGCATCCTGTTGATGCAGCGTATGAAGGTCGACTTTCCGCATCCGGATGGCCCAATTATGGCCGTGACTGTCTTTGGCATTATCTTGAAGCTTACGTTCTTCAGCGCCTGTTTCGCTCCAAACCATGCGTTCAATCCGTTTATCTCTAATTTCACACCTGAAGTATTCTCCATTTTAAACCCCCTCCCTGTATCGTTGTTTGGTAATGGTTTTTACGGCAACATTGATCAAGACCACAAGGACCACAAGGAGGAGCGAGGCGCCCCACGCTTGCAGCACTCTGTCTGCATAACCGCTCAAGGCATAATTGTAAATCAGGACCTGCAATGTGGCCATCGGTTGGTCTATGCCCGAAGGCCAGTAGAAGCTGAAGAGCGAGGTGAAGAGCAATGGGGCGGTCTCCCCACTTATGCGTGCGAATGCCAACAGGGAGCCGGTAATGACGCCCCCGCGGGCAACGCCGAGGATAATCTTGAGGGTTCTTGCCCACTTTGGGATGCCTATGGCTATCGCGGCTTCCCTCAGGTCGTCTGAAACCACGCGCATCGACTCCTCTGTTGATTTTGCAACTATTGGGATCATCATCAATCCAAGAGCAAAGGCAGCCGCAAGTGCAGTGTAGTGCCTTACCGTGACGACTATCAGCGTATATGCAAATATCCCGAAGATAATCGAAGGCACGCCTGAGAAGGACTCTACGGATACTCTGACAATCGAGCTGAATTTCCCTGCTGTAGCATATTCTGAGAGGTACGTGCCCGTCAAAATTCCCAATGGAATCCCAAATGCACTTGCCATGGCGTTTATGATGAGGGTTCCGTAGATGGCGTTTGCTATCCCCCCTCCAGATTCGCCATAGGGCGCCGGTACAGCGGTAATGAATTCCAGGTTTATGGCAGACATACCATTGATGGCCACGCTGCCGATGATCCACAGAAGCGGGACCGCGGCAAGGGACGTTATCGCAAAGGAGAGCCAGGTCGCTATCCGGTCTTGGCTCTTGCGCGAGATTAACCTCATCAGCGTTTGGCCCCCTTATCAGTCTTGTTTATGACGTGCCTGAATACGCCATTGGTGATCAGGGTTATGATTAGAAGTATTAATGACAGCTCAATCAGCGAGCCGACCGCAATTGCGGAGGTCGCTTCATAGAACTCGCTGGCGATCTTGCTCGTTATCGTGGTTGCTGGAGCAAATATGGATGGGTTCGAGAAAGGCCACATGTAGCTGTTCCCTATAACCATCGTTATTGCCATCGTCTCGCCCAGAGCCCGCCCAAGGCCGAGTATAACAGCCGCGAGGATGCCCATCCGTGCGAACGGCAAGCCGACAACCCTTACCGTCTCCCATTTTGTTGCGCCTAGCGAAACCATCCCCTCCTTTAGGGGGACGGGCGTGCGAGAGAGGAGCTCAATAGCTAGCGATGCGATGATGGGCACGACCATTATGGCGAGTATCAGCGATGCCAATGAAAGACTGATGCCATATGCAGGCCCTCCGAAGATGGGGATGAAGCCGATTGCCGCCACGATAGGCTGCTGAACAAAATTCTTTATCAGAGGAGCGATTATCCAGAGCCCCCAGATACCGAAGATGACGCTGGGAATAGCAGCAAGCAGATCTATGAAGACGGTCATGGCGAATTTTGCTCGCTCAGGGGCATACTCCGTAAAGTAGATCGCAATGCCAAGGGCAACAGGGATGGCTATACCGACCGCCAACAGAGATGTGGTTATCGTTGCCAGTATTGAGGGCAATGCGCCATAAATCCCGTTGACCGGGTCCCAAGCAGACCCTATTAAGAAACCAATCCCGTTGGCGAGGATGGATGGGGCGGACCCGTTTATCAGCATTAAAAAAAGGGCGGCGAAGAGCCCAACAACCAACAGGGAGGCTGATATCAGAAGGCACTTGAAAGCCAAGTCCTGCCTGTTATAATGTTGCGAGCTCTTCTTTCCTTGCATCTTCATCAGCTCTTGATCACAACGCCATTGTGCGTAATCTGGCGCAGAACGCCCTCGCCTAAAGAGACGATCTCGCTCGGTAGCTTTGGATAGTAAAGCGCTTCAGTGTAGTTCTGGCCATCATGGATTGCCCACCAGATGAAGTTGACTACCGTTGTCGCTTCGGACTTGCTCATGAAGGAGAGGTCCTTGAAGACTATAATGTAAGTGAATGTTGATATCGGATAAACGCCGGAGCCGGGCATATTCACTATCGCCGCCCTTATATCGGAATTCAGCAACGATTTGCCCTGTTTGGCGGCTTCTGCGATGGATGCGAGCGATGCCTCGACGAATTCGCCGTTCAAGTTCTGAACGGACGCGCTGGCCAGATTGTTGTTCTTCGCGTAGAAGTATTCCACGTACCCGATTGAATAGGGCGTTTGAGTGACCGTGCTTGCAACGCCGCTGTTCCCGGATGCGCCAAGCCCTACAGGCCAATTCACGGTTGTTCCGGCACCGAGGCTCCAGAATTGGCTCGCATTAGCGAGATAGCTGGTGAAGACAAACGTAGTCCCGCTGGAGTCTGAACGCCTAACGACGACTATATCTTGATCGGGCATCGTGAGCGACGGGTTGAGAGATGCTATCGAAGCGTCATTCCACTTTGTTATATTTCCTTGGAAGATCCTAGCTATTACGTCGGCGGTCATCCTGATTGTAACGTTCAGGCTAGGAATGTTGTAGGTGACAACGACGCCCCCAATGGTCTCAGGTATGTGGAGCACCGTGTAATTCGCAAGCTGCGCATTGGTCAGCGGGGCATCGGTTCCAGCGAAATCGAACGTCTTTTCGAATAAGTTCTTCTGCCCGCCACCGCTTCCGATAGACTGGTAAGAGATCTGTATGTTCGGGTATAGCTTGTTGTATTCGGACGTCCATTTGGTAATAATCGGCGCTGGGAAAGACGCGCCACCAGCCGTGATTTGAATTGCCTCTTGCGACTGGGTAGTAGAATAGTAATAGCCAATGCCTATGGCGACTATGGCTAGCGTCAGGATGGCACCTATTGCAATTTTATTTACCATGTAGATTTACTCCGACCTAGGGTTATTGGAAACAAAATATAAGTTATGTTCAAATACAACATATAATTGAAAGAATGATATATACAGTATATATTTAATGATTAATTAGCGGTTTACTCAGCACCACAGGCAAGTCCGATCGAGTAATCAGATCATGTTCGGGCACAAAAAAGAGCCCTTTATTCAAGTTCCATTTGCAACATTTATAAGCAAGCATTGTTTATTCCAGCTGGGCAGGATTGAAGGAACGTAAAGCTTCTTTTGACTAATGCCCGGAAAAACAAGGAAGAAATGAAGAAGGAGGGAAGTAAATGGGATTCTATCGCGAGAATCGTGGTTATAGCAGGCCATCTAATTTTGGTCCTAAGCCAGTCGAAGTCGGCAAGGAATACGAAGTTGATATCAAGGAAATCAGCAGGCGCGGAGAAGGCATAGCCCGAATAGAGGGCTTTGTGGTCTTCGTCCCGAACACCAAAGCAGGCGACCACGTCAAGATTAAGGTAACCAACGTTTCAAACAGGTTCGCATCCGGCGAAGTCGTTCAGTAGTGAGATTACTCTCGCTAAACGGCAACGCTTTCCTTTTTTTATTTTATTTTTTTAATCAAACAGCCCCATTTTCCGCAGTATGGGTTGATCTAGAGGCGGATCGCATAGATGCACCTCTATGCGCGAAGTCAGAGTCTGAATCAATGCCACAATAAAGGAGCGCTCGAGTTAAGGATTGCAGCTCATGAATTCGGGCTAAATTTTCATGCCGACGATCACAACGTCCCTCTTTTTTCCTTCGATAACGGTTATACCGTAAAGGTATCCCCAGCGCTTGAACCCCATTTTCTTTGCCAAACCTATGCTAGGGAGGTTGTGTGCAAAAATGAGGCCGACCAGAACATCGATATCAAGTTTAGGACATCGTTGAATCATTCTCCTTAGCAGCTCTTCTCCAATGCCTCTGCGCTTAAATTTCGGATCCACGTAAAGGCTGAACTCCGCCGAACGATCATACGCGGACTTCTCGCGGAAGGGATGGAGGTCAATCCATGCGAGGATATCACCTTTCTCCTCACATACCCATATTGGGTGATGGGCAACGGTGTGCTTTTTGAACCATTCAACCCTGCTATCAACGGATATTGGCTCCAAGTCAGCGGTTGCTATTCTGCTTGGTATGGAGGCATTGTATATGTCCACGATTCGTGGAAGATCTTTCATATCGGCATCACGGACAGCGTAGGGCATAGCAACCATCACACTATCTTTTGGCACATTCGCAATATAACACTCTCCTTTGAGCGGCTGTGCATTCCCAAAAAAAATATCTAGCTGCAATCGACAGAATGGCAATTATGTTCCCAGTGCAAGACATTGTCCGCCGCAGGACGTTTCCATTTGTAAATTTGCTGCTGATTGCGGCCAATGTCATAATATTCGTCATCAGCCTGACCAACTTTAATGAGGTCATCGATACATACGGTTTTACTCCAGCACGATGGTCGGTAATCACGGTATTCACGTCGATGTTCCTTCATGGCGGGATAGATCATATCTTCGGGAATATGTGGTACCTCTGGATATTCGGCGATAATGTTGAGGACAGGTTTGGTCACGTTAAGTATCTCATCATCTACCTAGTGTTTGGGGTCGTTGCCGTGGCGATGCAGTATATGACAGACACGACAGCCATAGTGCCTATGATCGGCGCTTCAGGCGCTATCTCGGGGGTGATGGGGGCGTATCTCGTCTTCTTCCCAAAAGCAAAGGTCAATGTCGTTGCGGGCTTCTTCCTTACGACAGTACCGGCAATAATAATGATAGGATTCTGGTTTGTTCTGCAACTCTTCTTAGGCGTGCAGAGCTTCACTGGAGGGGTAGGAAGCGGCGTTGCTTACTGGGCGCACATCGGCGGTTTCATTGCAGGCATGATTCTTGCGTTGCCATTCAAGCTGGCCAAAAGGCACGTTGATTACTGACCGATTTCTGAGGATGCGCCCCGTTGCGGATAATCTAGCTTTGAGCGCGTTTATCGGCCTGCCCCTTCTTCTCAATTATCCGCTTGTATATTAGCTGGTGGAGCGATTTGTCAGCCAAGACGAAGTGCATGGACTGTACCAAGCCTACTTCGTCAGTATACTCAAGAACCATCTCTGTAGACTTATCTTTCTGAGAGAGCAGGAGTATGACCAGCAAAATTCCAATGACTAGACCGACCAACCCAAGGATAATCAAGAGGAGTATGAACGCGACGATGCCAATTGCTATCGATGAGGTGTTGGTCTCCTCCTTTTCGACGCTCGATATCTTCGATACCTTCGAATATGGCAGATTCAGGTTCAGCTCAGGTATGCCCAAATCATCCTCGTTGAGCCTAACTTGGACGATCATGCCGGACGGGAACGCGCTGTGCCCGCCGGTGTAGGTCATCGAAAAATCTTTGGTGGGGGCAGCGAGCTCCGCGCTCTTCTGCCTGCGTTGGTCGTAAATAGTTGCGCTGTCCGGGTCGTACATCGAAGCGTATGCGAATGCAGATTCTGCTGCGCCGTAGAGCTGGAGTTCATCGAGGATCATGCCCTTATAATAGTAGGCTTTTCCGGACGCGTGGTCGAGGTCGAGAGAGGTGTTAATCTCAGAGAGCGCTTCGCTGAACTTCTTCTCATTAAAAAGTTCTACAGCTTTGTCAAAATGGACGCGGAAATCCTTCTTCGTCAACTCGATCATCCCTCGAGATGAGCCTACCTATACTCCTACATTACAGAGTATAAGATTTTCGGAAGATGTGACAACTCCAGTATGGAAAAATGCGGTCAGTAATCATAAAAAAATAATAAAAAAATCATTGCTTCTTGAAGTCGATGGACGAGCAGTTGATGCAGAACCGCTTCCGGGTAGGAGCGGGTCCGTCATCGAAGACGTGCCCAAGATGCCCGCCGCATCTGCTGCATTTGACCTCGACCCTGTTCATGCCGTGGCTGTGATCCGACACGAGTTCGACACTACCCTCAACCGCCTTTGTGAAGCTCGGCCATCCAGTCCCTGAGTCGAACTTATCTCCTGAGCGGAAGATTGTGTTCCCGCATCCAGCACACAGGTAATCTCCATCTCCTTTGTTGTGAAGAAGCGCTCCTGTGAATGGCGCATCAGTGTCCTTCTTCCGCAACACACGGTATTGCTCGGGAGTTAGCGTCTTCTTCCATTCATCCTCGGTCTTGGTCATCTTTGTGGACATTTATATCGCCATATTAAAACTGCAGGATGCTTGATAAAAAAGTCATCGGAGCGCCCATCACTTCTTGGCAATCGGGCAGTAGAGGTAGAGCACGAGCTTGTGATCCGCAACATCCGGGTCTTCGGGGACCTCGAAGTACTGGTGCGTGCCAATAGAATATCCGTTCATCTGGACCCACTGGAGAAGTCGCCCCCATGCTGATGGGATGTCCTTCCAAGGGTCGTTCACACGGCAGACCAGAACAGCATACTGTCCACCTTCGAAGTGCTTCTCGACGACATCCCCGTTGACATCGATGTTGTCATCGACCTTCATCCAGTATTCGTAACCATGGAAGCACTGACCGGGCTTGGGGTCGGGATTGTTGAATCCAAAGACAGGGTTCTTGCTGAGGTCGAAGATCCCCTTCCCCTTTGCCCAAGTTTTCATGCGCTCCCAGGAATCATGCTCAGGGGTCGTACCGAGCGCATTCACACTCGCGACACGCATCGGTCCGAGCTCGACGATTTTTACATCCGAATTCGATTCGGGCATCAACTTTTCACGACCGCATCCAAGGAATAGTGCCGTCGCGAATATATCCCTGGCGATTATTCATGGCGGAGTGCCTCCACAGGATCCATTCTGGAAGCCCGGCGGGCTGGATAGAACCCTGCCAAGAGGCTGACCGCAAGGGCGAACCCGAATACGAGAAGCGCTATTTCGGGCTGTATGACAGGAGAGTAGGTAAATGCAGCAATTTCGTCAGACGAGCTGCCACCGACCGTTGTGGCCGATGAAGACACTGCGCGCATTATGACGTAAGGTATCACGTATGAGATTGCCGTGCCGGATGCTATCCCGAGCAGACCGCCGACCATACCGAGCATTAGTGCTTCGGCAAGGAATATGGCGAGTACGTCATAGCTTGTGAAGCCGAGCGCCTTGAGGACGCCTATCTCGCGGGTGCGCTCGATCACCGAGACGAACATGATGTTCATTATGCCAAGCCCTGCCACGAACAGCGATATCGCGGCGATCACGCCTAGAAGTATCGTCAAAGAGCCGGTTATTGATGAGACGGTCGTAGTTATCTGTTTGACCGTGTTAATGTTAACGTTCGTGCCATAGATTATCTTCAGCGTCTCCACGACGCTGTCAACGCTCGCTGTGTCCGTAGCTTTTACGATGAGGGAACTGTAGCTCTTCCTTCCGAGCATGTTCATTGCGCCTTCGAGCGACATGAAGATCGAATCGTCGACAGCTACAAGCATCGACATGCCATAAGTGTTGAGAGAACCGACAGCCTGTAGGAACTTGAGCCTTGAGCCTCCGAGGTCGATGGTAACGGTTTCGTTAGGACTGATGAAAGCAGAGGCGGAGTCTTGAGGGTTCTGGACGTTAGCACCTATTACGATCTCCGAGACACTAAGGGCGTCGAATATCCGCCCCGAGTCGATAGAATAACCGGGGGCAAACTCGCCGAACTTCTCCTGTTCGACGCCTATAATCGCAAATGACCGGGTCCCTCCAGCGCCGTATATCTTCACGTTTGCCGTTACAATCGGTATCACGGTATCAACGCCTGGCAAGTCCAGTATCGTCCCTACCTCGGCATCGGTCAACAAGAGCTTCGATGAAGATGACCGGACGGTTATTGTGGTAGGCCCGAGCTGATTGACCTGATCGATTATGCTGTTCTGGATACCCTGGGTCTGCGAGACTAGCGCGATCACCGCGGCGGTCCCTACGATTATGCCGAGCACGGTAAGGGCGGAGCGCATCTTCCGCTGGCGTATCCCTCTGGTACCCCAGAAGAGCATGTCGGAGAGCCGAATCATTTATGGTCGCTTCCGCTTCCTGAGGAGGTATACGATTACGGCAACAACTGCCACAGCAGCTATCCCAAGAGCCGCATAAGTGGCGATTACGCCGAAAGCATCGGCGTTCTGATTATTTGAGCCGTCACTGGTCCCTGTCCCAACGGTGATTTGGAATAGTATTGTGAGGTTGGCAGTGGACTCTCGACCGAGAGTGTCGCGGTAGCTGTATTCAAGGGTAACTGCGTAAGCGCCATCAGTAATGTTGCCTGCAGTATATGTCAGAGTTATCGATGTCGGAACGTTGACAGCAACATCTCCCATGAAGATGTCGTTCTTCAAGTAAGTTTGCATCTGCTGGTTTCCGCTCGGCTTGATTACCATGCTCTGTGCAGTTGTCGTCCCGAGGTTGATTATCTGGACGGTCAGGGAGAAGAGCTCTCCAGGCGTTACTGCTTTGGGGTAAGTGGATGTCCCAATTATCGTGAATGCCACCTTTCCCCTTGTGATCATTCCAAAGTAATCGGTCTGGATCTTTGTCTTATATTTCAGGTCTACAAAGCTCGTGGTGGTCGCGAACGTTGTCATCGTCCCAGAGGCAGAGGGCGCGACAAAGACCTGAACAGGGATTGCCGTGGATTGACCGGGCTCAAGCTTCCCGATTATCCAAGATGCATCGCTTCCGATGAGCGTGTAAGCGGATGATGCCGATGTGCTGCCGGGGATCGTAAGCGATAATGAAACGGAGTCGGCTGCGCTCTCCCCAGTGTTCTTAACGGTTATTGTGAGGTTGTTTACAGTCCCTGTCAAAAGCTCCTGCGGCGATATCGTGACCTCAATGTTCGCAGAGGCCTCGCTCGAGTACGGCACGCCGAGGGGGAGGTATTTGACCTCCTGTTTTGGCTTGAATGAATCGGAATAAGAAACGGAGAACGGAAGCTGGTAGATAGCCCCTATCGACCCTAACGAAGCGTAAATCGTTATGGGGACCTCGGCGCTCTGGCCTACGCCTATTCCGCCGACTATCCACTTGCCGTCGCTGCCGTAGAGCACCAGCGACGATGCTCCGGACGTAGCTCCGGGGAGTGTGAGCGTGACGGTCACAAGTGATGCGTCTTGGTCGCCCTTGTTGTCAAGCCTCAGGTAGATCGTGTTGTTCTGGCCCGCGATTATCTCGGACTGCGAGAGACTGACCTGAAGGACTGCCCCCGTCTGCTGGACCGGCAAGACTTCGAAACCCAAAGGTCGGGTTAAAGTCTGCTCACCTGCGTAGATGAAGTACATTGTAAGCGATACGGAGACAAGGGTGTTCGCAGCGTTCGGGCTGACGTATATGGTGAAGTTAACATCGGCATACCCGCCTCCACTGATGTCATCGAGGAAGACCAAGCCATCAGACCCCTTTAGAATCATGGAAGAGCCGCTCGATGAAGACGGTAAGGTAAGCAACAGGTAAACATCCTGGGCAAATGCATCCCCCGTGTTTGAGACTCTGAAGGTTACTACATTGTCTTGGCCGGCAACGAGCTCCTGAGATAATGCGCTCACGCTCAGGAATGGTATGGCAGCAACGGGCTGCCCGCCGAGCGCTAATGATGAAATGACGATCGCGAGTATGGACAGGGTTAAGAACCCTCTCCGCATCTTCAATATTTTGTTGACATTGATCAATTCAGCTTGCATTTTTTTTGACCTCCTTATCAATCAGACCGTCTTTGACGTAAATGATCCTGTTGCAGCCATGCGTAAGCTCAAGGTTGTGGGTCACCATAACGATGGTCATCGTTTTTTCGTGGTTTAGTCTGCAGAGGAGCGCCATAATCTCCGCAGATGATGCCGAGTCGAGGTTGCCCGTGGGCTCGTCCGCCATCAGTATCTGAGGTTCGCTGCTGAGCGCTCGGGCAATGGCTACCCTCTGCTGCTGACCGCCGCTGAGCTCTGATGGGCGGTTCCTCTCCAACCCCTTGAGCCCCACGGTCTCCAGCAGCGACTTTGCCCGCTCAAGCCGCTCCCCCCTCCTCATCCTTGAGGCGATCAGCGGAACTTCGACGTTCTCCAGCGCGTTGATGTACTGGATCAGGTTGTAGCTCTGGAAGACGAATCCTAGCTTCTTGTTTCTAAGCTTTGCCAGCTTGTTGTCGCTTAGTTTTGAGATGTCCACGCCTTCAATCAGCACCATCCCTTTTGTTGGCCGGTCGAGCGCCGAAAACACGTTTAGAAGTGTTGACTTGCCGCTGCCGGATGGGCCGACAATAGCAACGAAATCTCCCTTGTTTATTGTGACATTTATCCCACGGAGCGCGGGATACTCTACCTTGCCGGTTAAGTACACCTTCCAAAGGTCCTTGGCGACAATCATATCTATGGGGTCCATCTTGCAGAGCTCACAGTATCAATCGTTGGACGGTGTATTTAATCCGTTCTGATTTCGTTTTTTATGGGCTGATTTTGTAGAGCGCCTAGCCAAAACCATTATGATTAAATTAAGGTTCATCCGAGGAAACGGGTTATCCTTTCTAACCCTTGCAACAGTTGGTTTTTAGGCACGGCATAGCATAACCTGAATCTTAACCTATCATCTCCGAAGTATGTCCCGGGAATAACGGCAACCCCACCATTCTCGAGAAGTTCCTTTGTGAACTCTATTGACGAGCCGTATTTTCGCCCCTTTAATGATGGATATACATAGAATCCGCCTTCCGGTGTTGGGCAATCCAATACATCTACTTTGCGCAGGGCCTGAAGCGTTATTGCCAGGTTTTCGCGGCACTCTATGAGCATGCCGCCAACGTGCTCCCGCCACCCACGAAGTGCGCTCATGGCACCGTACTGTGCGAAGGTAGCAGGCGCGCTGACGCAATGCTCCTGTACGGCATGCATCCTCTTGATTGCCTTGGATGGACCTGCCGCAAAACCCACACGCCATCCGGTCATGCCAAATGCCTTTGAAACGCCATCAGTAACGACTGCTGCATCCTTGAGTGGGGCGATTGTAGAAGCTGATGTGAAAGGAACGTCCCCGTGGACAAACGGCCAGTCGATCTCGTCGGACAGGACATGGAAGCGATACTCTTCTGCCAGGTCTCCAATGAACTTAAGGTCATCATTCGTGATTATGCCTCCAGTAGGGTTGTTGGGCGAGTTCAGGACGACCGCCTTCGGACGTTGCGTCACCGCATCCTTGATCTGCTCCCTATCGAGCCTGAAAGGCGGTTTAGACCATGATTCGATAATCCTAAGCCCGAGCATATCAGGAACCGCACGGAAGCTTGTCCAGTAGGGTTTTACAAGCAGCACTGAATCGCCGCGTCGCAGCATGCTCGCAAAAAAAGCGTAGTTGGCAAACTTGCCGCCGGTTGTAACTAGAACGTTGTCCGCGCTGTATTTTGCGCCTCGGGTCTCCGACAGGTAGTTTGCGACTTCTTGCCGCAGCTCCTTTATGCCCCAGCTTGAGGAGTACTTGTATTTGCCCTCTCTTATCGCCTCTATCGTTGCATCGATGGCAGCCTGTGGCGGCTGGAAATGCGGTTCTGCAAGGTCGAAACGCACGACATTCTGGCCGGATTTGGCCTCGACCCGCTCGATCTCTTCGCTCATGGAGACCGGGGAAGGCGCAAGAGAATCGAGGTTGAATGTCATCACTAAAGATATCCCAATGCTGATATATATCACGTTGCTCAGAGTTCGAGTGATGGGATATGGAAGATATTGTGATGGTTTATATCCAGGCTTTCATAACCCTCTTCATCATTTTCGACCCGATAGGCAATATCCCGCTCTTCCAGAGTTTTACTGTAAACATGGACGAGAAGAAGAAGGGCAAAATAATAAACAGTTCCGTGACTACGGCGCTCATAATCCTCATCTTCTTCGGGATTGCCGGAGCATACATACTCCAGCTCTTCGGGATATCTATGAACGATTTCAGGATAGCGGGAGGCATACTCCTCTTCATAATGTCACTGGAGGGGCTCCTCGGCAAGGAGGAGGCGCGGTGGATGAACCGGGAGGACGTCGCCATTGTGCCGCTCGCAACCCCTCTGATGGCGGGCCCCGGAAGCATCTATACTGTGATGTACCTAATGCAGACCCCCAACGGTCCTTTTATCGCATTCTTTGCAATGTTCGCAAATATAGCTTTGCAGTGGGTAATGCTAAAGTACTCCAGCAAAGTGATGCGCCTCCTCGGCAAGACCGGTTCAACGATAGTCTCTAGGATAATGGCTTTCATACTCTCTGCAATCGCTATCGGCATGATACGGGCAGGGCTGATGGGGGCGTACCTAGGTGGCTGATGAGATCCATGAAGTTAAGAAACGTATTTTAGCTACATGGGATTAAAAAATCATTAGTGCTTACGGGGAGAGGTGGCTCACTTTGGTGAGAACGTGGATACAAATACAATCCTGCTGATAATCGGCCTCATCCTCGCATTTATAATGGCGATTAACATCGGCGGAAATGATGCGGCGAATCCGACTAGCCCTACCGTCGGCGCAGGCGTGCTAAGCTTGAGGGGGACGCTGCTTGTATTCGCGCTGTTCACAATCCTTGGCGCCTCCCTGCAGGGATTTATGGTCATGAAAACTATAGGCTCGGGCATCGTCCCAAGTATCGATGCGGTTGGCGCAATCGCAATAGTGCTTGGTGCCAACATTTGGGTGCTCCTGGCGTCGCTCAAAGGGATGGCTATCTCGACGGGGCACGCAATAATCAGCTCGGTCATCGGATATGGCATAGTGAAGTATTCGATGTCCGGCATCAATTTGGCGGTTATGGGCTCCATAGTTACGAGCTGGATCACGTCTCCGATCTGCGCCCTCATTGTGGCATTCGTCGTATACAAGCTGATTAGCAGGTATGCGTTAAGGTGCGGCACAAACACAAAGAAGCTTGAAAAGTTAAGATCGCGCTTATAGTTTCGCTTTGCTTTTCGGCGTACTCTTTCGGCGCGAATGACGTCTCGCATGCCACGGGAATATACATCCAGATTACGGGGGAGGCGGGCAACCTGCCCAGCCAGACAACAATGTTCTTCCTAGCGCTCTATGGGGCGATAGGCATCGTGATAGGCGGAGTCACAATTGGCAAGCGCGTGATTCAGACCCTTGCATTCAAGGTGACGAGGATGGCTGATGACAGCGCTCTCCGCCAGCGCGGCGAACGCAATAGTTGTTTACGCTTTTGCGACGGTTCCCTACATACTCTGGGGATATGGCCTGCCAATATCATCGTCGTATGCGGCAGTAGGTGCGATCATCGGCGCTAGTTTTGCACGCAGCAAGAAGTCGGTCAATGCGGGGATGTCGCTCACGCTCGTCTCCTATTGGATATTGACGACCCCAATAAATATCGCAATAACAGGCGGCATATACTACCTCTTAGAGGCTATCATATAATATCGCGTTGCTTTGTCAAACTATGTGAACGGTTTGCACAGTCAAGCGATTATCGGAAAAAATATCAGCCATAACTAATGCTAGACGTGCGTTACGATGTTGAGGGGCAAAGGGGGGAGATTGAGAAGAGCTCATCTCTTCCCGCGCAGCACCGCTATTGCTCTGATGACGTCGGCGGTATCCTCCATCTTGTCGGATGAGGATTCGATGTTCTCTACCGCTTCTTTCAGCATCAACCAATCGCTGACGTGCTCGGCTTCATCGCCCCACTTTAAAATTTTGGCAAGAAGGTCGACACGCAGGTCATCAATCTCCTCTTCAAGCTGCTCAGTCAATAAAGTCTTGCCTATAACATCCCCGCTGCCGGTTGCGAGGCTATCCAAAGCCTGCATGAGCGCGGTATTCTCATCGACGAGCTTGTTGACCATGCCCTTGAGCCCGTCCTTGATGACAGGGGGTATTTTGTTCACATCGGTGTATGAGAGCTTTCTAGTAGCCGACTTCAGGTGCGCTGCGATGTCGTCCGTAGTGAGCACGAGCCTGATTATCTCATCCTGATCCATAGGGTGGAGCGAGGTTTCCATAAGGTCGTTGATGAGTTTTCGCTTTATTGCATCGGCTTCCTTCTCCCGGTCGACCACTTCCTTTGTATAATGTTTCGCCTTTTCCAGATCCCCATCACAGAACGCGTCCATGAACAGCTTGAACTGGTTCGTTATGCCGTATATTTTTTCAAGGTGCTTCGCAGATGCAGCGATAATTTCCATTTCTGCTTTTCTGCCCAACCACGCACCGATATGACCTGAACCAAGCATTATAAACACCTTTTAAGGACTATTCTAATAAATCGGCATATAAGAATTTACCCAGATGCAGCAATCTGCCAATGCTGCCCATCATCAAGCGACGGGAAATACCAGCCACTAAATCTTTTATACAGAGTACAACGAAATAGAAATGATGAGCCGGACATGGATTTCCTCAAGAATTGGGAAGCGAAGAAGGATAAACCCAAGGTAAAGGGACCGATCAAGCCCCAGCTTGATGAAGCGGTCAGGATAATCGGGATGCAGATGCACCACCTCGACATTAAGAACGCACGGATACAGGAGTATGACAGGGCGCTCTTCGCGAAGGTTGTTGACTTTTACCACAAGAGGGACATGCCGCGTGCCAAGATATACGCCAACGAGCTGACAGAGGTGCGCAAGCTCCTCAAGATAATCATGACTACCCGGCTCGCCCTCGAGCAGATCAGCGTCAGGCTCACGACCGTTAGGGAGTACGGCGATGTTGCCGCAAATCTGTCGCCGGCCATAAAGGCGATAAGCGAGATATCTGGAGGGATATCGGAGATCGTCCCTGAAGCGGACATGTCGATGTCCAAGCTGGGGGACATACTTCAGGGAGTCATGGTCGACGCTGTTCAGGGTGACCCGTTTGCCGCGCCGCAGTACACTACTGAGGACGGCTCAGACATACTGAAGCAGGCATCCATGATAGCCGAGGAGAGAATCGCGAGGACGCTCCCGGATGTTCCAAAGCTTGACAGGCAGAGGGAGATGGAGAGCACCTAATCAACCAGGTGTTTTCGACTCACTTCTTCCGCTCGTTGATGCCGAACGGATTTCCATTCTTCTCTATGCTGACTTTGATCTCAGCGTGCTTCTTAGAGACGTAACCCTTCCGAACTAGCCTTCCTTTCAGGCACTCCACCATCTTTGGAATGTCTATCTCAAGCGGGCAGACTTCCTTGCACCTTCCGCACTTTGTGCATGCGTCTATTGCGCCTGCGATTGCGACCTCGCTGTGCGTGTAAGCGCTCCAGATTATTCCGATTCCGCCGAAGTAGTTGTCCCCGAAGGCACCGCCGACCACCCTGTATACAGGACACTCGTAGAGGCACCCGCCACACCGGAGGCAGTAGAGCGCCTCCTTCAGCACGGGATCCTTTGCCATCTCGGACCTGCCGTTGTCAAGCAGAACGACGTGGAGTTCCTTGGGACCGTGGGCGCCGTAGACTATTGTCTTCTCGATGTCCGCCGTCTTGCTTGGGCCAGTCACCAGCGATACGTATGCGGATATGAGCACGCCCGTAGCATATGGCGGCAGGGTCTGGACGACCTTGAAGGCGTCGGACAGCGTTGGGACTATCTTCTCTATGCCCGTTATGGCGATATGGACCGGGGGGGCATTGCTGACAAACCGTGCGTTCCCCTCGTTCTCGATAATAAAGAGCGTGCCTGTCTTTGCGGAGACAACGTTGGCGCCGGTTACCCCGACATCCGCATTGCAGAACTTTTCCCTAAGGAACTCCCTCGCGACACCAACCAGGTTCGATATATCAGGGGAGACATCCTTTCCCAGAAGCTTCGAGAAGGTCTTCGCCACCTCCTCGCGCGGAACGTGAACCGACGGGTTGATGATGTGAGTTG
This sequence comes from uncultured Nitrososphaerota archaeon, assembly GCA_964634735.1. Classification (GTDB taxonomy): domain Archaea; phylum Thermoproteota; class Methanomethylicia; order Methanomethylicales; family Methanomethylicaceae; genus Methanomethylicus. Next base: position 78,074 of record CAZWMA010000005.1, read on the forward strand.
GCTTCTCCTTCCGCAGCTGTATTATGAACTCTCCTAGGTCCGTCTCGTAGACAGTGTTGCCGTTCTTCTCGAGGGCTTCGTTCAGGTGGATCTCCTCGCTCGTCAGTGACTTGGATTTTACGACGAGCTTTCCGGAACCGATAATAGAGCAGAATATGCGCTGTGCCTCAAGGATGTCTTTGGCGAGGTAAGCGCTTCCCTTGACGTCGGTTATGGAATCCATGGCCTGCCTCGTCAGCTCGCTCATCCGGCTGATTGACTCTTCCTTGATCTTCCGGACCTCCTTGCGCATCTCATCCATCTCGGGCAGTTTCTTCATTGCGCCCTCCTTGGCCGCGGTATACGAGTTGACGGCTCTCTCAATGCCTAGCCTGCGCTTGGGGTCGTTCATCCACTCAGAGAACTCCTTCTTCTTCGGGTCCATCCACTTGCGCTCATCCACCATCATGCTCCCCTCCATGACCTGACAAGGAATTCAGGCAGGTCTATAACCTCGGCGCCTCCCGCCTCCTTCAAGTTGAAGTTGCAGAATGGGCACGACGTTATGATTACATTCGCCCCTGTCGCTTTCAGCGGAGCGCCAGTTATGCCCTTGGCGACCTCCACGGCAATCTCTGGAAAAGCAGACCTGACACCGCCGCCCGCCCCGCAGCAGAGTGCCTTGGAGCGGTTGTACTTGAACTCGACCAGCTCTGCTCCTGGGACCATCCTTATCAGCGCTCTGGGCTCCTCGTAGACCCCCATGTGCCTTCCGAGGTGGCAGGGATCGTGGTAGGCAACCTTCGCATTGACCGGGCGCAAGTGCATCTTCAGCTCCGCCCTCCGCTCGTATAGGAAGAGGGAGATGTGCCTCACTTTGAAGGGCGCATCCCCCAGGAGCCGCGGATACTCGGATGACATCGTCTTGAAGCATCCAGGGCAGCTCGTGACAACCTCGCTATAGCCGCGCCCGCTTATCTTCTTGGCATTCAGGATTGCCGTGCACCTTGCCGCCTCATCGTGACCTGTTCTCAGTAGAACGGATCCACAGCAGCCCTCATCGCTTCCTAGCGTCTCGTAATCGACTTTCATAAGTCGCATCAAAGCTTCGGTAGAATCAGCGATCCCGGTCATCTTCAGCCTCGACATGCAACCTTTCCAATAAAGGACCTTGCCAGCCATAGCGATCATATCCTATTGAGCCAGAATTTATCTTGAATGGTAAAAGATTGCGATATTATCCTTAAAATACCTTGCATGCCACTGCGCGCAGGCTTGCGGCTCAGAGTCCCATGAACCTGCGGCCTTTCACGCTCACGTTGGATTCCTTAGCCAGCGCCTCATAGAGGTCCCTCTCCTTTGAAGAGAGGCGTTCAGGGATGCTGATGTTGACCCTCACGAGGAGGTCACCCCTGCCGAACCCGCCGAGTCTGGGCATCCCCTTGCCCCTAAGCCTGATGATTGTGCCCGGCTGCGTCCCCGCCGCAATCCCGATAGGCAGGTTGCCATCCAACGCCGGCACATTAAGATCTGCGCCGAGAGCGGCTTGCGGGGCGGCTATAGAGAGTTCGTAGACCAAGTCAGCGCCTTCCCTCTTGAAGTGCGGGTGCGGCATTATGTGAATCTGGACATAAAGATCCCCTGGCTGCCCTCCTCCCTGCGAGATGTCGCCTTCGCCCCTCATCCTCAGCTGTGCCTCGTCATCGATGCCCGCCGGCACTTTGACAGTTATGCGCCGCTTTGCCCGCTGCACGCCGGAACCCCTGCACGCACTGCAGGGGCTGTCGATAATTTTGCCCGCGCCCCTGCATACCGGGCAAGAAGTGACCTGGACAAACCTGCCGAACCCGCTCGAAGTTATGCGCTGGACCTGCCCTGCGCCTCCGCAGCGTGTGCAGGTCTTTGTCGATGTTCCAGGCGCAGCTCCGCTCCCGCCACAGGTCGAGCACCTTTCGGTCCTTGGCACATCGATATCCTTCTCTGTGCCGCGGGATGCCTCCTCGAGAGTTATATTCAGCTCTCCAAGCAGGTCGTTGCCTCGACTCGCCCGTCGCCCGTAACCTCCGCGCGCGCTGCCGCCACCGCCGCCACCGCCTCCTCCAAAGAAGAAGTCAAATATGTCTCCTAAACCGCCTTGGAAGACCGATTCGAAGTCTGCTCCCCTGAAGATGTCCTCTGAGGAGTACTGCTGGCTGAAGCCGGCATGGCCAAGGTTATCGTATTGGTTCCTCTTCTGGTCGTCCGAGAGGACCGCGTAAGCCTCGGATATCTCCTTGAACTTTTCCTCGGCGCCGGGGGACTTGTTCCTGTCGGGGTGGTACTGCAGCGCCAGCTTACGGTAGACGTCCTTTATCTGGTCCTTCGTCGCACCCTTCTGGACGCCCAAGACCTCGTAATAGTCTCTCTTGCTGGACATGTCTTTGATCTACCCGCACAATGCTGATGGATTACTTCAGCGTTGCTAAAAAATGTTTATGCCCCCGGGCGTATGCCCGGTGGGCTCTTCGTCAGCCTTTGCTCACTTCACCTTGTAGTCAGCGTCAACTACATTCTCGCTGCCCTGTCCGCTGCCACCTGGAGGTGGTTGTTGCTGCTGGTCCTGCTGGTCCTGCTGGTCCTGCTGTGCGCCCGACTGCTGCTGTGCGCCCTGCTGAGCCTGCTGCTGCTTCGCTGCCTCTGCAGCCGCCTGCTGGTAGACCTTGGTGCCGATGTCCTGGAGAACCTTTGTCAGGTCCTCTACCTTTGCTTTGATCTTCTCGGTGTCAGTGCCAGCAATCGCCTCTTTGAGGGCGGATATGCCCGAGTCGACCTTTGCCTTGTCATCTGTGGAAATCTTGGACTCGAGGTCTTTCTTCGTCTTCTCAGCGGTGTAGATGATGTTGTCAGCCTGGTTCCTGAGCTCCGCCTCCTCCTTCTTCCTCCGGTCCTGGTCGGAGTACTGCTCGGACTCCTTTACCATGCGCTCCTTCTCATCCTTCGAGAGCTTGGTCGAGGCGCTGATGGTAATCCTCGCCTCCTTGCCGGTGCCGCGGTCCTTGGCGGAGACGTTGAGTATGCCGTTGGCGTCTATGTCGAAGGAGACATCTATCTGCGGGACGCCCCTCGGTGATGGGGGTATTCCTTCGAGGTTGAACTGGCCAAGCGATGTGTTGTCCTTCGACATCGCCCTCTCGCCCTGTAGGATATGTATGGTTACCGCGGTCTGGAAGTCTGCCGCTGTCGAGAAGGTCTGGCTCCCCTTTGTGGGTATCGTGGTGTTCCTCTCGATGATCTTCGTGAAGATGCCTCCAAGAGTCTCCACTCCCAGAGAGAGCGGGGTCACATCGAGAAGGAGTATGTCCTTGACCTCGCCAGAGAGCACTGCGCCCTGTATCGAGGCGCCAATAGCGACGCACTCCATTGGGTCAACGCCCCTCTCGGGCTGCTTGGTCATGATGCGCTCGACGAAGCGCTGGACAATGGGCATCCTTGTCGTCCCTCCGATGAGGATGATCTTGTCGATCTGTGATGGCACGAGCTTGGCGTCCCCAAGTGCCCTCTTCAAGGTCTGCTCAGTCTTCTGCACAATCGGCGTCGCGAGCTCCTCGAGCTTGGTCCTCGTAAGAGTCAGGTGCAGGTTCTTCGGACCAGAAGCGTCCGCGTATATGAACGGGAGGTCGATGTCCGTGGACATCAGCGTAGACAGCTCGATCTTAGCTCTCTCCGATGCCTCCCTCAGCCTCGCCATGGCCATCCTATCATTGCGCAGATCGATCCCGTTCTGGCGCTGGAATTCGGCAGTCACGAAATCGACTATTGCCCGGTCTATGTCCGAGCCGCCTGTCTGGGTGTCGCCGCTGGTCGAGAGGACCTGGAAGACCCCCTTCCCAAAGTCCATGATAGTGACGTCGTGGGTTCCACCGCCGAAGCTGAAGACCATTATCTTCATGTCCTTGTCAAGCTTGTCGATCCCGAAGGCGAGGCACGCGGCAGTGGGCTCGTTGATTATCCTCATTACCTCGAACCCGGCGATCTCGCCAGCATCCTTTGTCGCCTGGCGCTGGTTGTCGTTGAAGTGCGCAGGCACAGTAATGACGGCTTTCCTGACCGTTGTGCCCAGATACGTCTCGGCGTCCTTCTTTATCTTCTGGAGAACGAAGGATGAGACCTGCTGCGGCGTGTACTCCTTGCCGAAGATGCTGACCTTTGCGTCGGTCCCCATCTTGCGCTTGACCTCGTACACTGTGCCGTCCGGGTTTGCTGTGGCCTGCCTCTTTGCCGGCTCACCCACAAGCAGCTGCCCTTCCTTTGTGAAGGCAACGACCGACGGGAACATCTTGCCCGCAGCCGTTGGACCCTCGGCGCTTGGGATGACCGTCGCACGGCCACCTTCGAAGACCGCGGCGGCGGAGTTGGTTGTACCTAGGTCTATGCCTAGAATTTTTTCGCCCGGTTGTACTTTACTCATGTGAATTTACCTCTTGACTCTTTGACCCTGATTTTTCTTCATTAACAGCCGTTTTTGCCTGCCCTGAGCCGCTATCCGCCTTGCTGCCGGCGCCTGCACTCATAGCCACCCTAACCATGCTTGGGCGGATTACCTTCTCCTTGAGCGTGTAGCCCTTCCGGATCTCGTCGACTATGGTGCCCTCCTTGAACTCGCTGGTCTCGACCCGCCCGATAGCGGCGTGCTTCGTCGGATCGAAAGCCTGACAGGTAGCGCATATCTCCGAGACGCCTTCCTGCTCCATGAGCTTCTTCAGCTTTTTGAGGGTCATCTCAACCCCCTGCGCGATTGCTCCCGAGTCGGTTGACTTCTTCGCCGTATTCAGCGCCAGTTCTAGTTCGTCAACGGTCTCCAGCAGCGAGCACAAAAGCCGCTCGTTGGCATATCGCCGGTTGTCCTCGATCTGCTTATCTGTCCTCCGCCTGAGGTTGTCGTAATCGGCTTGGAGGTAGCCGATCCTCACCGAAAGGTCATCTGCGCGCGCCTTCTCCTCTTTGTAAGCCTTTTCTACGATGTCGTACAGCGTCCTCATCTTCGAGAAGTCGGATTCCTTGTCTTTCCTGTCAAAGAACCTTGCTTTTGCCGTTGATTGCTGCTTCTGCTGCTCTTTGGGCGACGCTTGCTGCTGAGCTTGCTCCTGAGGCTGAGGCTTCCCCTCAGACGTTGATGGTTGTTGTTGGCCATGATTCTCCGGGTTGCTGCTCATTGCGACTCCTTCCTGGCAAATTTTAGGCTATTATATCGCATTGCGATATATAAACGTTTGATGTGGCGTATATATTGACTGGGTTTGCAGAAACTGATCATAGCGCAACAATGTTTTAAGGGGTGTGGGGGATAGAATTGCATGGTGCAATGCCATGTCATTAACACCCAAGGAGCTCGCAGATTCATGCATATTATGCGGCATATGTTCAGAGGTATGCCCATTCTTCAAGGCAACGGACGAGATAAACAACGGCGCAATGGCTAAAGTCGAGGCTGCGCAGAGGCTCTTCGACAGCAGGGAACTCAACGACGCCGACCTGAAGACGCTGACGCTCTGCACGAGGTGCGACCAGTGCCTCGAAGTCTGCCCTATCAACATACCAGTCTCTGACATCGTTCAGGCAGCGAGGACAGAGCTGCGCAGGCAGGGGAAGGTCCATGACAAATACAGGACGATTGCAGACGCGATAATAAAGACAGGCTCACCGATGGGCGTTCCCGCGGAGAAGAGGCGCGCCTACCTGCCAGAGGGATACGTGGCGCCGGAGAAGGCGAAGTACCTATACATTACTGGCTGCTGGTCCGCGATAAGGGTGCCAGAGACCTCCAAGATTACGATGGAGCTGCTCATGAAGGCGGGCGTGGATTTCACTACGCTGGGGGAGAAGGAGTGGTGCTGCGGCCTCTTCCTCATCGATACAGGGATGCTCGACGAGGCGAAGAAGCTGGCGGAGAAGATAACGCTCCAATTCGAAGCCACGGGGGCGGAGGCAATAATATGCGAGTGCCCGTCGTGCCACGATGTCTTCAAGGGGATCTACCCCAAGCTCTTCAGGGAACCGAAGTACCGCGTGATCCACATATCAGAGTTCCTCAAGGAACTCATCGAAACGGGGAAGATCAAAGTCACCAAGGACGCTGCCAGGAAGGCGATCTACAAGGATCCGTGCCCCCTCGTCAGAAGGCACGGCATCTCCGAGGAGCCAAGGGCGGTCGTGTCGTCGTGCACGACCCTCCTGGAGTACGACAGCAACAGGAAGGACGCGATGTGCTGCGGCGCCCCTGCCGGCGTCAAGCCGATATACCCCGACATCGCGAACAGGCTCGCAGAGATACTGCTTAAGGAAGCCAAGGAGAAGGGAGCGGACGAGATAGCGGTCAGCTGCGTCTTCTGCCTGTATCACATGTCAGGCGTCTCGAAAGAGAAGGACGCATACCCGAGGATTGTGACCTTGTCGCAGATGGTCAAGGAATCCTCAAAAGAATGAATGTCTTGGATGGGAATCGCGGAGCTTCAGAGCGGTCCCTTCTTGAACTTCTGGCTGAGGGGGACCTTCTTCCCGTCCTTGACGTAACTTATGGTCGTGTTGAGATGGACCCTCATGCCGAGGCTCTGGAATAGCTCGTAGAGGTCTTCGCCCGGGATCTCCTCGTTGAGCTGCCCGGTCCTGTAGAGATTGGCGATGTACTTCACGACTTCCATGGTTGGCTTCGGGTATTGATACATCGCGGCATCCAGAACCTCCTGGCCTCGACCGAGGAGCCTAGCCCGGATGAACTGCAGGTCGCCCTCCGGCTTGGGCTTTGAAGGCGCGTTCTTTGCGGCGGCCGCCTGCTTCTCAACTATCGCGCGCTTGCGCTCGTATTCCTGCATCTTTCGCCGCTTTATGGCCTCGAGCTCGTCTGTGTCGCTGTCAGACATCCCAAACACCCTTTAATCGTTCACGGAATCAGAATGAGCACCACATTGGGATAAAGCTAACGGTTTGAAGGCTCAATAGAATGGATGATAAAAAAAGAAAAAGGGGAGTCTTAGCGCCATATGGCGCTGAAGAGGTAGTCTGCTGTTCCGATATCCATGGTTGGCGTGACTACCATAATTATATAGTTCGGCGACTTGGCGGAAGCTAGAAGCGTTGCTTTGTTTGCGCTATTAAGGGGCATGTCGATCGGGATGTAATACCACCTTCCGAAGAGATAGGTCGCCTGCAGCATTGTTACCTCGAAGTCGGCCGCTGGATATTCGTTGCCATTCAGGCTCACAGCGCTGTCGCTTACCTGGACATCATTTATGTACCATCCCTCGTATGAGGTGTACCAGTCAGTGACATACCTGAATTGGATCATAATGGTCTGTCCAGAATAGGCTGAGATGTCAAAGGACATTGCCATCCAGCTTGGGAAGTCAGGGCTTTCGCCTGTCAGACCTGGAAGGTTGTCTGTTGCAGTGCTTATTGCATCGGGGTCACTGTAGTGAGTTGTATAGTCGTTTTCGAGCGATGTCCATGTGCTACCGCCATCAGTGGAGACCTGCACGAAGCCAAAGTCCCAGTATTCTTCAATGGAATACTTCGTGTTGAATGTTAGTGTTGGGTTGGATGGGTCTACGTATGCTGTCCCTGTTAGCGATAGATCTGCTAAATCCACGCCTGTCCCGGAGTACCAATACGTGGTAAAGCGCCAGCCGTAGATTGCATAGTCGTTGCCATCGAAGGTCAAGCGGCCGGTCTTGTTCCAGTTGGTGAACTTGATATAGTCCGAGCCGTATGCGCTGACCGCAGAGATGCCAGTGTCGTCACCGTAGTATGAGATTGTGTTGCCGAACTGTGACCCGGTCATTGCAGGCTTGAGCCCGCTGACCTCGTACATCCTTATGGGGATTATATCGGGGTCATTCAGATTCAGGCTGTCGTAGTTGTACTTTCCGAAACCAGGGAAGTCCGACCTTAACAGATTCGCGAGCTTCCAGTCGTGGAAGACGCTCTCGAAGGTCTTGCTGTAGCCGAAATGAGAGAGTGCGTTGTTGATCCCATCAAAGGAGGGTATGCCCTCGGACATGTAGTAGCTGATGAAGTCAGAGCCGCCAAAGTGGTCGCTCAAGTAGATCGCCCAGACGCGGCTGCCCCGTAATCGGCTAGGATGTTGATATCGCCCTGGTCGCCCCACAGCGTGAGCGAGTTGTCAGGGGTCGCGAAGTAGGCGTTGAGGTATCCGTCATCGATGCCGTACTCGCAGAGGTACTCGGCGTACATGCTGCACCCTTCGTTCATGAAGAGCGCGTCGTAATATTGCACGTCATCGTGGATGTTGTGCTGGAACTCGTGCGCGGTAGTGGATTCATATACGTATGGCCTGTTGACGATGAGGTCTGCCCTCTCGTCGAACCACTGGGTCCCCTCGGTCCCCAGCCTCTGCCACCAGCGCCAGCTGTCGATGTGTATGATGTTCCTGTCGTAGTAGTAGTTGTAATTGGAACTGAAGAACCCGGCAACGTAGGACGGGTACCCTGGGTCGTAGTAGTTGTTGTCGACTATGTTGTAGACCTTGATCATTATCCGCTGACCATCGTCTGTTGCGGTCCAGTTCCAGTATTCCTCTGGATAGCCATAGTATTCAAAAATAGTGTCATTTCCGAACCGGTCATACGGTGATCCGAAGTACTGCGTGTCGGTGGGATAGATGACGTTGTTGAATTCGTCCGCAAGGTATTGGCACATCTCATCGGAGATCATCGTATTGTAGGGGTCGGCGTTCCTCGGGTCCCCAGGCAGGAACGAGAGGTCGTCTGCAACCCAGATCTCGACGTTACCAGATAGTGCCCTCAGTGTCATCGTGCCATCGCCAGAAGCGCTTTCAAATTTAATAAGCCAATCGTACGCTTTGTCGCCAACGAGCGGGCCGACGTACGCCTCGATTGTCTGGTAGTTGCCCGTGTTTGCGCCTCCGCTCATTGAGGAGGTGTCGAGGGTAACGGTATGAAGGTTGCCAGCCTGCGATGTCCTCCAGTCCGCCGGTTCGTAATCTGGATAGGCTCCGAGAGAGACGTTGGAGTTGACCGGCACAGCTCCAATGAACAATGGGCTAAACATTAAAAAAACTAGCAGGATTGATGCTTTTTTCATATTATCCCCTGATGCATTATTGAAGCAATTATGATTTCATGTGTTATTTAGCACTATCCATAAAAAAATGCTATCGTCATTGAGTGCAAGGCAAGATGCGGTTACTTCTGTCTCTTCCGGTGCTTCGCCTCGAACGGCGGCACATAATCGGGAAAGTTGGGGTTTCCCCTAGTGTAGTGGCAGCAGACGGTCTGCCCCTCAAGCTCAGCCCATTTCTCCTCAGGGATCAGCTTGTAGTACTCGCGGAGCTCCCGGCTGACGTAGTCGCCTTTCTTGCCCGCCCGCTTCTTGGAGAGGAACTTGAACGCGAGTATCAGCCTTCGCTGGGGATACCTCTTGAAGCCGTTGATTAGGAAGATGTCCCTCCGCATCTGGTCCCAGTCCACGTAGAGGTGGTCCTTGGCGCCGGTCTTTGCCTCTATGACATCGAGTTCGCCGGCCTCGTCGTTGGTAGCTATGACATCAGGAAGGTAAGCGCTGTTGCCGCCTGTCCGATAGGACCACCATCCGGCGTCCCTGTACCTCTTCACAAGGTCGCGCTCAAACCCCTGACCGCGGCTCTTGCGTATCCTCGCGATGTGGACGCTGGTATCGGGCATTGTAAGCAGCTCCCCCAACACTATGGCGGGTTCCCCTTTTTAACAAAGCGCATGTAGAAGAGGATGGAGATAATCGTCTTGGAGTCTTCGATCTCATTGTCCTCGACCATCTTTATTGCCTCGGCCAATGGGACGAACGCCCATTCTAGGCGCTCATCGTCGTCAAGTTTCCGAGCCCCGGCTTCCAGACCGCCTGCAAGGAAAACGTGGATGATCTCCCGGCTGTAGCCTGGAGCGACGTAGAACTGGACGAGTTTCTGCATGGCGCTGGCCCTGAATCCCGTCTCCTCCTCGAGCTCACGCTTTGCGCACGCTTCGGGGTTTTCTCCTTCTTCCAGAGTGCCCGCGGGAACCTCCCACAGGACCTTGCGCGCGGTGTGCCTGTACTGCCTCTCGAGCAGCACCTTCCCGCCCTCAAGCGCCAGCACGGCGACGGCGCCGCGGTGGTTCACGACCTCCCTCCTAGCGGCTCTCCCGCCCGGGAGGACGACGCTGTCGACGTCCACCTGTATCAGCCTGCCAGAGAAGGCGCGCTCCGATGATGTGAGGGCTTCAGACCCGGTCTCATCTGGAGCTGGCTTCCCGTTGCCGGTATCTTCTTTTGCCCCGGGCATCACTTCGCCCCTGCCTGCACCCTCGGCTGGATGAGCGTCCATATCCAGTCGGCGAACTCGCGCGGGTTCTTGGTCTGCAGGAGGACCTCGCCGGGTCCGGTTATTCGCGTAGCAAACCCCTCGCCGCTGAGCACGGTCGACTTCAGCCCGCCTATCCGCTCTATCCGGTACTTGCAGGTGTCGTTGAACGCGACGAGGTGGAAGTTGTCGACGACCAGCTCCTCGCCCGACGCGAGGTAGTGCCTGTCGATGGCGCCGAAGGTGTTGATGAAGAGGCTTCCGACCCCGGAGGTCTTTATCATGAAGAGCCCCTGCCCGAAGATGCCCTTCGTGAAGCCCTGCCACGATACGTCCAGCTCGACCTGCGGGGAGGAGACGACGTACGACTCCTTCCTGATGATCCACCCGTTGTTACCGGTCAGCTCGAGGTGGTCGATGTCGCCGAGGGGGGCCGAGGCGAAGCCTATCTCTGCCGGAGCACCCTTTGCTGTGTACTCGTTGACCCAGAACGACTGCCCGCCAAGAAGCTTCAGCCCGATCGATCCGAGGATGCCGGACCTCGCCCTCGTGTGGGTGCTTATGTTCGAGCTCATGTATGTCATGGCTCCGGATTCAGCTACAACGGACTCGTTCTCCCTGAGTTTCATCGCCACAAGGGCGTATGAAGGCTTGAACTTGATCTCGTATTCCATTTGGCATACCTGCGTAAAAATGAAAAAATGGGGCTATTAAGGGTTGTTAATCAAAAAATATAGGAGGCTGAAAAAAGGAACGGGATCAAGGAATCAGGCTTTGGGCTTCTTCCTCGACGTCACTATGCTGATGACGTCCCGGTCCCGCATGATGTAGTCGTTGGGAAGCCGGAACCCGCTCGTGGCGTCTATAGCGTAGAGGAAGCTCTCCGCCAGGTGGGAGTGGACCTCCTTGGCCAGGTTGCGGGGGGTCGCGCCGTGGGGCAGCATGTAAGCATCAGGCAGGACGTTGCCCTTGCTGTCGGAGAACTTCTTCGCGTCCTCGACAGGATAGACGACGTTCATCCTCATCAGCTTGAATATGGCAGCAGACATCGCGATGTCGACGCCCGTCCTGTGCCACTTGTCCAGCATCCTTGCCCTCACGTAGTCGAGTGCCCACTTCTGCTTGGGCGTGAACTTGGACTCGTCCTTGATCTTGAAGGTCTCCTCGCCAGGGATGTAAGATATGAGCCCGGTCTTCTCCGCCCTCCTTAGCACCAGCTCCACGTCTGCTGAGACGGGGACGACGAATGCCTCCCCGAACGTCTCTTGGAGCCCCTTGAAGTTCTTCTCAGCTACGGGCATGTCCATCTTGTTGGCGACTATTATCGTCGGTTTCGAGGAGTACCTTATCTCGGCAGCGAATGTCCGGAAGTCCTCGTCCTCCCACTCGTCGAACTCCCTGCCGATGAGTTTTGTTCGCTCGAGGGAACCCTTGATGTCCTTCTCAGTGACCTTGATGCCGGAGAGTATCTCGAAGAGAGCCTTGTCGACGGGCATCGATTTCGACTGGATGAGCCTGGAGACCTTCTCGGAGTTCTCCACGAGGTTCTTGGTGTACCACTTGATCATCTCCTCCTCTATATCGTAATAATCCGCAAGCGGGGATCCGAGGCCAGGTTCGCATATCTCGCCCTTCGAGTTTATGCTTCCGGACGCGTCGACGACGTGCAGGAGGACGTCTGCCTGGGCGGCTATCGCCAGGAATTGTGTTCCGAGCCCAGCCCCCTCAGAGGCACCCTTTATGAGCCCGGGAAGATCGATCACCTCGACCGGGATGAACCGCCACCCGTCTATGCACGTGGAGTTCTTCGGGTTGTCCTTAACGCCGAGCTCCCGGCAGACGCAGGCAGTCTTGAGGTAGCCCACGCCGTAGGTGGGGGTCTTTGTCGTAAAAGGATAGTTGGAAATCTCGGCGTTCAGCATCGTTACCGCGTTGAAGAACGTTGTCTTTCCAGCGTTTGTCTTGCCTATTATTCCAACCTTCAACATAAAAAGACCTCAAATCCATTTAACTCGTCCGAGGTTATATCGCCTTCTATAGCCGACGGCGCCCTCTTCGCCACCGCGAGGATGCGGAAAATGGCACGGCTGTGACACTTGAGTGTGGCGGATTAGTGGAGGAAGGCAGGCAAGAGGGGGGAAAAACCCATAAGAAAAGGCAGAGGTTACTGTTCTGTGGTTGCTGAAAACATGGAGCTCAAGGACATCACAGGGATGGATTACGAATCCGCTGACAAGACCCTGGCGCTGCTGCCGGTGGGGAGCGTGGAGAGGCACGGAGACCACCTTCCGCTCGGCACGGACGGGGAGCTGCCGACGTATATAGCCCGGGAGGCTGGGAAGAGGCTGAAGTGCATCGTGATGCCGCCGGTGTGGTACGGCTCGTGTAACGCTATGAGACCCTTCCCGGGGACGTTCGATGTGGACCAGGATGCGCTCTACGGGTACCTGAAGTCCATAATGGAGGAGGCGGACAGGAACGGGATCAGGCTCCTCGTCGTCCTGAACGGGCACGGCGGGAACGCGACGCCGATCCAGATGGCGGCTCGGGCAGCGACTCACAGGGAAGGGGCGAGGCTGTCGGTCGTCGCGTTCGACTGGTGGAAGGACCTCGGCCTCTCGAAGCTCCCGCTCTTCAAGGCGCCGGGGCACGCCGGGGAGGATGAGACGAGCGCGATGCTCGCGATCGCCGGCGACAGGGTGAAGATGGAGAGCGCGGTGAGGTTCGATGCGGACTACCCCCGCTTCAGGGTCTACTCGAAGGCGATGGACGGGAGGCTCTACGCCAAGGCGCTAACAGGGGACGCGACCGCCGCGAAGACCGAAAGCGGGAAGGAGTTGCTGGATGCCGCGGTGGCAGACCTCGTCGCATTCGTGAAGGAGACGCTTGTGGCACTCGACAAAGAGGTTTCAGGAAAAGGCTGATGACGCAAGCGCAAGTAATGATGATGACGCTCATCCCCGAATTCGAGCTGGGCTTGTGGAACGCCTGGATGCTGATGAGTTACATACTGCTCCTCAACATTCTCCCCAACGTGGCGTTGAGCAAAGAAGCCGTCAAGAAGTTGGGCTCCGACACGCCGCTCAGCGAAAAAGAGAAGATGGCGTCGAATGCGGTCTCTTTCACCGTCTTTGCCCTCATTGCCTACAGCTTCTTCCTGCCGCTCAAGCTCGGTACGCCTTGGTTCGCTGCAGGGCTAGTCGTCTTCTTGTAGAACTCGACAGCCCTCATCGGGTCATCCGCGGGTATCTCGAAATGGATTACTTTGGGCATTCAGCCGCGCCACATTCTATTGGAGGATGAATGCTTATGTCATTAGCCCTCAGCCGGACAAGCAACGGCGCAATGTAGAATAGACCTCTTTGAGAGTTACATACTGGAGTGGAGCTTGTGGCCGCGAAGTTTGGCGAGATATCGTTGTCCACGTCGAGCCGGAGGCAGGTTATCGACATCACTGGGGACCTTGAGGCGTTTATCAGGAAGAGCGGGGTCGAGGATGGATTGTGCGTTGCATTCTCGCTCCACTCGACGACCGCGATAGTCGTGAACGAGGGGGAGGAAGGACTGAAGGGAGACATCTTGCGCAAGGTCGGGGAGGACTATCCGCCTGGGCAGGGTTGGGGGCATGACAGGATCGATGATAACGCCGACGCGCATCTCGCCGGGACAGCGCTAGGACCATCTGTTACGCTCATCGTTAAGGGCGGCAGGCTCGTGTTGGGAACGTGGCAGAGGGTGCTCTTCATTGAGCTAGACGGACCTCGGAGCGGGCGGAGGGTTATGCTGACGGTTCAAGGCTGAGAATACAGGTTATTACGAGAAAAAGGGAAAAAAGAAAGAAAGGAAAAGAAGAGGCTCTCACGCCATCTTCTCGCCGCATTCGCCGCAGAACTTCGTCCCCGGAGGATTCTTCGTGCCGCACTTCGGGCAGACCGGCTCCACAGCCTTCTTGACCGGCGTCCCGCACTCCGGGCAGAACTTGAAGTTCGCAGGGATCTCGGACTTGCAGTTGGCGCAGGTCGTCTTTACCGGAGGCGCAAGGCTTCCGCCGCAGCTCCCGCAGAACTTCATTCCCAACGGGTTCTGGCCGCCGCACGCCGGGCATATCACCAGCTTCTGTGCCTGCGCCGACGCGTTCTGAGCTGCCGCCTGTGCCTGTTGCTGCTGCATCTGCTGCTGCATGAAGAACGGCATCCCTAAGCCTATGCCCGCCCCCAGGCCGGTCGCAGCCGCGCCGCCGCCGTCGCTCCCCTTGAGCTCGGTTGCAGTCTCCTTCATGTACTGCATCATCATAGCCTGCGAGCCCATGCCCGAAGCGAAGCGCCTCGCCTCCTCGGGTATCTTGACGCCCTCGAAGACGCAGTCTATTATCTTCAAGCCTATGCGGGCAGCCTCGTCGCTGATCTTCAATGCGACTTTGTCGGTCGTCGCGTCGACATTCTTCACGGTCTCGAAGATGTCGAACTTGCCGAACTCGTTTATGATGCGCTCGTTGATGAATCCCCGGATGTAGTTCTCGATGTCCTTGGAGGATGTCGCGCCCTTGTTCCCGAAGAACTCGATGACGAAGAGCTTAGGCTCCTCCACCTTGTAGAGCGAGTAACCGAAGAACCCCAATTCTGCCTGGTACTTGATGTCGCCGCTCGGAGCCGAATAGGCTTGTCCGCCGAAGTTGCCCCGGTACTGGCTGTTGCTGACGAATACTACCTCGCAGTCGAATACGTCGCCGATTATGCCCTTGTCCTTCAGCCACTGGGTCAGCAGGGGAACGTTGTTGCTCGTTATCGTGTGCCTGCCTGGCCCGAAGACGTCGTAAGCCTTGCCGTCCCGGAAGAAGACCGCCCACTGGTTCTCCATCACGATGACCTGGCTGCCGTACTTCAGCTGGAGGTTCTGGAACCGGTACGCGATGTCCTCCGCGCCGGCATACTCCCACGCTACGCGTTCTATAACTGGCATGTTTTTCCACTCCCTTTTGTGATTTTCATGTTATCCCTACTTTCATTTTCATGCGGTCGCCGGCCTGAACTGCTGCTCCCTCGAATCCCACTTCTTCTCGAGGTCGAGGATGAGCGACTTTATCTTCTTGACCTTCGGCATGGCGACGTCCCACGCTTCCGCCTCGTAGTCCGCGTAGACCTCGTTGATGGAGGCGCCAAGGTACGATATGTCGGCGCTGAAGGACTTGTCAAGCTCGAACGTCTTCGTCAGCTCGACCTCCCGGATGGAGCCCTTCCGGTCGAAGAGGCCCGCGTACCCGTAGTCAGCTCGGTTGACCTTCTCAGCCACCCGGTCCATGACCTGGATGACCTTCTTGAAGTCGTCGCCCTTCTTGCCCGCCTCCAGGCCCGCCAGGTATATCTCCTCCCACCTGTGCCGGAAGCCCTTGAACGACTCGTAGTAGGAGTCCCGGAGCTTCTTGTCGAGCTCACGGAGGTCCTCCTTGCCGGCATAGCCCATCCCGAAGAAGTTCTGGATCTTCGTGAGGAGCCCGTCGGATGAACCCACTGCCGATTTGACCTTGTCCTTGATATTGCCAAGAGTAGAACTCATTTCTGACCCTCTGTACAAATACTGCCAGGTCCACTTTTAAAACTAGTCGTTGCATAGAACTAGGGTCGTATAAACTGATAAAAGTTAAGATCGCTACATGAAAATCGCAATAATAAAAAGATATAAAGAAACAGGATTATTTTCCAGTGGAGATTTTTTTTTCAGGTGAGTGGAGAAAAATTGATGCGTGGTCTTTGATAAATCGTTATGCTAAACGCATATACAACGCATGTTAAAGGTTAAAATGAGAACGATATGAACTCATCTTCGCACAAGTTACCTTAGTAGACCTTCACGACCTCGATTGCATAAAAGCATTCAATATGGTGGCAGACCGCGTTTAACGACGCGATTTGCGCTATTTACCTCGCTTGCCTAGAGGTGGATCATTAATACACGGACATCTCTTTTGAGTCGCAGTAAGGGCATCTTTCGTATGTTCCGGCAAATTCCTTCTTGCACTTCATGCACTTTTTCATGCCCTTCCGAGGGAATTCGCGATAGCTGATTTTCATCCCGCTTGGGTCTGGAAGGGATTCTGCCTTCTTCCGGGTTATCACCGAATACCCCTTTACGCCCGTGTCTTGTCCGCCCACCATGCCCGTCCTGACCCACCCGATATTAGTCAGTATCGACACGACTTCCTCGCTGTCCCTATCTATGCTCTCAAGGAAGACCGTGAACTCTGCCAGTTCATTCTCAAAAGATTCGATGCTGTAATAGTAATTCTTCCACGATTTCGTCTCGCAAATCACGTGAAGTGGAATTTCGACCACCTTCTTTTTCGATATGCCAAATTTAATTCTGTTTTCTGCAACATAAAAGGGTTTATGCAGGGAATCAAGGCAGGCACGGTGGTGCGAGTTGCCCTGCAGTGTCTCTGGAAAAGGCAAAAATAGTATGGCCGGCAAACGGTAGTAGCGCAAGTGGCCAAATATGGCAATAGAGTTCAGGATAGTGGAGTTGCAAACCCAGCCGGGGCTCGCGATAACCGAGCAGGTTGCATTCTGGTCGATCGGCAAGAAGTGGGGCGAGCTCTTCAGGGAGCTGATGGCGCACTTCCAGAAGAACGGAATACAGATGGCAGGTCCGCCCTTCACGGTCTACAGGTCGTGGGGCACGATGAAGGTCACGATGGAGGTTGGGCTCCCGGTCGCTGACACTGCGAAAGCGCAGGCGTCGACGGTCGGCGATGGCAGGGTCAAGGCGATGTCCCTACCGGCGGGCAAGGTGGTCACCGGGGTCTACGTCGGCCCCTATAGCAAGATCTCGGGCGGGTACAAGGAGATGCAGGAATGGATGGCAGCGCAGAAGGTCAAGCCGGCTGGCGCGATGTGGGAGGTCTACCTGACGGACCCGGAGAAGGAGAAGGACCAATCGAAGCTGCAGACGCAGATCTTTTGGCCTATCGAGCCCTGATATTTTTCCTTTTTTTTCAACCATCTTCTCCAGAGAGCAACCATCGCGGGTATAGCCACCTCAACACTCTCGGTTCGACCTGGTGCAGCGCTGACCTTTACAAAGACAGTATACGAGGGCTTTTTTTCTGAGACTAACGAAAAATGCGGCTGAGGTCGGCGGATGTGATGGCTTTTTTCGGGTCGACCTCGAACTTCTCGTAAACGGAAGGGTAGATCTCGGACCATTTGATGGCCCTGAGGTCGAAGCAGAACATCCTCGAAGGGCGGTCGGGAGCGCCTCAAAGGCCAACGACCACGCACACGGGCATGTCTAGGCGTTTTGAAATCTCCTGCCATTGCGCGAGCTTTTCGGATGTGTGGAAGAAGAGCTTGCCCTCCCTCAGGCTGTTGCGGAACATGCACTCGAGGAAGAAGTCCCTCCCACGGCCCAAATCCCTCAAGCAGAAGTCAAATGAATCTTCGTCCGTCCTCGGTCCCTTCGACCACTGCATCTTAGTCCACCGGATTATGCTGATGTTGATTTCGAGCAGGCTGCGGACGTATTGCTCGAACGTCATGCCCAATTCCAGCCTCTTGCCATCAATCTTTGAGGGCGAAGGGACGCTGGAGGTTCGATGGAGTGCTTTTTTGTTTCTGGCTTTTCACGCACTACGGCTTCCTTGGCAGCGTTCGTTTCGCGTTCATAAAGCACCCAGAGCTCGTCGAATTTCTTCTCGAGATCGGCCACCTCCGGCGGGTCGCAGATCGTCAGCAGCTCGATATTGTTTGAAAAACCGCCGTGTGTCAGATTGGCTGAACCTGTTACTGCGTAGCTGCTGTCGACGATGTAGATCTTGGCGTGTACGCCATAGTCACCATTATGGTTAGCGTTGTCTGCACTCCCGATGATGAGTGCCTCAAAATCAACAGGTTGTGCAGACTCCATGCTGTTCTGCTCGTAGACGAAATCGCGGATTGATTCGACAGCCTCCTCATTATTTACGCAGTCTGCGGTGATCACGCGGACGCATATGCCGAGTCTTGCGAGATTGAAAAGCCGTTCCATGTACGAAGAATTTATCCACGGGCTGCATACGCACACTTTTTTCTTTGCGCCTAACAACTGATTCTCGATATGGGCACAGGCATGGCGGCCAACCTGGTATCCTCAAGATACGCACCGCATACCTATTGCCGTTATAGGATATATCAAACTTGTCAATCCGAATAACGCGTTCGAATAACCCAAATTGTGATACTCATTGTGGCGGTGCTGTGAACGCACAATGCGGTGTGTTGCCGTGCAACGCGGAGCCTCAGAAAAAGAAGAAGTAAACCAGCAGGCAGAGCTGCACAATCGCGAAGACCGGGACCAGCAGGAACTTGGCGTGGCGCGTCTTGTGCCGGAAGAGCAGCATCCCGGCGTAAGCCCCGAACGGACCGAAGAGCGCGAGGATGAGGAGGCTCTTCTCGGAGATCCTCCACCAACCCTTCACTGCCATGACCTTGTCGATGCCGTAAGCCAGGAACGAGAGAACGTTCACAAGCGCAAGGATGGCGAGTATCGAGAGCGTCAGGTCCACTTGAATCACTGGAGCCTTAGGAAAGCTTGAGAGGTTTAAAGCTATCGCAGAATACCAAACTATAATACTAGTTCTTCAAGACTTCTTACGTCGATTCCATTAAGTTTCTTGAAATGAGGGTCTTCAGATACGACGTAATCGGCATCGTGAATCATGGCTGTTGCAGCAATAATGCAGTCCCCCCACGGGATTGATTCTTGACATTTGATACGTAATACGCCTGCTTGTTTGGCGATTTCAGGCGTCATATCGATGAGTTGAAGCTTTGAATTAACCATCTCTGAGTATGCCTTTTCAGCCACCGACCTTCCAGTTATTCGTTGTATGACAGCGTATGACTCGCCAATTACGATAGTGGGTATTATTCCAATATTTCCAATTTTCCTACATTTATTTAGAACTGCTTTTGTCTTTGCAGCGCGATCTCCTGTTGAAAAATAATGTAGAAAGAAGAAATTGGTGTCTAAAACAAGTCGCATTGAAAAAGCCTCAGCGGAAGGGTTCGTTTCTGCGTTTGTTGAAGTCAGCAATAATCTCGTTCACGTCCCCATATTTTGCCAAAGAGCCCGCCGAATCCGCGATATCAGGCACAGGTTCTATTAATAGCCCATTTTCGATTTCCTTGAATGCAACGGTCGACCCCTCATGGAGGCTAAACTTCTTTCGGTATGGTGCAGGAATCGTTGTCTGACCCTTGCTAGTGACCTTGGCGTAATACAAAAATTTTCACCTTACATTATGTGAGGTATTACTAATATTAAAGTATTACATTTAGCATTTAAATATTCAGATGAGTCGCACAGAACACTGTAGGAATTGTAACAGAGTCGTAATAAAAAGAGAGAGGGTTATGCTAACCCGGCTTCCCGGAGCGCGTTCCTCAGCGTGTTCTTGGACGGGCAGACCCCGATTATCCGGACGTCTTTGTCGATGATTATCGCCGGGCTCACCTTCAGCCCGTACTCCTTCGCCTTCTCGCATGGCCCCTTGTAGACGTCCACGTCGATGCGGTCCCCGTACTCCTTCTTTATCTCGTCGACGAGCCGGATGACGAGCCTTCCGCCTGAGCAGGGCGGCAGCGACGCGAATACCTCGACCTTGAGCGCCAATCAGTCCACCCCCAACTCCTTGAACGAGGCGGCCAGCGTCTCCATGTCCGGGCACAGCCCCACGAGCATTATCCGCCCCTCCTCGAAGACAACCGCCGGGACCAGCGTAAGCCCGTACTTGGTAAACTCCTCGCACGGGCCGATGTGCTTTATGACCTGCGCCTTCTTGCCGTACTTCTTCGCGACGTCGTCTGCGATCTTCAGGAGGTCAACGCAGCCGGCGCACGGCGGCTCTGCTGTAAAGAACTCTACTTTCACCATTTCGATTGCACGCTCCATATCAATATACAAATCAAATTACAATTACAATTACTTGAACGCGTTCTGCAATATCTTCTTGGCTTCTTCCTTCGAAGGCAGCCTCCCCTTCACGACGACCTTGTCGTTGATGACGACCGCGGGGGTTATCATGATGTCGTACTTGTCCGCCTCGTCGGAGAGGGCGGAGACGTGAACCACCTGGGCGTCCAAACCCATCTCCTTCACAGCCTCCAACATCACCTTCTCAACGTTCTTGCACTTTGCGCAGGGCGGCGACCCGCCAAAGACCTTTATCACTTTGCTCATGGCATACCACTTATTATTTACATATCGCTATTTGTCGATATAAATCTTTTCGCACGCGTGGCGCTGGCGCCCGGCGGAGCTCACCCGATGATGAAGCCGGCGCCCCACGCCATGACGGCAGAGAGCAGAATAACTAGCACTATGTAAGTCCCTGCCTTCTTGCCGCCTATCGTCCTCCAGATGACTATCATGCTCGGGAGGCTGATCGTGGGCCCGGTGAGGAGGATTGCGAGTGCGGGCCCAGCAGCCATTATCCCCGACGAGTACCCGAAGAGCGTCCCGACTATCGGGACCTCCATTATGGTCGGCATGTAGAGGAACGCGCCGGCGACCGACGCTATCAGGTTCGAGGGCAGGGTGTTGTACCCGAAGAGCAATTTCAGCACGTCCACGGGGATTATCGCCCCGATCACGCCGCTCAGGAAGCTTCCCAACAGAAGGATGGGGAAGATCTTCTTGAAGAGCGACCAAGTTTCGCTTGCGAACTGCTTTACCTCGTCCCGGGAGAACCGGCGCCATAGCACGTATGCCGATGCGCAAACCAACGCGACCAGCGAGACCGCTTTAGGGAGAGCGTCGATGTAGGATGCCGGCCCGATGAGGAGTATCGCGAGCAGCAGGGCTATCAGGAGTACCGCCGAGGTGTTGGATGCGCCTTCTGAAGCTTCGCTCTCGTCGCTCGGTGCCACTTTAGCCTTGGCCTTTGCTTTCCCTTCGTGTTTGAAGATGGACGCCATCAGAAGCCCGATGATGATGGAGAGCGCCACCGCGACTACTGCCCGGGCGACCCCGATGTCATACCCGAGCACGCTGGCGGTTATGATGATTGCCATTATGCTGATAGCGGGCCCAGAGTACAGGAACGTGATCGCTGGACCCAAGCCGGCTCCGCGCTTGTAGATCCCCGTGAAGAGCGGCAGTATGGTGCAGCTGCACACGGCAAGCAGCACTCCGGCGGCGGATGCCACGAAGTACGAGACCCCCTTGTTGGCGTCCGGCCCGAGGTACTTCATCACGATCTCCTTCTTCAGGAGCGCCGAGACGGCCCCAGCAAGGAAGAAGGCGGGCACTATGGAGAAGAGGACGTGCGCCGAGACGTAGTCCATCAGGCTGCTCCACCCGGCGGCCAACGCGTTGATGATGAGCTCGTAGACCATCGCGGTGCACCCCTTCAGCCTACCTCAGCGACTTCTCTAGCGCCCTGACTGTCTTCTCGACCGAGGCAAGGCGCTTCAGGTTAAGGGAATCGGCATCCCTGAGCAGCTGGAAGACGTCGGCGGACCTGATGCTGTAGAGCGTCTTCTTCCCGTCCTGTCGCCTCTCGAGTATGCCCGCCCGGTATAGTGTGTCCAGGTTCTTCGAGGTCGTCGACTGTGCCTTACCTAGGTCGGGGATGATCTCGCAGACGCACCGCTCGCCGTTCCGGAGGTATTCAATTATCTCAAGGCGCGTCCTGTCGGAGAGGGCCTTGAAGACCTGCTCGCGGGAAGCCGTCAGTTCGGCATCAACCATATTAATTACCGGTTACCGTTATCGTCGGGTTCTTATTTAAACATATCCATAAATCGAGAAATGTAGATGTGAAATGCTCATCGAGGCGTTCTCTTGATGGTTAATTCATACGATTATGCCCACAATAAAGTATAAAAAAGATGGAGTGACTACGTCTCGGAACTGGTGATCTTTATTGAGTGGAATCGTCTCTTCTAAGAAGTATGTAGCCGAGCTTGTCGGCACCTTCGTGCTCGTGTTCATGGGGTGCGGCAGCGCGGTGCTCGCCAACTCGCTCGTCGGTTCTGGAGGGATTGGGCTCGTAGGCATCTCCTTCGCCTTCGGCCTCTCCGTCATGGCGATGGCTTACGCGATAGGGCACATCTCCGGATGCCACATCAACCCGGCAGTTACCGTTTCGATGCTTGTGGCGGGCAAGATCAAGGCGCTCGAGGCGGGCGCGTACATCGCCGTTCAGTGCATCGGGGCGGTGCTGGGGGCGGCGGTCCTCTACGTCATAGCGCTGGGCAACCCGGGCTACAGCATCGCGGTCAACGGGCTGGGGCAGAATGGCTTCGGGATCGCATCGCCTGCAGGTTTCTCGATGGAGGCAGGGTTCATCGCTGAGGTAGTCCTGACGTTCATATTCCTGCTCGTCATCCTAGGGTCCACGAGCGAGAAGGCGCCCAAGGGCTTCGCTGGCGCTGCGATCGGTCTAAGCCTCGTGCTGATACACCTCGTGGGCATACCGATTACAGGCACTTCCGTCAATCCGGCGAGGAGCCTAGGGCCTGCACTCCTTGTGGGCGGTGTTGCGTTGAGCCAACTCTGGTTGTTCATTGTGGCGCCGATAATCGGGGGTGTCTTGGCGGCGCTTCTCTGGCGTTTCCTTGAGAAGTAATGGGTTTAGACGCGGACAATTCTTCCCTTTTTTTATTCTTATCATGCCTTCAAATCAGATCGCGGTTTTGACGTTTTAATATGCGCACGGTGTCGCAGTGATGCAAATAGCAAGCAGGCGAATCTTAATTGGGTTCTGCAGAAATGGAAGGATGGATCGATTGAAGGTTTGCGCTCGGCGGATGTCGTTGAGAATTAGATGGAAACTCTTTTAGTGGCGCCCTGCATAAGAAGGGGTAGCGGGGAGGATAATGCCGGAAAATAAAGCTCAAGATAATGAGAGGATGCTCCTAGAGAAGGGCATGGCGCTTACAAAGCTCGACAGATACGAGGAAGCGTTGGGGCTTTTTGATAGAGTGCTGGAAATTAATCCCAATTCTAAGGAAGCGTTGCTCTACAGGGGCATTTCATTGAACAGTCTTGAGAGAGACGAGGAGTCGGTAGAGTCTTTTGACAAGGCGCTGAAGATTGACCCAAAGTTCAAGGATGCTTGGCACGAGAGAGGGCGCACGCTTAACGACCTTGGCCGATATGAGGAGTGCATCGAGTCTTTCAACAAGGCTTTGGAGATTGACCCCAAGTTCAAGGAAGCGGACTATGGAAAGGGCTATGTATTGCACGTGCTCGGCAAGGACAAGGAAGCCCTCGAGGAATTCGACAAGGCGTTGAAGATTGACCCCAACTATGAACTGGGGTGGAGGGGAAGGGGCGGTATACTTATTGCGATGGAAAGGTACGATGAGGCTTTGCATGCTTATGACAAGGCGCTTGAGATCAACCCGAACTGCGAACTAGGCTGGCACGTAAGGGGCCTTACTTTGAAGAAGCTCGGAAGGGACAGGGAAGCAGAAGAATCCTTTAAAAAAGCAGAAGCGCTCAAACCAAAATGAGCGCCTGTTAACCAGACGAATCCAGTGCCTAGTTAAGCTGCCCGGGTCATCTCCTGGCTGCAGCTGTTTTGCAAGATTGACCCTGGGTCATTCCTTCCCGAGCATCACGCTCGTGGACTTTATGATGGCAAAGGCTTTGTCGCCTTTCTTTAGCCCTAATTCCTTGACTGCTTCTTTCGTTATTACCGCGGTTATTGTGAATGGGGCTTCGATTTTTATCTTCACTTTGGAGGTAACTACGCCGTCATCCACGCTCTCAATGGTTCCCTTCAGGCAATTCCTCGCACTAATCTTCATGTTGTTCACCTGCATATCACTCTTCTCTCGATTCAGATAAAGTAAACCGTTGGTTGCGAGAGGTTTGAGATGGAGCGGATGGGAAGAGTATAAAAAAAGGTTGTCTTTGGCTAACGCTCATGAGCCGCCTGCTTAATCGCCTGCGCCTTCGCCCTGCAGAGCGCAGCATCGTCTGGCCTGCCGGCTGTCTCGAGAGCGTCGGCCAAGCCTTCCCATGCGCGCGAGAAGTCAGGGTTCAAATTCAGAGCCATCTCGAAGAACGGCACCGCTGCTTCGTGCCTGCCCTGCCGGAGCAGCGCGATTGCCTTCCCCTCCCAGGCAAATGGAATCTCGGCATCAATTGAGATGGATTTGTCGAAGCATATGATCGCTTCATCGAAGCGTGAGAGGTTCACCATCGCGACCCCCTTCGCTGCCCAGGCTATTGCGCTGCGCGGGTCAAGTTCAATCGCCCGGTCCAAGTAAGTTAAGGCGTCCTCGCTCTTACCCAGCTCGAGGTGCATCCTCCCGCGGTTTAGCATCTCCCTTGCGGCTGCGCCAGTGGAGTCTCGCGATGTCCCGGGTGCTGTCAAGCGATCACGTCAGCTTGATTGTGGGTCTGCCGCCGCCGAGAACCTTCCCAACGCTGCCGTCTATTGCGATAGCAAAGTTCTCGCCCTTGAGGGTGTAGTAGATGTGCCAGACCGGCGCGTGTATAAGTTCGCCCTCCCCGAGGGTCACGTTCGTGCTGATTGTCTCAAGAACCTGCACCTTTGAACTAGCGGTCTGCCGCTCTTTAGCCTGGACCTCTGATCTTGCACGGGTCATGGCGTCCTCTTCGGTGTACTCCGAGTTCAGGAACTCGGCGTCGGGCGGGATCTTGCCCGGATCGAAGGGCATCTTCTGGTCCAGCGGCACGTCGTAGAACTTGACATCGCTGATCAGGGTCTCCCGGGCGAGGAGCGGCCAGCTGTAGTGGCTCGAGAAGGTCTGCGCGACCGTTCGGGTCTGGGACTGCGTCCCTCCGGGGATCCCCATACCGCCGGTCCACATCGTGCCCCCTCCGCTGTTCATGGGACCCCTTCCCATTGGAACCCTCCCCATCTGCCTCCTCCCCATCGGCCTAGACCCGATGCCACCGCGCCCCTGCGAGCGCATATACGTGTCCGCCCCCAATAGGATGAGCTGACCAATCGTCGCTGCGGTAGCGGCGTTGTTGCCTACGTTGCCTGGGGTTGCCGTTGCTCCGCCCGTCGTCGTGCTACCCCTGAATGAGGTCGTCGCGTCGGCGGGGAAGACCCAGAACGGCATGTACCTCAGCTTAACGGACGTTATCTTCGCATCCTTTGCCACGCCTACGCGGAGTATGCCTTTGTCCATGTAATGTTTCGCAGCCTCAACAGCCTGTTGCGGGTATATCTTATTCATCAGCATGCTGTGGCGCTTAATCTGCTCCGGCGTCCCAAGCAATATCGAGTTGCCGCAGTACCTGCAGGTGTAGAACGTGTCCTCCTGAGTGATCTTCATCGGTGCGCTGCACTTCGGGCATTGCGTCGGGAGCGCGCTCACAGTCTGCGGCGCTTTGGGCGTTTGCGTACCGGCAACGTCGGCATCTGCGGAAGTCGTAGCCGCCACTGCGCCAACCCCAACGACGCCTGCACCCATCGCCGCGGCTGGAACGCTCTGCGACGGCGTATTCTTGACGCTGGGAGGTGGCGGGAGCGTTGAGACGCTGATCTCCACCTTCGACTCGAGATCAGGCCTTCCCGCAACCGCGATCACAGCCTTGATAAACCATGAACGCTGCATCCATGAGCCGTCCTCCCTTGAGCCTTGATAAGTAGGCCCCAGATTCGTCGGCACTGAGACGCTGAAGCCCAGGTCCTTGCTCTGCCCGGCGTTTATCCGGACAGCCCCGGTTACCTTCACAGGTTTATTGAGCATCTGCAATGTGGTTTGTTGCTGACCCTGCTGAACGTTGCCCGCGTTTACCGGGCTGTATATCCTAGTCTCGGCGGACCCGCCAAAATCATTGAGCCGACCTTTAATCGTCTCGATGCCGGAGAGTTCGGCGCGTATCTCCTGGCAGTCAAATGTCTCTTTTGACACGACGCTAATCGTCCCAGTTATCGTATCTCCGGAGAAATAGCTTAGTTTTGACAGCTTGAGCGAGACCGTTGCTTCAGGCGCGGAAAAAGCTTTGAACAGGGGCAATCAGCCACACCACCAATTCTGCTCTGACTTTGATTTTCAGATAATAATAGATTCGTAGGAGGAGATATTATACTTATACCTGCACCTTAGCCTTTGCGTTTGCACCTATCCATATTCGCGCTTGCGCTTCTGCAGGATGCAAAAAGATGAAAAGAGGGTGAGCTTCACCTTCAGAGCAGCTTTGAGGCGAGCTTCATCGCAATCACAGGATGCTGCATTAATTTGGAGACGACTCGCTTGATGTCGAGCCCGTTAGCCAAGTCCACGATGTCATCCCCCGATAGCATCGAACCGAGAGTGTTCAAATCATCATCGCCCATCTCCTCGATCGCGCGCAGGACTTTGAGGCTCTTGGATATCCTCGACCCCCAGTAATCCGCATAGTCCGGCGGATAGCCTTTCAATACGGACATGTCGGCTGCCTGCAACGCCTTCGCTATATGGTCCCCGGAGATGCTGCCTGCGGCTAAGCTTGTGCGTATCCCTCCGCCTGTTATCGGTATGACCTGGCCTGCGGAATCGCCGCAGAGGACGACGTTTGCCCTGACGACCTCCTTAATCTGGCCGCCCACCGGCACTCCGCCTCCACCCTCTTTTATCGCCTTGGCTTTTCCAAAGAAGTCGGGATGAGAAGCGACGAACTTGTCGAGATATGGCTTTGCAGGCTTGCCGCCCCTGACGCCAATGCCCACGTTCGCCATAAACTCGTTCTTAGCAAATACCCATGCGTATCCGAGCGGAGCGACTTCATTGCCCATGTAGATCCTTATCAGATTTCCTTCTGGGATATTGCAGTTTACCATCACGTACTGCATTGTTGGGATTAGGTCACTCCCTGACGAGTCGAAACCGCAGGTTCTGGCGACCAAAGAACCGACGCCATCAGCGCCGACTAGAACCTTGAATGCGGCTTCCTTCAGTTCCCCCTTGTGTTCGTACTTTATCGATTTTGCCTTCGACCCATCCATTGCTATCGATTTGGCTTCGGCCCTCATCTGGAGGTCCGACCCTGCAGCCACCGCCTCCTTCGCAAGAGCGCACAAGAAGAGGGGCTTGTTGAGTATGTAGCCTTTGTACTGCGCTCCGGCTATTCGTACGCCCTTTGATTCGTCAGGGGGAAAAACCAGGGCCCCTCCAACACTGTTCGATATGAGCGACTGTGTAACCGGTATCTCAGCGGTTTTGAAGGCGGTCTCCGATACGGCCTCTGCGCATGCCCTTACCCCGAAGTCCCTGTCTTTCTCCAATACAATCACTGTAAAACCATTCTTGGCGATCTTGCGGGCAGCCATTAAACCGGCAGGGCCTCCGCCTACTACGACGGCATCATATTTAGTTGCCATTATGAAACATCTCCATGAGATTTACCATTGACATTGTTGCTACACAGCCAACTTCCGTTAAAATTCTCCAAATGAAGTATATATCCTTTTTTTATGGCGCCCCTGCCTTAATTTGGGCAAGGCGCTCGATGAGCGGCTTGAAGGAAGGGTAATTCTCCGAGAGCTCGGCAGGGTTGCCCTGCTCATAGTCCCTGAAATCGAAGCCAGGCGAAACGGTTGTGCCCAAAAGGGCGTACGAGCCGCCGTCTGCCAGTAGTGCCCCCTGCCAGCAGTTCATAGGCACGACGGCCTGCGGGACTTGTCCCTCGCTTATGGCGCTTCCCAACAAGACGGTTTTGCCTTCCCCGCCCGGCTCAAGCTGGAGCAGGATAACGGGATCCCCCGCGTAGAAGTGGAATATTTCGTCGGTCTTTATGCGGTGGAGCGATGAAAAGCTCGACGGCGTGATGAGGTAGTATATCGCAGTGCTCGCGGACCGCTTGCCATCATATCTTGAGGGGAGGCACCCCGATCCGAACGCGTCACCAGATCGGTACGTCTCGCGGTAGTATCCGCCTTCTTCGGGATGCGGCTTCAGCCCCAATATCCTGATAATGCCCTCGATGTGGGGTTCCATGGGATTCACCTGCTAAGGCTGCATAGATAAAAAGGAGATGAGGAGGGGATGAGCGCCCTAATCACTTCTCGAGGATTGCTCGATTCCGCAATGTGCCAATTCCCTCGACCGTAGCTTCGACGACGTCGCCATCGTGAAGCTGGCCTATCTTCTCCGGCGTTCCAAGAGCGATGAGAGCGCCCGGTTCAAGCGTCGTGAACGACGAGATGTACTCGATTACCGCCGGCACGTCGAATATCATGTCGGTCGTTCGAGATTTCTGCCTCTGCTCACCGTTCACGCTCAACCTAAGCTCCAGGTCATGCGTATCGGAGAGCTCGTCAGCCGTCGTAACGCATGGGCCCGTTGGCGCGAAGGAGTCAAAACCCTTTGACCTCAGCCACGGGCGCATGAGGGAAAAGTCCCTCTGTTGGATATCCCTAGCGGTTATATCGTTTAGGACGGTGTATCCGAATACTCTTGAGAGCGCCTCAGACTTCGAAATGTTCCTGCCGCCCTTCCCGATGACGATTGTGAGCTCCACTTCGTAGTCAACCCTGGTCGCTGCCTTCGGGAGCACGATATTGTCCTCCGGACCAACAACCGCTTTTGACGGCTTCATGAAGATCACAGGAACCTCCGGTATCGGGCGCTTGAGCTCCGGCGCATGCGACCTGAAGTTGAACCCAAGGCAGAAGACTGCGGGCGGCCTCAGTATCGGAGCCTTCAGTTTTACGCGGTCGGCAGGGAATGCTTGCCCATCCTCAGCGAGCTTCTTGAGCGTGTCATTTGAGATTGAGTCCAACTCCTCCCTCAGGAGACCCGCCCGCTTCTCGTCCGATGCCTCAATGAGGGGGAGCAGGCATTTGTGGCAGCTGAAATTCAGGTCCCGCAGCGATACAAATGATGCTAACTTGATTGCATAGCCATCCTTCATGACGCCGGGATAGAGATTGCCGCCGTGTTCAAAAGTTACAAGCTTCATAAATGCGCACCTTCGCCTTTAAATACACGCATTCGAATAGGCTCTAAAACATTTTAAGCTTTTCCAAAGAGGGTGTTGATGATTCGTTGCGTCAGATGTGGGACTTACGGATGCTTCTCCGGCAAGAGTGAGGAGAGGCCGCAGGACTGCCCCACGGCGAATGCGGCTACGGATAGCATAATGGGCGAATATGAAGGCGACTGCCTAAAGATGGCGCAGATAGCTGCGGGCGTTGAAGCAGATGGTTACATGAAGTGGACCAGGCTCGAGGAGCTGATGGAGTTCTCGAAGAGGATGGGATGGAAGAGGCTGGGTATTGCCAGCTGCATGGGGCTCAAGAAGGAGTCGATAACCCTTACGCGCATACTAGAGTCGCGGGGCTTCGAAGTCGAGGGAGTCTTCTGCAAGGTTGGTTCCATACACAAGGAGCGGATAGGGCTCAAGCGCGAGCAGATGCTCAGGAAGGAGGGTTTCGAGGCGATGTGCAACCCAGTTGCCCAGGCGAGGCTCTTGAACGCGGCAGGCACGGATCTCAACATCATCATGGGGCTCTGCATGGGGCATGACATCATATTCTCCCAGAGATCCAAGGCGCCAGTGACCACGCTTGTCGTCAAAGACAGGGTGCTCGGCCACAACCCGGTGGCCGCGTTATATGGCTCGGACGGATTTTACAGGAGAGTGTACGGAAAGGAGAAGAAGGCTTAGCGGTTTTGTCATGTTGATAAGTGCTCCATAAAAGCGGGGCTACTTCTTCTTTCTGAAGACGGTGAAGGCGACGATGGCAGCGGCACCAATCAAAGCTGCCGCGATCATCAGGGTCGTAGTCAGGTCGTTAGCCGGCTGCTGGATGGTGGCGTTTATGGTTATGTTGTTGGATAGGGTCCTGCAATAATAGCTGCCCGCGGGGACCTCTGCATACACCTTCCAAACCCCCTCTTTGTTGAGGGGTATCTCCGTGCCAAAGCTATAGGATGTCGCGTTGAGCGAGATGGTAGTAGTTAAGTTCTGCGGGTCTGAAATGAATAGGGTGATTGGCGTCGGGCTGAAAGGGATAACTGTGCCGTTGATGATGACGGTGGCGGAACCTCCGGAGGTCATTGAAACGCTGTACTTCGAAGAGCCCACCACCACTTCTGGTGCCACCCCAGGGTTGGATGTCGCGGATGCTGGTTTTGAATCGGCTCCGTAATACCCTGCGTTGCCAGGCCATGATGCTATGAACGAGTAGTTTCCAATCTGGACCAGATTGACCTGAACTGAGAACGAACCAGCAGACGCGTTAACATCGAGGAGGTGCAGGACCGGTGAGCCGTTTATCGATTGGTAGATGCCGACAACATCGGATATGGCGGGGGATAAAACGCCGTTTATAGTTGCACTCAATCCAACTGTTACGTTGGCAGGCTGTACTGTAATGTTGAGAGAGGAATTCTGTTTGATTGCAGGCAAGACGGTTATGCCAACGTTAGCCGATTCGGCAGGATTATACAAGTCGTTGCCGCTCCACGCTGCCTTTATCAAGTAGTCCCCATCAGCGGTCGGCGTTATTTCGCAGGAGTGTGTGCCGTTTGTCATGTAGCAGACCTGCGAACCGTTTGATCCGGATCCATTTGCTGACCAAGTAATTGTGATTATGCCCGTTGCTGGAGTGGAGAGGCTCCCATTAATCTCGAAGCTTGAGCCAAGGTTGAGCGTTTCGGGCGTCACTTGCAAAGAGAGCGTTGCATTTTGTTTCTCAGAGCTTGCACCTGCGCGGAGCACGCGACCTGCGATTGCCCCGCTCTGGGAGCGCTCGAGTGTGAAGTTGGCATCTGAGTACGTCGCAGGGAAGACGGTAATGTTTTCCGATGTCGTGGAGACGTATCCCTTGGAGAAGCAGTTCATGCTTAACGAAAGGTTTGTCTGATCAGTTAGGATCCTCACCGTAATCGCATAGCTGCCGTTGCTATTGGAGATCGCCCATCCGGATGCGCAACTCACATTGGCGCCCTCGATTGCGGAACCGGACGGGGAGGATACAATTCCTGTGATATACCCCGTTGTATTTGCGCTCTTGGTAAGCGTCATGTTCAGGGAGTAGGCCTCGCCTTGCCACATGTCCTTTGACCACGAGCCCGATGATGAGAGGTTTGTACGAATAGTGTAGCTAGCGGTGCCCAAACCCGAGGAGATCATATAGTATCCCGATGCATTGGTAGAGGTATAGGAATAATAGTAGTTGGAGGGGTTGAAATAGTCCAAATAGAAGCAGATGACCATCAGTGATGACGCGGGGAGACCATTACTGTAAGTTACGTATCCGGAGAGCGTTGCAGAAGCTTTGGCTGAGAGGCTTAAAGCGGCGCCCTGCTCTAACGTGACCGTCACTGTCTTGAGCCCGGTGCTAGCGCTGTATATGATGCCGTCCTGGTTCACAATTGAGACATTGTAAGAGCCTTCTAGGAGGTTGGTCCTCAAATCAAATGTGCCATCCCCACCAGTCATCACGTAAATGGTCGACGCCCCGACCTTAGAAATTGCAACAACGATGCAGGGCAGCGGCGTGCTGTTCAGGGTATCCCTTACGGTCCCCGAGATTCTGCATGAGCGCTCAAGCTGGACGATTACGCCAGATGTAGACTGACCCTCGACTGCCACGATGTTTGATGTAGTGTTGTCGCAGTACCCTGTTGCGTAGGTGTGCGGGTACTTGTATGTGACCGCAGTAATGTTGTAGGAGCCGTTTCTGATGTCGGTGTTGAAACAGAAAGACCCGCCTGCTGACGAATACTGCGACTCAACTGTGGAGTTGTCTGCCAAGCTAACTAGTGTCAGCAGAACTCCTTCGATCGACTCGCCGGATGGCCCTTGGACAAGGCCTTCGATAGCGGCTGAAGGGGTAAGTAGTATGTCGCCGACCTGCGCTGTGCTGCCGTTTTCAACTGCGAGTCCCTCAAGCATCGTGTCCAGGTACCCTATCGCAGATATCGCGATGGAGTAGTCACCGGTTGGAATCCCTTCAGAGATGATGAAGGAGCCGTCGGAACCTGTTATGGTCTCGCCTAGGCCATCAGGGCTCTCTGCTGTAATCGTGGCACCGGTAATGAGGGGTGGATCGGAAGGGTTGGCTGCGACCGATTGGGATATTGCTGATGCAAATGGCGAAATAATCATGATGAGGATGCAGATAATCCAGAGCGCTCGCATATTCATGACCGCTCATTACTATCATGATGCTTATGCTATAATCTTTTCCAGAGGGAGCCACACCATGCGAATTTTTTTGGCAATGGCTACTTACGGTAAAACAATTTGTATTCCGCTCTGTGCTCCTTGAGGAAGGCGTCGAATGCAGCCCTGCTGAGTGCGTCCGCCTCCTCGTTCTCTTCGCGAGGAATCCACTGGAACTCCACGCTGTCGAAGCGCTTCGCGGTGCGGCGAGCCTCTGCGTGGAGTGGCGCCAATCGCTTTGCGTGCACCGCATACTTCCCTTGCATCTGCCGTATGGTCAGCTGGCTGTCGCCCTTCACGGTAATATGTGCGGTATGCCCCATCGAGAGCAGTGCATCCATGCCTTTAATCATTGCAGTGTACTCGGCAACATTATTCGAGACGTCGTTTCCGAGCATGCCCGCACCTACAGTACCGTACCCATCAGAAACCTTGCTCGAGCCTTTGTATATCGCATACCCGTAGGTGGCGACACCGCCTGGATTTCTCGGTTCGCAGAGGCCATCGAAGTATAGGATCATCCTTTCAGACATGCTGCTGCCCGCATTCATTGTAAGCCATGTGGTTGTTATCTTTTGCGCCAGGAAAAGGTTCTGCAGGACCTTGAGCAAATTTTGCATCTCGGCGCTTTCAGGCGCTTTCTATAGAAGCGAAGGCGCCAAGAGCAGGGCGCTGATGAGGAAGTATGCCGAGAATCCAGCTAGGAGGACGAACGAGGCGTACACCATGATTCGATATAGTGATGAAACCCGACGACTCAGCCATGATATGAAAATGGGGAAGGAGGTAATCCACGAGAATATCCCGACGAAGAAACCGGCAATTATGAGTGGGCCTATACTCGATATCAGCAGGAGACCAACGCTTACCCACCAGGAGAGCTGGAATGGATTGGTCAGACCGATCGTCAAACCGGTAATGTAGGGATACTTCGCATTATGCGCTGAGCCCCCCGACAAGGGATTGACATTCTTCGCCGAGCGCAGAGTCGTGAATGCGAGGCATGCAAGCAAGGCGCAACTCAAGATTGAGAAGATGAATTGCAGAAGATTATCGAATACGAGGAAGTTACCAATGAAGTAGGTCAAGATGAGAAAGATGGTATCTGCTGTGAGTGCGCCAAGCCCGACAAGGAAAGCGTTCTGCCTTGACCCCGATGCGGCGTTGAATCCTATCAGTGCGTTAACAGGTCCGGGAGGGGCTGCTATCGAAAGTCCAAGACCTATCCCAGCAGCTACAACCAACAGGGATTCAATCATACATAGATGGCCCCCGTTTATTTGCGGTCACTGCTGTGGTTTGCTCCAAAATGCAATTGCGTCGTGCGAGTGAATTGACTCCAGACTCTTTGCTTCGATATATCGAGCCCCCGGGAAGGCAACCTTTGAAGCTCTGACTAGGTCCTCGACGAAGCGCGGATTCTTCTGTGCGGCTAGTATCTTCGACGCTTCTTCATTCCTCTTCAGGTGTTCTGACATGGTCGCAGAGAAGCATCCATCCAACCTGCGCCCGACGTTTATGAAGTCCATGACTTCGTCAGAGGATACCTTGATGAGCAGATATGCCCTCTGCATATGACCGATGCCACAGATGTCCTTGCTGCAAGGGCATGCCGTGATCCCCTGTTTCTTGAAGGCGTATTTAATTGCCCCGTGCTCGCTCAGCTCCACTGACACGGCCATGAACTGGTCTCCTATGGGGTATTCGAACTTGCACATGACGGTGCACCCGTTCTGTGTCGCGTTCACCTCCCTGCAGATTGCCCGTAGGGCGTCTTCGATATTCCTTCCCTCTGTGTTGCGAAGGACGGCGCCGACAAGGCGGCTCATGTGGGCGCCTCTCTTCTGAGTGGGCACAGTGACGGTCAGGGAGATGGGGAACGAAAGCCCTCCGCACTTGTATATGGTCCTCATCCCGCAGATGCCGGCGTTCACTATCCCGTCCGCCGGTTCGTCCTGGAGCTCTCTTTTTGGAGGCATATCAATCACATTTTGGCCGAAAAGCATGCCAAGCTTTTTCTGATCATAGCTCTGTGCATTGCCCCTTATCGAGGCTGATTTCGAGATGCGACCCCTTATTTGCACCTTCTGATATCTCTAGCGATATCGAACTGACGTTTGAAGGCATCTTCCCAGCCAGCATTGTCGCAAGCGCACGATTGATGTTCTCTGAGGTGGCTTCGCCATCCAGCAGGCAGACCTGGCCTTGGGGGAGTCTGAAAGAATATCCCCCATAATGCACAACAATGTCCCTGGCATCCTGTACCGAGTAGCGCTTGGCGGTTACGAGCTTGTGATCGAAGAGTTCAAGCGTCTCATTGAGGAGCCTCTTCGCCTCACCGAAGTCAATTACCATCCCGTTCGAACCGAGACTGCCGGTGATGGCGAACCGCACAACAGACGTGTGGCCATGGAGGGGGAAGCATCGGTCATGCTCCGGGAGGAAGTGCGAGTAGTCGAAGCTCGCCTGAACATAAATGGAAATCGCCTTCGCTCGGGTCTTCATGGGCTTTTCGCATCCAGATTAGCAATCCGCGTCTGTGAATATTAAGCTTGGCTAGAGGATGGCGCACTGCCCTCGTATCTATTCTCAAACGAGTCCGAGCTAGCAATACTGCCAAGTTTTTTTCGTCTGAATATGAAGGAACTTACTGTGCCTGTCAATGAAGGCTTCTCGCAGGGGTAGCCTACGGCGAGCAGTGCTACGACATCAAAGTTGGGGGGTATCCTTAGCAACGCCTTCACGTCGCCCTGATTGAAGCTGCCGATCCAGCAAGTGCCAAGGCCTTCACCCGTGGCGACTAGCACCATTGTTTGCAGCGCAATCGTTGTGTCGACAACGTGCCACTTGAGCGAGGCGTCCTTGTCAGCGCAGCCGACTATAACTACCGGCGCATCCTCAAGGAAGTGCGCAAAGTTGCCTTTCGAGAGCGCCTTCCGCTTCTCTTTATCGGTAACAACAATAAAGTGCCATGGCTGCCGGTTCATGGCTGACGGCGAGAGGCGCGCAGCCTCAAGAATCCTATCAAGCTTCTCCTTTGGCAAAGGGTCTTGAAGGTACGATCTCACAGAGTGCCTTGACTTCACGGCATCGAAAACATCCATCTGAACCACGAAATAATAATGGAGGCGTTGCGATATTACTTTTTTGATGGGGTACAAGAGGCATCATGGGAATGGTTAAATGTTAAAAGCGGGTAGAGCAGACGGGCATGTAGCGGAAGCTGCTTTTTAATTGGAGGGTGTCGGGTTGTTGAAGGCATCAGCTGGAGTAAGACTGAAAATAATCTGTGACAATACTGTGCGCGTCGGATCGAGGGGAGTTCTTGGCGAGCACGGATTCTCGGCGTTAGTCGAGTGTGGTGGGGAGAGGGTGCTCTTCGACACAGGTCCGTCCCAAACAACAATGCTGAATAACATAAAAGCCGTGGACAAGGCGGAGGGGAGTACCCCGAGCAGGCTCATGGTCGCGCTCAGTCATGGCCATTTCGACCATAGCGGAGGGCTACTTGGGCTAGCGGAATGCGGGAGGTACAAGTGTGTGGTGCATGCCCACCCCGATGCATTCTTACGAAGGTACAAGAAGACCAGGGGGAGAATTGAAGAGATCAGCATGCCGTTCACGAGAGAGCGCCTCCAAGCTGTTGCGGAGATAATGGAGTCGAGGGAGCCGGTCATGTTGAATAGCTGGGCTATGCTGAGTGGCGAGGTGGAGCGCTCATCGTTCGAGGTCCCCGAGACGGAGTTCTTTATCGATCGGGGCGGTGCCATCCTGAAGGACCCGTTCCTAGACGACCAGTCCATGTTCATAAACATCGATGGCAAGGGGCTTGCAATAGTAACTGGCTGCGCGCACTCAGGGATAATCAACATAATTGATCATGCAAGACGAATCACTGGGGTAGATGATATCTGCGCAGTGATCGGGGGGTTTCATATGATAGATTATTCCGAAGGTAAGATGGCTAAGACAATCGATCTACTAAAGGAACGCAAGCCATTGTCATTAATCCCCTGCCACTGCACGGGGATCGAAGGGATAATTGCGCTCAGGGAAGGGCTCGGCAAATCGGTAAAGCCGTGCGCAGCAGGCGTGGAGATATCCATTTAGCCAGCATTTCCTCAGACGCGAATGGAAACAGATATTAAAATGATGCAGAAAAGCAATACGACAGTGATAAAAAATGCCATATTGCCCCAACTGCGGTAAGGAGATCCCTAGTAACGCTAACTTCTGCATATCATGCGGCGCGCAAATGAAACCGGCAGCTGCCGCTCAGCCTCCGCAACAGGAGGCGCCGCTGCCGCCACCGCCGCCACCGCCTCCGGACTATGTCGGAGCCGAGCAGGTAGGTGCGGTGCAGCCACAGCCAACGTACCCGTCTGCTTCAGGTGACATGGAACAGGCCGTTGGATATATGGCTGCAAAGAAGATGAAGTCGATGGGTCTATCTTATGACAGCTATACAATCGTTCTGACTACAAGGCGCATGATCTTCGCTCAGATGACTTCACAGATGCTCACGCAGAACGCCAACAACGCGAGGGAGCAGGCCAAGAGCGAGGGCAAGGGGTTCTTCAGCGCGTGGGGAGCACAGATCAAGGCGAACTTCAGCTATGCCCAGAGATATCTCCAGATGGCCCCTGAGAGCATACTTGCAGAAAACCCGGGGAACTTCGCCATTGAGAACAATACGATATCTCAGATCAAGGTAGGCCTTAAAAAGGAGAATCCCGGCCACAGTACCAGCTACATACAGGACTTTGAGATCAAGATCCAAACGCCAATGGGCGAATATGTCTATCGTATCGATGACAGCTCAAACAACGAGAAGCTTCTGAAGCAGGTCTACGGCGAGAGAGTTAAGATGCCCTTCGGATATTTCTCAAAGGGTCCAGTAAAGTTCAAGTTGGGGATTTAGAGGCAGAATCCCTCTTTTTTAAATTTTTTTTCATTCGGCATTGCTGAGCTTGACGTGGAATTATTATAAGTCGTTTATACATAATTTTATATCGGCATAAAAATACATCTTGCGTGGTGGTCTCGCTGCAAATCCCCGCATCGGCTATCACCCCAGTCGCAAAGGCCAAGAGGGTGCTTACGGGATGCGACGTCTTCCTGCTTTGGGCTGGCTCAGCTATAGC
This sequence comes from uncultured Nitrososphaerota archaeon, assembly GCA_964634735.1. Taxonomy (GTDB): domain Archaea; phylum Thermoproteota; class Methanomethylicia; order Methanomethylicales; family Methanomethylicaceae; genus Methanomethylicus. Next base: position 115,643 of record CAZWMA010000005.1, read on the forward strand.
GGTCGATGTATGGTACAGCGGCGGTGCATTGGGAGGTTTAGGCTGGCATAACGGTATCATAATGATATTGCTCGGCTCGTTCGCAGGCAGTGCGATATTTGCCGCTGCCGGCGTCATCGGAAGCGACCACGGAATCCCGTCGATGGTATCTTGCAGACAGGCATACGGCATAAGGGGGTCTTACCTGCTGAGCTCCATCAATTACT
>CAZWMA010000006.1:0-76347 GCA_964634735.1 uncultured Nitrososphaerota archaeon
ACTCCTCCGACAAGACATCTACCATCGCCATCAGGTCGTGGTGAGTCTTCTGCTCCCTCTCCTTTACCTTCGCAGGCGTAACCACCGATATGATTGCCTTCTTGCCTATCTCCTCTGCAGCAGCGCGCGGTATCTCCCCGAGCTCTGCGAGCGCAACAGCGAGAGCAGCCTCAACATCAAGGTAACGTTGCAACCTGCCCTCCTCGTCGAAGAGAGCCTTCATCTCCTTGCTTCCGTATCTACCGGTGTCGATCGGGCAGATGGGCATCTGTGCAAATCTCCGATGAACGTTATCGACATATCTGTTCTTAAAGATTAGCTTAAATACAAGCTACCTTCAAATGAAGTCGACAACTTATCTAATTTTGTTAAAAGACGCTTCGTGTACAAATTAACCGTTTGTGCACTTTCGAACACTATAAATAATACTTATGCCGCATTACCATGTAGGCATAAGGCTCGTTTGGTGTTTCTGATGAGCGCAAGTGTTGTGCGTAAGCCTAAGATTACTTCGCAGAGAGTTTCCCTCTACATCGCCTTCTCATTGACGGTCGTGGGGCTTGTTGGGGTTATGGTTGCGAGCATATACTCTGATTTCATCCTCCTCATGGCATTTGTCGAGATGACCTCCGTGGCGATGTTCTTCATTCTGATCCTGAGCCTCATTCCTGCTTACTTCCCCGACAAGGTCCATGCTGAATCGATCTTCTACAGCGGTTTGGCAAAGGAGCCATACATGTCTGATGACCAGGTATATCGCCCCAACGTTCCCCTTCTCAATACTGGATATGACTATGATTGGGACGGGTATTACGATAAGAAATCCGTGAGGGTCGAAAAACAATGATCGAAAGCTCCATACTCCCGATAATCGCACCGGTCGCACTACTCGTCGGTGGCATAATCGCTCCCATCATCTCAAAGAACGGCAAGGTCATGCTCTCCATCATTTCGGCGTTCTTTATGACCGCAATAGGCGCAAACACTTACATGCTCCTGACTTTAGGCGAAGGTGCACTATATTACCCGTTGGAGACGGGTATCGTAATCAACGCCTCATCCGCGTTCGTAGTGGAGTTGGCCTTAATCCTGGGATTCCTTGGTGCAATTTACAGCCTGCAGTATTTCGAGGACCACACTCACTTGGGCGGCTTCTATGCCCTCTACTCGTTATTTGTTGCGTCCCTCATAGTCATGGCGTCATCATTCAATATGCTCATAATTTATACTTGCTTCGAGGCGAGCACGATTGCCGGCGGCATACTCATCCTATTCACTAGGCGCCAGTCTGCAACAAAGGCGGCTGTGCGCTTCTTCATTATGAGTGTCATTGGCGCCCTGATAATACTTGTTGGAATACTCTACCAGAACTCGATGATTGGAAGCTTCATCCTTAGCGCATCTCTATTCGAGGCGATGTCTGCCTCTGACCTGGTGATGTTGGCTGGCATTTATGCAATTGGTTTCAGCATAAAGGTAGGCGTCTTCCCGTTTGGGCTCCTCTGGTTGCCTCCGGCGCACAGTGAAGCGCCGACTCCAGTCAGCGCCATACTGAGCGGTGTAATGGTGCAGATGGCAGCATTCGCGGTTGCACGCATAGTTGGTGTGATGGCGCCCGAAAGTGCAGCACTCGCATACTTGCTGATTGGGATGGGTGGCCTTAGCGTAATCGTTGGCGCTGCCCTTGCTGCAGTCGAAGCGACCCTCGGAAGCAAACGGTCTGGGTTCCATGTTGGCGCAGTCGATGTCCGTGGCATAAAGCGCATCTGGGCATTCTCAACATCATCAGAGGTCGGCGTCTTCTACATTCTCATCGGGTTGGGCGTTCTATTTCCCGCTCTTTTGCCGGTCTTCTTTGTGGGCATTCTCTTCCACTTCCTCAATCACGGTCTCTCAAAAGCCCTTCTCTTCTTTGACAGCGGCTTCGTTATTGAGACGAGCAAGGTTGCCGATCTCTCGCTCATTAAGGGTATGGGCAAGGTTCTCGGCCCCAACGGCATAACATACCTTGTAGGTGGATTGTCTCTCGCACTGATACCTGGCACGTTGGGGTATACGACATTCAGGGAGTTCACGTCGCCAAACGTCAGCATCTACCTGACCGTGCTTGTCTTCGCGGCTGCGGCGCTTATCTTCTTCACAACCGTTTACTCGCTACGGTGCTTCGCATCAGGCAAACCGAAGGCAAGGGTGGAGTACCTCGAAGTTCACAAAACGGGTCATGCGCTCCTGCGTCTCCCGGGCATAGTGATCGCCTTGTGCATCCTTGTTTTGGGAGTCATAATTACACTGGGGGCGAACAACATCGCTTTCCATGAACTCTTTATCCAGATTGAGGAATGGTTTGAGATGGCGGCTACAACAATATTCAGTGCAACAGCGGTTTTAGGAGGCGGCCACTGATGCCAAAAACACCAAAATATACCGCCCCTGTCTTTATGAAGCCCGAACCGAAGATCCAGAAGCGGCTCGAGAATCCAATCCTAGTTCTTGGCACCGACGAGAAGGTTACCGACCTCGTTATTGTGCACGACCCGGAAAAGTGCACAGGCTGTAACCAGTGCATGATAGGGTGTGCCTACAAGCACTACCGGACATTTGATAAGCGCTTCGGCCTACTTTACGTTAACGAGGCTCCCGATAAGAACGGTTTTTATGTGAACGCGAACTGCCAACACTGCGTATTTCCAATGTGCCTCGCCTCCTGCCCGAAAGAGGCTATATACAAGGACGAAAAGGGGATCGTCCGGATCTCCCCGATGCTCTGCGTTGGTTGCGGAACATGCAACCAAGCTTGCCCAATAGGGATACCGCGTCTGGACGAAGAGCGCAAGACCTTCGTGAAGTGCGATTTCTGCGACGGCGATTACCCGATGTGCTTCCAGATGTGCAGCACTGGTGCATTGAAGCTGCTGCCTCGGAAGAAGGCGTTCGAATTGGTAAAGAAGCTTAGAGGCGTGTGATAAGATGTCAGGTGAACCGCAACCGCTGAAGAGTTGGAATAAACTCTTGGAAGCCGGGAAGAAGATAACCTCCCACAAACAGGTGGATGAAAACGTCATTTATCCACTCCGCCGAACGTTCAGACCGGCTGCTCCGGACATCGTAAAGGGCTCGCTCAAGAGAGATTTTGAGCAAGGTTTGGTCTATTACGTCGGCGATGATGTTGAAGAGGATCGCGCCGCATGCGGTCTTGACAGGCTGCCTCCGACCGGGAGGATATTCACTGACGCTGTCGCTAAGAAGAGAATAATTTTGGAAGATGCGGGCGTCTTCAAGAAGACTGGATTTGACAAGAAGAAGGGGACTTTCGATTACTGACTTTGATTGGTGGTAACCATGGCTGCAGCAAACTCCAAAGCAAACGCAAACGCTGAAGACAATAGTGCAGAAGGAAGTACCATCGAGTCGAGGAAGATTGCCAATCGCAAATCGAAAAAGCAGACGAAATACGGTTTCTTCTTGGGCTGCGTGATGCCTGTGAAGATGCCGTGGGCAGAGAAGGCGACAATGCTCGTCTCGAAGCACTTGGGGCTAGACTTCGGATACATGAAGGAGTCTTTGTGCTGCGTGAGGCCTGGTCCCTGGAAGGCGATAAACCCTGATTGGTGGCTTAGCGTCACTGCTCAGAATCTGGCGAATGCCGAGAAGCAGGAAATCACAATCGTCGACACGTGCAATGGTTGTTGGCTCTCTCATTACGAGGCGATGAAGGAACTCAAAGAAGAGCCCGATAAGAGGAAGATGGTAAACGATCACCTCGCGAAGGTCGGAATGCAGCTTAAGGGCGAAGTTGATGTCAAGCATTTCTTGGAGCTAATTCACGATGATGTAGGCATGGAAAAGGTAGTTGCCAATGTAGTGCGTCCCCTGACCGGTATCAAGGTTATGCGGCATCTTGGTTGCCATGCCCGGAAGCATGATGAAACGCTACCCACCGATTTCGATGAGATTATCAGGGCAACAGGCGTCGAGATAATCGACACGCCATACGACAGGACGTGTTGCGGTCTCCTGCTCTACTTTGCAGATTCAAACCAAGCAATACTCGAACGAATCGGAAAGAAGATGAGGACCGCGCAGGAACTCGGAGTGGACGCGTATGTTATAATCTGCTCCGGGTGCTACGACCAGTTCGAGAGGGGCGTAAAGGTTTACCGTGATGAGAAGGGCGTCAACTTCGATACGCCCCTCATTCACATCTCGGAGTTGCTCGCATTAGCCTTTGGTTACGCACCGGAGGATTTTGGCATGACAAAATGCCGGCCAATACCGGTTGACAAGCTTCTGGAGAAGATTAAGCCGATTCAGGCGGAGACGCCGGCAAAATCAACGGATAAGAATGCAAATGGAGCGGGATTACAGTGAAATTCACATCGGACCCAACACTGGTAGAATTTGTCAGGACAGAGGTTGCGCCGGAGGGAACCTCGTTTAAAGCCCTTCAGGAGAACCGGATTGCCGTCAGGATAAATGCCGAGGACGCCGACAAGCTAGCTGAGCGATTCCTGAACAAGTTCAAGGCAAGACTGATCCACGAGACTGCGGTTGACCTGGAAGTCGAAGGCTTTGACATGATTTACATTTACGACTTCTCCAAGGTAAAGGACCGGCTAGTCGTAGTCTTGGAGGCACAGATATCGAAGGAAGATCCGTCGCCACCGTCAATCGCCAAGATTACATGGCAGGCAAGCTGGGCAGAGCGGGAGATACACGATCTGCTCGGCATCACGCCTAAGGGGATGCCCGATCCGCGCAAGCAATTCCTGCCGCACGAGTGGCCCAATGCGGCTGAAAGCGGCACAGCTCCGCCGCGGCCCGAGAACGGGCCTATCGGACCACAGGATAAGTGGATTCCACTCGGCATCTCGCCCAGGGACTCGTACGCAACACTCATACCGATTGGCCCATACCACCCTGGTGTCATAGAGGGGCAGACCGTTTATGTCAAGCTTGAGGGCGAGACCGTTGTCTCCGCCGACATAAAGACAGGCTTCCACCACAGAGGAATACAGAAACTCATCGAGCGCAGGGGCTATCACAAGGGCGTATTCGCTGCTGAAAGGGTTTGCGGGATTTGCAGCGCAGCCCATGGGACGACATACGTGACCGCCTGCGAGAACCTCTACGAGGCTGAGATTCCTGACCGCGCACTCTACATGAGGACGCTCCTTTTGGAACTCAACCGCGTCCACAGCCACCTGCTCTGGATAGGCGTCGTAGCCGATGTCATCGGATGGAAGACCGGTTTCCACCTTACGTGGGGGCTCAGGGAACGCGTTATGGACATTATTGAATCGATTACAGGCAACAGAGTGAACTACGGAATATGGCGGATTGGCGGCATGAGCAGGGACATCTCGCAGGAGCTCGCTGCAAAGGCACTTGTGACCATCAAGGCACTCAAAGCCGAGATGGCGCAACTGCTGCCCGAGGTAGCCGCACACTCCGTTGTCAAGTCGAGGCTCATCGGTGTGGGTCCGCTATCATACGCGGATGCTTTTGATGGCGGAGCCGTTGGCCCAGTCGCGAGGGCGAGCAACTGGAAGATAGACGTTAGGGCCGACAACCCCCCTCATGCGATATACGACCCCAAGCTCATCAGCTGGGAGGTAATAACCGACGAAGGTTGCGATACCTTTGGGAGAACCCTTGTTAGGGTAAAGGAGCTGCTGGTTTCTTCAGATATCCTTGCACAGTGCTTGGAGCACCTCTCAAAGACTACCGGCGAGATCAGAATCGAGCCGAAACTCATGCCCGTCAACTCAGAGGGCATAGGGCTTAATGAGGCTCCGAGGGGAGAGCTCGTCCATTACGTGAGGGCAAGTGAGTACAACAGCAACCTCCCTCAGGCGTATCGCATACGAACGCCCAGCTACCGGAACAACGCCCTCATCCCGATGATGCTTGTCGGTTCTAACCTTGCGGACGTTCCAGTCGTTATGGGGAGCACTGACCAGTGCCTGGCATGCACCGACCGTTTTGAGATCATCCGGGAGCGAGACGGCTCTTCCCAATCTATGAGCTGGGCGCAGCTTGTCGCCTTGGGCAAGAGAAGGAGTGGTCAATGATGGCAGACCTATTGTTTACTGTATTGTCGATCGCCGTAATAATTCCAATCAGCCTGTTCCTGGGCGTTATCTATTCCTTCTTGATACGGAAGCTCAACGCGAAGTTCCAATGGAGAGTTGGTCCAGTCGTCAGGATGTACAGCGACCTGGCTCCACTCATCGGTTCCACAAGGATATGGCAGCCGCTTTACGATATTTTGAAGCTCTTTGGCAAGAACACGATAATCCCTGAGGACGCCCACAAGAAGCTATTTACATGGTCTCCGTACATGTCCCTATTCTTCAGCATAATGGCAGTGTTGTTCATCCCATTCCCGGGGATGCCACTCCTTTCAAGCACGCCTTACAGCCTCATAATCGTGTCCTATTTGCTCATCGCATCCATACTCTTCACGATTCTGGGCCCAATCGCCAGCGGCTCCCCTTGGGGAGCGATAGGCGCGAGAAGAGAGGTTGAGCTCTTTCTTGTTGCGGAACTTGGCTTCGTCATGAGCCTTTTCACAGTCGCTCTGATGAAAGAGACACTCGTCATATCTGAACTCTCTGGAATTACCGGAGACCTCCCTGTGATCATAGTTGGCATCTTGGCTGCGATAACGATGTTTGCCGCCATGTTGGGCAAACTCCACATAAAACCATTCGACATGCCTGAGGCCGATTGCGAGATAGTCGCTGGTCCTTACACTGAATACTCCGGAAAGCTTCTGGGGACTTACTTCCTGTCGAAGGTCTTCATACTTTATAGCATGGTTTCGCTGTTCATAGCTGTCTTCCTTCCGCCACTCTCATCGTCTTTGCTATGGCTCCCCATCTACTTGATAGTCGCGATAGTCATCATCTTCCTCCTCTCGGTCATCCAGGTCCTGAATCCCCGATACACCATAGCTAAGGCTCTGAACTGGTACCTGAAGATCGTAGTGCCCCTTGTGATAATCAGCTTCGTAGCCGCGTTCGTTCTGAGGATGGTGGCATAAATGTCTACACACATCAAGATACTGAAACAGGTTCTCTCGAAATACAGCTCACCTATGACCCTCAATTATCCGTCTGGCGTCGATAAGAACAAGATGTACAGCCAGATCCCTGAGGGTTTGAGGGGATTTATCGAGCGAGACGAGGAGAAGTGTGTAGGTTGCAGAGCATGCTATATGGTCTGCTCTGGTAGAGCCACGAAGATATTTGATACCACCGAAAAGAGGACCGTGCAGGTCTTCCATTTCAGGTGCACCTACTGCGCGCACTGCGAAGAGTGCTGCCCGGAAGAGGCAATAAAGATGTCAAAGAAGTTCGAACTCGCCCTAACCAGCAAGAATGACCCCAAAGCCTACGTCAACACCGACCTCAAAATGCTATCGTGCAAGGCGTGCAACAAGCCCTACCTGCCTGAGAAGATGCAGAAGAGGGTATCTGAGAGACTCAGCGAGAAGATCAATCCCAAGGTTAAGGACGTCGTCATGGCTGACTACAAGAAGGTCGAGGGATTCTGCCCCGACTGCAGGAGGGCTCGCGGCGTCCTTCTGGACACGCACACAAAGAAGCACATCTGGCTGGAGGTTGTCTAAATGGGCATAATCGCAAGGTCTAGAATTTACTCCCCATGGATTTACCATTTCCACTGTGGCGGATGCAACGGCTGCGACATCGAGACGCTTGCCGCCTTAGCTCCAAGATTCGATGCCGAGCGTTTCGGCATCCAGCTCGTGTCGTCGCCAAGGCACGCGGACATACTGATAACCACTGGCTGCGTCCCCAAGCAGTTCATACCCATGGTTAAACGAGTGTACAACCAGGTCCCTGACCCGAAAGTAGTCGTCGCGATAGGCGGATGCGCGTGCGGAGGCAGCCTGTTCTACGATGAGGATCCCGAGAACTATGCAATACTGGGTTCTCCGGACCTGCTCATCCCAGTTGACGTTTACGTTCCTGGCTGCGCACCCAAGCCTGAGCAGATTATCAACGGGATCGTGCAGGGGATACTCAAGCTGAACGAGAAGGCAACGAATAAGAAGTAACCGTACCCGTCTCATAACCCCGAACCGCCGGTATCAAAATGTGCTCTAGCGTGATCTATGCAACGGACTGCCTTGAAGGCATGAAGCAGTACTTGGGTGACAAGTCCGTCGACGTCATCGTTACCTCGCCTCCATACAATCTTGGGATAAATTATAGCAAATATGACGACACAATCCCTCGGCACGATTACCTCGAATGGATGGAACGTGTCGGAGTGGAGTGCAAACGGGTCCTCCATGATGACGGTTCATTCTTCCTGAACCTCGGCTACTCCTCAAAGGACCCATGGGTTGCGTGGGAGGTTGCATTCCGAATGAGGTCTCATTTCGAATTGCAGAACGTGATCCACTGGATAAAGTCCATCGCTATCGAGCGGTCGCAAGTTGGTGAAGGGGCGAAGATTGCAGGGGACATAGCAGTGGGCCACTTCAAGCCGATAAATAGCGACCGTTATCTCAACAAGTGCCACGAATACATCTTCCACTTTACAAAGGCGGGGGACGTTCCCATTGATCGGCTCGCCAACGGTGTAGCCTACCAAGATAAGAGCAATATAAAGCGTTGGAACCGCGAGGCAAGGGACCTGAGAGATCGCGGAGATACCTGGTTCATACCATATGAGACAATAAGGTCAAGCAGCGTCTCGCGCCCGCATCCCTCAACCTTCCCTCCGGGTCTACCTGCGATGTGCATCAAGCTGCACGGCTTGAGCAAGACAAGGCTTGTAGTGGACCCCTTCATGGGAATAGGCGATACCGCCATCGCCTGTCACCGTCTCGGGATAGACTGCATAGGTTTTGAGATAGACGAATCCTATATCAAGGCAGCCAATGATAGGCTGGCTTTCGAACAGATGCACAATGCACACGGACTGAAGTAGCTGATTGAAAAAATACCGATAAAAAAAGGAAAGTGAAAATACAAATGACATCTGAACCATCCTCGCCAAGGACCTTCCGAATTGACGCCGATGTTATGAGAGCACTCGAGGAGGAGGCAAGAAAACAAGGCGCAACAGTGAATGGATTGACTTGCCGCATTTTGCGTAAGTATGTGAAAATCGGCGCAAGGCTTGAGCCATTCGGAATGCTATACATGTCAAAAGATCAAGTGGCCGCATTGCTGAACAATGTTGATGAAAAGAACTTGATTGCGATCGCATCGGACATGGGGCGCCGCACTGCAAAGGAGGCGATACTTCAATTATATGGCGAACTCTCACTCCAGAACTTTAAGCAGTTCATCGAGATGTACATCTGCGGATTCTCGAATTGGGCCTCCTACTATGACGTGGAGCGGAATGAAACCATCGAAGTGCGCATGGGGCATAGCATGGGCGAAAAATGGTCACTATTCCTAAAAACATTCCTCGAATCATCGTTAGAGGAGACGATTGGCAAGAAACCAGCTTTCAAATACGTCTCGAATTTTAGCCTGATATTTGAGATGCGAAATTAGAAGTCGTGGCCTGAAGGCATTATCTTGCCGGATTGCTCTTCTGCTCCAGCCGGTAAGCCCTGAACCCCACCTTCTCCCCTATCAAATCCTTCGGGTTAGCAGGGATCAACTTGCATGTTGCTTGAATCTCGTGCAGTAAGCCCTGCTCAACGGCTATATCGTAGCCCTCCTCGGAGAACCTCAACGTGTACTCAGTGCCGAAGTCGCCATCCTTATTTTTGATAATAATGTAAGCATTTTCACCGCTTATTCTGAAAGTGGATATGTCGTATTCCGCCACCATCCAATCTTCGTCACTCCCAATAAGCACGACGGGCTCTATACCATAATTCGCCACAACTTCAGCTGCCATCCCTTTTTCTATCTGGTACTTCCTATCCTTGGGGAAGAGCTGCAGATAATGTGTTATCTGCTTCCTCAAGCAATCCGACACGATCCAAATGAATGCCATAATCTCCCTTCAGGATTTGTCGAGGGATTGACGCAAATCTTTACTACCCCAATCTGTTGGACTCTTCATCCCGGACCACGCGTCATTATATTCAGACGCCCAGCGAGCGGAGGAGCTTGTCAACATCCTGAAGCCCCATCTCCTCGCCCTTCTTCTGTTGCTCTTGCTGCGATTCCTTCTCTTGCGAAGTCTGCTGTCTCATCACTGGCACGCTGTAGCTCAGGGTCCCCCTCTCGCCAAGGAGTATCTCGCCGACAACCCGTCCCTTCATCCCTCTGATCTCTATCGGATTATCGATCTCAATGCGCAGGTTCGCGGTAAATTTACCTTCTTCAATCTGATTCTTAACATATTTATAAACGGCATCTTCTATGCATCGCTTCAGCTCTTCACTCATCAACAGCTCACATGTTCAAATCTGCTCATTCAAATTATAAGGCTTATGATGTAACTATCATTGAAATAATGGCCGGAATTGAGGTTTTAGGTCAATTTTACCATTAACAAACCTTCACGAGGATGATGCCCATTCCAACATCCTTTATATGAACTTATTCCATAGATGTAACGATTATGATGAATGCCAGTCGGGTCACGAAGTGCCCAAAATGCGAGCAGACCGTCGTCTGCGCTTCTGTAATTAGCCCGAATGGTATCCGGACGGCTTCCAAACCTGCGATTTCATGGCCTGCCACAGCAAGTTTCGCCATGAGATGGGCATTCCTATGGGCATCCGGCCAATCGGCACCACTCGCCTTCATTAGGTCCAAAGTACCTGTTTGGGTAAAACTTGCGATTGGAATTCTACCGACTTCTTTTCTATCCAGCACTTTCAATAAACATTCTTTGAGTCATACTTTTCAAATATATCCCCTTTTTTGCCCATGTCGAACCTGAAACATGTATCGCACTCGACTGATGATTTTCTAAGTTCTTATCTTAAACTCCTTAATCATCATCTTACTTCATTAATTAGAATATTAATGACGCGGTTACGTTGTATTACAATCTACTTCGTCGGAATTATTTTTATGCACATCCTGCGTCAAGGTCCCGAAAGCCACAATGCTGGTGCGGGTGGCTGCCTCAATTCCTGCCGTAATGCGTACTTGATTTAGCCAAACATCCCATTATTGTGTTTGCGTACTGCGCTCCCAATTGCCTTTAAAAGTTGACGCCTACGAATCAACATTGCCCGCAATATACGTCCAACACGGCATCAATGCAGCCTTTCTATACTATAACACTGACCATTTCCATCAAATCTTGACAACGCATATCTGACAATTGCATCAAGGGACAGTACTCTAGTATAAGAGGGACGGTGCGCACTCTCCTCCTGCTGCAGTTGAGGTCTGAAAAGGCCTGCAACGGCGAATAACTGAAACCTTGGGAAGAACGACCGAAAGGAAGTGACGCCTATAGGGATCGTTAAACGCAACGGACAGGGCATGGCAACGGGACGATCCAGGACACTTGGATAAAATCGGGTGCCACGGCCGAGGAAAGTTGCTGTGTGTGAACGGCGGAGGAAGGGGCTCAACCATGGAACGAGTTCTGGACTTGCCGATCTTCCCAAAAGTCGGCTTCAACTGCGGTACTGTCTTATGTGAAGTTGAGGTGTAAAAAAATGCCAGAATCAATAGGTCATTGGAAACAGAAATTTTCAAGGAAACGTCTAATAACAGGCGGACCTTTTAAAGCTCCACGAAGAAGAACTATGACTTGGGTAGCACCAAAGAAGAAGTAGTTTGACTCCAGGGGAAATGCTTGTCAATGGACGATTGGAGAAGTCAGAGCTATTGGTGGTGCGACTGCAACAGAAGTGTCCACCTTCAAAAACACTGCGATTTATGCCGGCTTCTACCCTATCGAGAGATACTTAAGAAGATGCAGGAACAGTAATAAACAATGTAAAGACGCTTCTCCTGCATGAATAGTTCTTTTATCTTAGTTTTTATTGCCTAAAACACATTTTTTTTAAAAAAAAGAAAGCATACAGCTTCCATTATCTCACTGTGCGACAACTGCTGATGCGAATCTTTCTGAGATCTTGGTAATCTTGACCTTAACACGATCTCCGACTTTTGTATTCGGGACGAAGACAACAAAGCCATCTACCCTAGCTATGCCTTCTCCACGCCTACTGAGCTCCCTAACATCCACGTCGTATTCCTTTCCTTCCTCGACTGGCTTTGGATTGGAACCGGCAGGGCTTCTGCTCTGATAACCGAATTTGTGCGGATCTCCTCGATAATTTTCCACTTGTTTCCCTCCTTCTTTACTTTTGGGCTTTCGTCAAAAGAAGCCTAATGCCATTCCTTCAATTCTGCCCGATACTCAAAAAGGGACGTCCTCTTATAAACCGCCCTATTGTTCTGCGCTAATCGCACAGATTGAACAATATCGGCTCGCACAAATGCTGGACTCGTCTGCGGCTTTCTTAGCTTGCGGGCTTTGCATCCGCGCTATTTGCATTGGCTTTGACTCTACTCAACATCATTCCGACGATCAAAAGCGCGGTTCCGGCCAGAACGAATAGCTGCGCCAACTCGACGGCATTCAACAAATATAAGGCCGCTCCAACACAAAGAATTAGAATGCCCAACAACGAAGCAATCGAGAGCAACAAAAACCAACCCCGCAATACTATCCTTTACATCACCGTGGCGATACTGATTATTCTGACGGTATATTACCTGCCTAATTACTTGTTCCTTGAAAAAGCAACCGCTGATAACGCCTCATTTTTACTGAACTTATTCGGGATGCCTGTGCACGCTGCAATCATCGGTGATGGCGCCTATCTGGAGGATATTCGTATAGTGAAGGATTGTACAGGCGTGCAGGTTGTCGCCGTCTTCTTGGGTCTCCTCCTCCCTCTCCCGAATACCGGATGGAAAAAGAAAATCCTCACCCTGGCTGTCATATCCGCCATTCTTTATGCCGCAAACGTCCTGCGTATCGCCGTTGAATTTTCCCTTGTTTACTATGGCATACTGCCGTGGTCGCTTGCGCATTATCCCATGAGCCTTCTGCTTGGCGTGGTGGGCGTCTTCGTGCTCGTCCTTGTTACTGATAGGTTGCTTCCTGAATTCAGCGAGTTCCTGTTTCGTGCATTCCGAACGCAGGAGACCTAGCGTCACGGTACCTTAGGCGTCAGTAAGGGCGCCTTCTTTGACATAAAATAAAGTGCAATGATGCCTACCCCAAGCCCCACAATTATGGATTCGAATGGGAAACCTGGAATCTCTAGCCCACCCACGTCGTATGAGTAGACTCCGGACTCCGTCACGTATCCATCAGTGTCTGTAACTTTTATCTGGAATTCCACCGTTGTTCCTGTCGACTGACCTGGGATTGTCCCTCTATAAGCCGAACCAGAACGCGCCATCTGAACCGTCCTGGTGCTTCCCCCATTCACCGAGTAGCTCAACACGACCTTATTGATTTGGTCGCTCTCCAGCGCTATCGTAGCAGTAACGGTCACGTCTTCATCTTTCTCGGGGTTATCAGGAGAGTAATCGACACCGGATATCAACGTGTTCAATGGATAAGCGTCCCAATAACCATCGTTGAAGTCTGGCGGCGTCCATCCCAATGGATTAGAGACCCCCGTAGCTTCAACCCAGATCCAACCCTCTCCCCTCCCGTCCAGTATATCCCAGTAAACGTTGGCATTCGGGTATTCGGGAAGCCAGATGAGTAATGCCACATGCGAATCGGTAAGCACCAACGCGGTATCGAACCCCGCCCCCATGTAGATTGTGGCGCCAAGGAATGCCATATCCTCACAATCGCCAATCGCAACGGTGTTGGTCTCCTCATCGAACGCGTGAGCTGTCTCATCCGCATTCCAAGCCCATTCAACCTGAGCCTTACCGTTCATGAAGACATTATCTTCGTCGTAGCCGTACTCGGTCCATCTCTGGATATACTTCAATATTGCCACAGCCCTCTGGTTCTCGCTAGGATAATCCTCAATGAACTGCTGGCCAATACTGTACGCAAGCTCGCTATTCTGCCCAATCGTCTCGTATGCTAAGTTTGGCATATACCCGTTGCTATCGCAACAGTAATTCCTGTTGTAACCCCAATCATCGTAATACTCCCCATTCTTCAGCGTGTATTCATCGCTGGGGTAAGCGTTGACGCTCGCCGTCGAAACGGCAAGAATCAAGACTATGGTTGCCAGAAGGCGCGCTTTCAAGAACATGCCCATCGCTACCCTCTTCTAGCCTAAAGGCAATACAAGGCTGGCGAATATGATCAATCCTAGAAACACTTCGTAGCAGAACATGAAAACACCGACGGCAATTGGTGATTTATTGATGTCATTCAGGCATATCCCGAACGGCTTCAACCGCGCAAATATTATGTAGAATATCCATCCGAAGAGGAGACTCACAAAGAAGCTGAGAACGACAATGAGAAGCCTTTCAAGATTAAAGTAAGCCCCAATTAACACGTTCTGGCCAAGGAAGAACGGATTGACCATCGAGCCATATACTACAAGCCCTGCAAACACAATGAACCCGCTCACAAAGAGGCTCGTTGCAATCGGATCCTCCTTGATGGCTTTGAATTCGTGTATGTCTTTGGTTATGTAATCAATGCTCATTATTCCAAGATAACCTAAAAATAGGCAGATGATGCTCGACACGAACGCCCGGACAAACCAGAGCAATACCGAAGTCAGAAATTCAGGACTCATTAAGATTCAACTCTTTTACAATCACAATGTGGCCGATTCCATCACATTAAGCACCCCTAATTATTTTGCTGTATAAATAGCTTCACGTTCGCATTCATATTTATTAAACCGAATTGAATACCGTATGCTTGTTTTCACATGAACTACGCGATTGAGACTGTCGATTTAGTCAAGAGATACTCGACCACAGCGAGAAGCAACATCGCCAGCTTTGGTGCACGGCCCAAACCCGGCAGTATCTCCTCGTTCACCGGCATATTTAACCTCCTTAAGAAGGGGCAAGGGCCGTATATTGAGGCATTGAAGAAAGTCAACCTCAAGATACAGAAAGGCGAGATCTTTGGAATTCTTGGTCCAAATGGTGCTGGCAAGACCACGCTCATCAAGATACTATGCACGCTCGTGATTCATGATGAAGGTGAGGTTTATATCAACGGTCACGATCCCTCAAAGGAACCCTCGGAGGTTTTAAAGAACCTGCAAGCGGTCCTCCCTGAGAGCAGGGGGTTCAACTGGAGGCTCTCGGGTCGGCAGAACCTTGAATTCTATGCCCAATTATACGGGCTTATGGACGACGAAGCTAGGAAACGGATAGACTACCTCCTGGACTATACCGGACTCAAGGATAGGGCGGACGATGGATATCAGAAATACAGCACAGGCATGCAGCGCAGACTGCTGCTCTGCCGGGCGCTCATTCGGGATACGCCGATCATAGTATTCGATGAGCCGACCGCAGGGCTGGACCCAACTGGCGCAGTGGAGTTTCGAGACCTGCTGATAGATAGGCTTGCTAAACAGGAGGGGAAGACGATCATGCTCAGCACGCACAACCTCCAGGAAGCCCAAGGGCTTTGCGACCGCATAGCCATCTTGGATCGTGGCCAAGTCATCGCTTGCGACACTCCGGACAACGTCCGCCATCTTGTGGCAGAAAAGCGCACGTTAAAGATCGCGTCATCAGGCATCACCTACGGTGAAGCCCAGCGTAGTCTGTTATCAACCCTATCAGAAATACCAGGAGTCAATTCTGTAACACCGTCTTTAGACAAAGATGGCGCTCTTACCGGACTATCAATCCATTTCGAAAAAGGGGCAAATCTGACCCAAATCTTGCACGCGTTGTCCTCAGGCGGGATCGAGATTAATGCAGTGGAAACTGCTGAGCCGAGCCTGCAGGACGCGTTCATGGCAATGACAAGCCATAAAAAGTCAAACCCGAGCCGCGATCGTTCAGCGGAGGGAGCATGATGGGCGCAATTGTGCTCCTGAAGCAGATTTATGCGTTCACCAAACGAGACGCTCTGAGCTGGACCACATACCGGGCTGCGGCAATTACCCAGGTCATTGGCATAATGATAGGCGTTTTCAGCTGGGGTGTCAGCGCAGCATATGTGCAGAAGCCCGTAAGCGAGATGTACTCGAGCGACTACATCAGCTTCCTCATCGTCGGATTGGCGGTCAGCAACCTCATAATGCCCTTGGCTCAGGGGGTTGAGAGGCAATTGAACCCATGGACCCTCGAGACCATATTCATGACTGGAATCAGCAAAACCGCATTCGTCCTCGGCAATGTCATGTGGACGTACATCTTCTCAATACTCAGCTTCATACCTTACCTCGTCATCGGGACATACTGGTTCCACGCCCAGCTAAACCCAAACATCTTGGCTACCGCTATTGCATTCGCCATCTCCGCAGCCATATTGATTGGCCTCGCAATGATTTCTACCGGGATAAGGATAGTAACGAAGTCGACCGACCCCATCGCTTGGCTGATTAACATCCTACAGAATCTCTTTTCAGGTATAATGTTCCCTGTCGTATTCCTGGACACGATATTCTTCCAAGGCGCCTCGACCATAAGCTGGTTCCTCCCACAGACTTGGGTGTACCACCTCTGCCGGCTCTCAATGCTCACGAACCCCAGCTTAGGTGACCCGGACATCCAGCTTGCATTCATTGCAGGGGCAATATTCGCCGTCGTGCTGCTTCCAATCGGCTACAAGGTCTTCAGCTGGGGGATAAACAAGGCAAAGCGTGAGGGAACCCTTGGCTGGTACTGATCACCTCTGCCGACCGGTAATCGAAAAAAGATGCCCGCCTCGCGAGTCGGGAGTCAGTAACCAAACCTAACGCTACCATCTGCTCTCTGCCTCAAAATGGGAACCTTTATGACTTTCCGTCAACATCAGAAAAAAATGGGCGTATTAATTGAGCACTTCAAAATACAGCGCTCTCGGTGTGGATGTGGACAAGAAGGGCATAGAATCCCTGCGAGACATGACCAACGATCTCTTCCCTGGCTCGTTCTGCACAATCGTGCGCGATCCACAGGACGCCAAAAAAGGGCTCATACTCCATGAGGACGGTGCAGGCAGCAAGCCAATCGTCTCTTATCTCATTTACAAGGATTCTGGGGACCCCGCATGCTTCGAGTCCTTGGCAGCTGACGTAATCGCGATGAATGTCGATGACGTCATATGCGTCGGCGGAATCCCTGAGATATTTTCGGATTACGTGGCGCTCAACGCGCTGAAGGTCGACAAAGTCCCCCTCCTGAACTCCCTCGCGAGGGGCTTTGCAAGGTCATTCACGACCCTCAACAACCTTGGGTCGCCCCTCCTCTTCGGGGGCGGCGAGACAGCAGACCTTCCCGACGTGATTAGGACGCTCGATGTCTCGGGCACGGTCTTTGCCAGAGTCAAAATAGCAAAGGCGATTACTGGCAGCCGGATCTCTCCCGGAGACGCGATTGTCGGGCTCAGGAGCGGTGGGCGGTGCTCATACGAAGAGAAGCCAAACAGCGGTATGATGTGCAATGGGATAAGCCTGGCGCGGCACGCACTCCTCTCAAACGAATACCTAAAGAAATACCCCGAGATATGCGAACCCGGAATCAGAGGTTATTACGGGCGATTCCAGGTCGGCGATTACGTGGACACCTTGGGCATGACTATCGGTGAGGCGATAACCTCCCCCACCCGAATATTCTTGCCCATAGCGGCCGAGCTCCTAAAACGCGTTGATGTTAAGGCAATGGTTCACAACACTGGTGGTGGTCTCATAAAATGCATTAGGCTGGGGAAAGGCATACGCTATGTCAAAGACAACCTCCCTGAGCCTGATCCAATCTTCAAACTCATCATGTCCGAGAGTGGCGAGTCCGCAGAACAGATGTGCCGCAATTTCAACATGGGTGTCGGCTTCGAGATCATTGTTGGCAAAGACGCTGCTGAGGATGTGATCGGAACAGCCCGAAGATTCGGGATCGATGCCCAAGTCATTGGCAGCTGCGAGAAGAGCCCAAGCGGGAACGCCGTCAAGCTGAAGACCAGATTCGGAGAATTCAACTACCGCTGACACACATCATCTTTTTAAGGTCAACCACGCCAAACCTTCATCTTGCAAGGCGCATCCAAATGTCAATCTCACAACGCCTCGACCTTGTCCCGCCATCGGGCATACGCAAGCTCTTTGAACTGGCAGGCAAGTATCCTGACGCCATCTCTCTTGGGATAGGCGAACCTGACTTCGATACGCCAGAGCACATCAAAGCGTATGCCAAGGAAGCGCTAGATCTTGGATATACGCATTATACCCCAAATTCAGGCCTCAAGATGCTCAGAGACGCGATAGCTTCAAAGTTGCGGTCTGAGAACTCAATCGAAACCGACCCTGAAACGGGGATAATGGTGACTGTAGGGGGGAACCAGGCGATAACCCTCTCGCTGGTCTCTTTTCTGAGGGTTAGTGAGGAGGTCCTGATACCTTCACCATACTTCGTGACGCACGCGGCTGCCGTGACGATTTCAGGAGGGGTCGTTGTCCCAGTCGAGACTGACGAATCCAACGCATTTGCAATAACCTCCGAGTCTCTCAAGGGCCATATCACGAAGAAGACGCGTTGCATTATCTTGAACTCGCCGAACAACCCTACAGGATCAGTCCTTTCGAGAAAATCCCTCGAAGAGATTGCAGCGGTTGCAATTGAGCATGACTTGAAGATCATTTCGGACGAGGTCTACGAGTCGTTGATTTACAACAAACACGCCCACGTTAGCATGGCTTCACTGAACGGAATGGCAGAACGGACACTCACAATAAACAGCTTCTCAAAGGTTTATGCAATGACTGGTTGGCGCGTCGGATATGTTGCCGCTGCATCCACATCGATAGGAAAGATGGTCAAGATGCAGATGTACCTTGACGCCTGCCCAACCTCATTTGCGCAGTATGCTGCTGCCAAAGCTTTGGGCGACCCGCGCAGTAAAATCGCGACCGAAGCCATGCGTGCCGAATACGCCAAGCGCAGGGACCGCGTCTTCAAGCGCCTGAACGATAATCCTTACTTCAGCGTATCGATACCTGGAGGCACATTCTACATATTCCCAAAGATCAGATGCCGCGACGACCAGCGCTTCTCGGAGCTGGTGCTTGAGAAAGCGCACGTAGCCGTCGTTCCGGGATCCGCATTTGGGCGCGCTGGAGAAGGGCATGTTAGGATTGCCTATACAGTCAGCTCTGATAAAATCGACGAAGCCATGGATCGGATAGAGCGAGCGATTCCAAGCATCTCTTGATGCCCCGCTTGAACGCTAGCGCCGTAGTGTAGTTTGATGCCAGGCTTACATGCTATTAATAAATCGCAATGCCTAAAAAAAGGGGAGAACAGATGCTTAACTGGGATCGCCATGGCTGATTTGTTTGACACAATTGACAAAAGGACTATGATTAGGGTGTTTAAAGACGCTCCTATTGCAAACAAAGAGCGGGACCGGATACTGGAAGCAGGCATAAGAGCGCCAAACGCCGGCGGGAATGAGCAGTGGGCTTTTGTCCTAATCGAATCCGCTGGCAAGAAAACGAAGCTCGTGGAGCTGCTGAAAGCTGCACAAGCTGTGTACTTCACAGACGCAATGAAGAAGGCATGGACAAGGGAGCGCGTAGAGGATTGGTTCGCATCCTCTGATAAGGATCTATACAAAGCACCCATGTACGTCGCGGTTTTGACCGACCTCAGGGAGAGCGTCTATACGCGTCAAGAGGTAGAAGCGCTATGGGCACACCATAGCGCGGCTGCTGCTGCCGAGAACATGCTTCTCGCGGCTTGGGGTCTTGGCATCGGCGGATGCTGGTTCGGTGTCCCTCTGCTGATGGAAGGCGACTTCAACAAATTGCTCGAGATTACTGACAATGGCATGAGGCTAGCCGCGATATTGGCTTTTGGCTATCCAAAAAATTTCTCTGCTCCGAGGAAGAGGAGAAAGAAGTTGGAATCACTAGTCAGGTCTGTCTAACCTTCTCCCCTACTCCCTTTCTGAAGTGTTTACGAAGAGATGTGGACGTTGAATGCTAATTCTGCAATCCCTATGGCGTACTCTGCAACCCTCTTCGTCGAGTCCACGATTATTATTATTGCGCCAACCGTCTTCGGCTGCAGTCCGCTGTTCATCGCGGTCTTCATCAACTCTTCACCAGCAATGCCCACTTTCCTGGCATCATGGATTGCCTTGTTGGCCTCAATCAGGCTCCCGTTCTGGAGGCAGTTGACCGCTCTGATTAATACGGCGCCCGCATTCTCTAGGGTAGAGACTATTGCCTTGGCAAGTGCATCGTCTTCTTCGTCTTGGTTTATCTCCATAAACTTGCTGGCGATTCTGTAAACGTGGTCCGCCACCCTCTCAAGATGCCTGAACGCCAACCTGTATTCCAGACAGTCCTTCAGGTCCCTTACGCCATAATCTTTCAGCGAACTCATATCTGACATTATGTTTGTAAGCCATCGGCTTCCCATGAAGTATAGCTTGTCAACGTCCTCGTCCCTCTCCATGACGTCCCTCAGAATGTTCTTGTTCTTGGTCTCTATTGCCTTGGAGATGTCGGAGAGCATATCCTTTACCATTGTCGCCATCCGGATGATCAGTTTGTCCAGCGGAAACTCGTAGGGGCGCAGAAGTATCTGGATTGTGATGTAATTCACAGACTCTTCAATGATCTCTCCACCTGCCATTTTATACTTGATCATGCGCCTTATCTTGTCCCGTGCTGCGGGATCAAGCGTTAGGCTTGAGAGGTCCAACTTGATTATGTCATAATTCGCGATGTATGCTGCTAGCGCTTTCCTTACTATGAATCCAGCATCAGAATCCTTTGTCAATATCGTGATCTCTTTATTCTGGGGCGCTCTCTTTGCGTTCTCCATGGTTGCAATCTTCAGGTTTCCGTCTGAAAGAGACTGGATATCGACTTCGGTCTTTGCCTGTACCCTGTTCTTTTTTACCCAATCCTGAGGAAGCGATACGGTAAACGTAGACTTGCCTACTTTCTGCACTTTTCTAGTACCCATGAGGCATCCCCTATTGCCTAATCGTATATACTATATTTCCTTCTATATATACTATTTGAATCTTCTATATATTATGACGCTTGTAATGGGTTTTATTGTCAAAACACATTTTATAGCAATGACCCACTCTGATTGTATACTCATTTGCTCTGATATAGAGGCGCATCGTATAGCCCGTCTATATTGGCACTCACAGAACGACCCAAAATATCATCATGAGCGCATAACAGACAACCAATGAAATCACGACGAAGGGCACGCTGTAGCTAAGTGAGCGTTTCAGTGAGACCTTGCACCCTTCCTTCTCACAGAGGTTGTAAGCTGCCAACAAGGCAGGCGCTCCTGCCACCGTAAGGTTGCTGCCAAGCGTCCCAGCCCACAATACCGCCCACCAATATGGCCATGGATTTATCATGCCTTGAGCTGCCAGGTCCCTTATCAGATAAAGGAATGCGAGTATGTATGCGTCATGCTCCAATACGCCCACTATGGGCGCGGTAACCCAGTAAAGTACAGAAACGCCTACCGCCTGGTTGGATGCAAGTATGGGTGTAAGCGCATCGGCCGCCATCTGGATAAGCCCCTGCTTCTCAACCCCTCCGATTATGATGAAGAGCGATATGTAAAATAGAACTGACCTCCAATCAAGCCCCGTAAGCGTCTCCTCGAACGAAGGTTTCTTCAACCTGTTACCGAGCCCTTCCATCACAAGGACAAGCAATGCTGCCCCAATTAGTGCGATTGCGCCCAGCTGCAGCCCTATATGCTGCCTCATCGACATTGCAATTATCGTTCCGATGAAGAACCCAACGACTATTACTGCCGTCTTTCTATCGCTGACGTATGACCCTCCTTCAGGATCAATGAGCGCAAAGGCATCCTTTGCCCTCTCGTCATTCTTGAACATCTTGTCAAATTTCAGCTTGAAGAACGCCAGCAGCACCGCGAAAGTGATCATGAGGATTGGAAAAGAGCTTGGTCGGCCCTCATTCCAAATGAATCCCATGAACTCTATCCCTGAGACGCTGTGGAGCATCTGAGGGGGTAGATCGCCTATCAGGAGCGCGGATCCAGTGAAGTTAGCGCATAGCCCAATGAATATCAGAAATGGAACCGGGTTTGTTTTTAGGAGCCGTGTTATGTGGAGTGCTACTGGCGCGAATATCAATATAACGAGTATATTGTCCACAAAGAGCGATACAAGCCCCGCCATTGCCCCAAGCAGTATTATAAACGTGCTGACCGATCCTTTGGACCACCTGACTGCCTTGTGGGCAAGCATCTCTGGGATCCCTGTCTTGCCGAAATAGCCCGCAATTACCCACATGCTTATTATTAGAATGATTACGTTCCAGTCCACGAAATCGAATGCTTCGAATTCCGTTAATGCCCCGGTCAGAATCATGAGGATGGCGCCAAAGATTGCTACGGCTGCCCTGTCAATCTTCCCCCATACTATTGCGCCTATCGTCCCAATCAGTATGATTAAGGACGCTATCTGGAGGAGTTCCATTTACCGCAGGTCTCCGGTACTGCAACGTATGAAACCGCTCTTAGATTTATAGGTGTCTATATCCCCGAACGCAATGGATTGATGGAAAAAAGGAGTTGAGGGCATGCCCCTCAATGCTTATTGCTTGAATGGCTTACCCTGAGGAAGCATCTGCTTGCCGAACGATTCGTTGATTACGACTGCTGCTGAGCCATACCAGGCTGCAACGGCGGTCACTATTCCCATGAACCCCCCCGCCTTCCCAATCATCTCGATGCCTGTGATGTCTCCTGTTCCGAGGAGGACGAATGTGATGAAAAGGAAGAGGAAGACAAGGTTGGTTACCTTATTCATCTTCAATGAAGCGACCCAAAGGTAGAATGTCAGGAATCCCCACAGCATGAGGACAATGCCAGCCGTCACTGCATCGACGGTCACTATCTTCAACATCGAGAAGATGCTGACCAGGGCGTAGTAGATCCAGAATGCCCCGTACGACGTGAAAGCCGTAAAGCCGAATGTGCTTCCTGCCTTCGCCTCCCACATTCCGACGAAAAGCTGAATCATGCCGCCGTATGCAATGGCAAGCGGTATTACCATGGTCTTCCCAAGGCCCGCAAGCAACCCCATGTTGTAAAGCGAAAGTACTGTTGTTGTCATCGCAAACGCTGCCAAGCCCAACGGTCCAGAACTAAATACCTTTGACGACAAAATGGTTACACCTTTTATGCTATCAACATCGATAATCAGTGCGTTATATAATTTTCTTAGGTATCCGTCCTGGCTTTTTTGCTTCGCTTGTGCTACTTATACAAATCGTAATGCAAATGCTTTACCATAGGCAAGCAAGTCTATGATTCCGTTTGACCTTGCAAGCTGTACGGTCAAACCAAAACTCAACCTATTCGTAGACTTGGCGATGACCTTATTTTTCGTCATAGTCGCTATCACTGGATTGGTAATCTACTTTTTGCTACCAGAAGGAAGACAGAGCAGTTATCAATACTTCATGGGGATAACCAAATCTACGTACGTCTTAATTCATGACCGCGTGTGCATTGTATTCTTTGCATCAATGCTATTGTATATAGCGCTTCATGCTCGCTGGTCCTATTCTCAAATTAAAGCGCTTTTTATGAGGAAGGAATAACCATCTTTGCATGGCATGATTTTTTTAAGAACTCTGATTTCGGCGGCATCGATGCGCTTCTTTAATATACTTCAATTTTCTCATTAATCAGCGCCTGTTGTGATTCACTATGCCTGAAAATGGAATATCCGAACGCTACAGCTTTCTTAACTCAAAATACAAGGATTATTCAGTTGTTATTTCAGCCGAGGCAATGCTCCAATGGGACATGCAGACAAAGATGCCTCCGGGCGGATTCGGTTTGCGTGGCGAGCAATTAGCGATAATGAGTCGCATCGACCACAGCATGGCTGTCGATCCAGAGATCGGAAAGCAGCTCGAAGCGGTGCTCAAGCATAAGGATTACGCATCGCTATCTGATGCCCAACGCAGGAATGTCTACCTGATAAAGAGGGCATATAGCGAAAACACGGCCTTGCCCGCGGATCTCGTTGCCGAGACCTCCAAGCAGTCTGTAATCTGTTTCGACGTCTGGCGCAGGGCAAAGCAGGCAAAGGATTTCTCAATCTTCAAATCAGACCTACTAAAGATATTCGAGCTCAAGAAGCGCGCCGGAGAACTGCTGATGGAACCCAAGGGCGTCAAAACACCCTATGATGCGGCAATAGACTCTTTCGATCCAAAGATAACCCAGGATACCATATCGCAGACTTTCGATTCGCTAAAGACGCTGCTCATTCCCATAATCTCAAAATGGTCTGTGGAATCCTCGAAAATAGACACTTCTGCGTTGGCTACGCACGTTCCGGCTGCGACCCAATCCCGAATAGCCAACTCGCTGGCAAAATTCATAGGCTACGATATCGACTCTGCGAAAGCCAGGGGGCGCATCGACGAGACCGAGCACCCGTTCACCACCGGATACTATGACGACGTGCGGATAACGACCCGCTACCTGGAAAACAACTTCACATCATCCCTCTTCTCAATACTGCACGAAGGCGGTCACTCTATCTATGAACAATGCCTCCCGCACGACTGGATGTACCAGCCGATAGGGGCGGCCTGCTCATACGGATTCCACGAGTCACAGTCCCGTTTTGTCGAAAACGTGATTGGGAGGTCACCTGAATTTTGGTCTTACTACCTGCATGAACTCAGATCGGTAGCCCCAGAGCTATCAAGGCTTGATTACCTGAATCTCATTAAATCAGTCAACGTCGTCAAACCGTCCAAGATCAGGATTGAGGCAGATGAAGCAACCTACGCCATGCACATAATAATCCGCTTCGAGATCGAACGCGACCTCTTCAACAACAAAGTGAACGTGGATGAGTTGCCCCAGGTCTGGAATGAGAAGTACCTGAAGTATTTAGGTATAGAAATAAAGAACGACGCTGAAGGCGTCCTCCAGGACGTCCACTGGTCGGAGGGGTACTTTGGATACTTCCCGTCTTATGCCATGGGGAACATAATCTGCGGGCAGCTTCTTGCAAAGATGGATAAGGATATGCCTGATTGGCGCAGCGAGCTTCGGAATGGTCGCTTTATGGCGATCAGGGGTTGGCTCAACAGCAACGTACACGCATACGGCAATCTGCACAATCCTCTAGACCTTCTCAAAATCATAACCGGGGAAGGTCTCAACCCAAGGCACTTCGCAAATTACCTGAACTCCAAGTACGAACAGGTCTATGGCATATGACCTTTCTTTATCCTTTTTTAGCATCAAATCATCGCGAAGCATAAAAAAGGGATAGAGCCGCTTAGGCGGATTGTATCACATCTTTTTAATGTAATCAATGGCGCCTTCGAATATCGCCCTTCCATCCCCGCGTTCGGGCGGTGAAATTCCCCAACTCGGGAGTTGCCATCCGTAGAATGCCCTCTCGGGGTGAGGCATCATCCCCATTACGTTGCCTTTCTTGTTGCAGATCCCCGCAATATCGTAGACTGCGCCGTTAGGGTTGTCAGGGTATCTCCCCTCCGCTGGACCACCGTCAGCTGAAGCGTATCTGAAGACGACCTGCTTGTCCGTCAGAAGCTCTTCCAGCATCCTGTCCGATTGCAGGAGGAGCCTGCCTTCGCCGTGCCCGATTGGAATCTTTATGACCTGGTCCTTCGCAAGCATAGATGTGAAAGGCGTCTTCTTCGACTCCACCCTCATGCTGATCCACCTGCACTCGTACTTAGCGGAGTTGTTATTGGCGAGGACCGCGTTCGGGATCCCTCTTACTGATCCGCCGTCCCCTGGCAATGCCCCGGTTTCGACGAGTACCTGGAATCCGTTGCATATTCCGAGCACGAGCCTCTCCTCATCGATGAACCTCTCGAGCTCCTTCCCAAACCGCGTCACCATCTCCTTCCCCCATATCGCACCGGCTCTTACGTAGTCCCCGTAGGAGAAGCCACCGGGGAAGACCAGCATCTGATAATCCGAGAGCCTCCTCTTGACTGCTTGGTTCATGTGCAGCACGTCCGTATGCAGTCCAAGTTCGTTTAGAACCGACTTGATCTCCTGGTCGCAGTTCGTCCCTCCAACCCTGAGCACGCATGCTTTTGCCTGCTCCAGCTTCATCAATAACCCCTCCACGCTTGCCTCAGCTTCACGGCATCAATGCTGTACTCTCTGCCGCCCATATCCATGAACGCGAGTCTTGATCCGCCCACAACATGGCCAATCCTGGTTCCAGGGAGACCGTAGAATATCCTATCGAAGTCCTCAATCCTCTGCTTATCGACCTCAACGAGGAACCTGCCGGTGGACTCCGAGAAGAGTATGCTATCGCTCCTATTGGTCTGCGCGATTGCATTCTTGAGGTCCATCTTGATTCCCAGCTTTGGAGAAGATATAACCATCTCCGATGCTGCCAAGCCAACTCCCCCATCTGAGACATCATGGCAAGAAGCGACGGTTCCAGCATCGATGCTGGACGTGAGTGCATCCATGACGGCTTTGGCAACTGGGCCGTTCGATTTCGGGATCTCTCCCCCGTCAATTCCCTTTGCCCTGAGATACGCCGAGCCACCAAGCTCATCCTTAGTCAGCCCGAGCAGATAAATTGGGTTGCCCTCGCGCTTCAGCTCCGTCGTTATCGCCCTCCTGACGTCTGGAATTATCCCTATCCCTGTTACCAGAAGCGTAGGTCGGACGGGGCCAAGCGGTGACTCGTTGTAGAGGCTGTCCTTGCCGGATATGAACGGCGCGTCGAGCGCCTTTGAGAAGTCGTAGCAGGCTTCGCATGCCCTGAGCAAGCCTCCCATTCGATCCTCCTTCTCGGGGTTCCCCCAGACGAAGTTGTCCAGGATAGCTATCCTCCGGCCCCCCACAGCGACGTTATTCCTCAACGCCTCCTCTATCGAGGCTGCCGCCATCCAGTACGGGTCAGGGTTGAACGGGCTCAGACCGCAAGAGATGACCAAGCCCATCCACGAATCACTCAGCGGTTTAAGGACAGCCGCGTCATTCGGACCGCTCTCCTGCCCCTGCAATGGCTTTATGGCGGTCGCAGCCCTCACCTCATGATCATATGTCCTGATTACGTCTTCCCTACTCCTTAGGTTCTGGTCTGAGAGGAGCGCGAGTATCTCCTGCTCCAAGTCTTTAGGCTCGTCAACCTCGGCCATCTTGGGGCAGTGGTGCTCCTCCTTCGCCCTCCTGGTAATCTTTGGCGGCGAGTAGAGCGTCTCCAGGTTGAGGTCGCAGACGATCCGGTCGAGCATCTTGACCCGCAGCCTGCCGCTCTTGTCGAACTTGCCGAGCACGCAGTATTCGACCTCCTCCTCCTCGAATATCTCCGAAACGCTCTGCAGGTTTGCCTCAGGTATCGAATATAGCATCCTCTCCTGCGATTCTGAGACCCATATCTCCCAAGGCGCCAAATCCGGTTCCTTCAGGTGTATCTGGTCCATGTCGACCGTGAGCCCAAGTCCGGACCTGTATGCCATCTCACCAGTGGCGCAAGACACTCCGCCGCCCCCCAGATCCGTTACCCCGGTCGAGAACCTGCCATCCCTTATCCGCAGCGTCGCCCTCCTAAGCCTCTCCTCGACGAGTGGGTTTGGTATCTGCACTGCCGACCTGAGCCCCTCGGTCTCCTCCGATAGGTCCGCCGAAGCAAATGTGACCCCGTGTATCCCGTCCCTGCCCGTCTTGCCTCCAGCGAGGACGGCCAGGTCACCCTCCTTCGTGTCCTTGATGTACTTGTCCTTTGGTAAAATCCCGAATGCCCCGCAGTAGACGACAACGTTCCCTGTGTATTGCTTGTCGAAGACAACTGCGCCCGAGACCGTGGGGAGCCCCATGTTGTTCCCATAGCTCCCTACTCCTGCAACGACGCCCTTGTAGATATATTTCGGATGTTTGACTCCGGCAGGGAGCTCCTCGTGCTTTGTGCTAAGAGGGCCGAAGCAGAGCACGTCCGAGACAGCGATCGGCTCTCCCCAGACGCCCAGAATATCTCTTATGACGCCTCCTACCCCTGTTGCCGCTCCGCCGAAGGGCTCGACTGCTGACGGATGGTTGTGCGTCTCCACCTTAGCAGCTGCTATATTCCCCTTGTCAAACTCGACCAAGCCCGCGTTGTCCTCGAAGACCGAGAAGCACCATGGTTTGTTGAGCTCGAGGGTCGCCTTCGCTATATAGCTCTTCAGAAGGTTGCTGACGACGCCCTTCTCCGTGATGACATCGCCCCTGAACGTCTTGTGGATGCAGTGCTCCGACCAGGTCTGCCCGAAGGTCTGCAGCTCGACATCGGTGGGCGCCTTCTCGAGGATCATCTTGAGCGCATTCATCTCGTCAAGGCTCAGCGCCAGCCCCATCTCGCCGCTGATCTCGATCAGCTCATTGCTATCCGCCGACTTCAGGTCAATAGCATAGACTTCCAGGAACTCACTTGCCTTCTTTACTAGTTCCTTCCTCAACCCTGAGCACCTCCACGCTGAAGTTATCTTTTGTCGGGTTCGCGAGCAGCTTCGTGCACATGCTCTTTGCCAACTCGATGGCAGCCGAGTCCGATGCTGCTTCAAGCTCAATGAAATATGCTTTGCTTACGCTGACTTTGGAGACCTTGAACCCAAGGCTCCTAAGCGATTTTGCAGTAACGTCCCCTTCAGGGTCGAAATGCCCGGGCTTCAGTCTGATCTCTACTCTTACCCTCTTCATCTGTTGCTCCTCCTCTCCTCCTCAAGCTTCCCAACAAGCTGCGGATGCTTCATCGCGAGGATCTCCGCCGCGAGTATGGCGGCGTTCTTCCAGTTGTCGATCCCAACGGTGGCCACAGGTATCCCAGGCGGCATCTGCACTATCGAGAGCAGCGCATCTATTCCCATCAGCTTGGCTTCCTTCGGCACCCCTATCACCGGCTTCACGGTCTTCGACGCGATAACGCCCGGCAATGCCGCCGAGAGCCCTGCCACCGCGATGAAGACCTCCGCATCAGTCTTCGCGATAAAGGCGTCCAGCGCATCCGGATTCCTGTGCGCCGAGATTACCTTGTATTCGCAATCAATCTCAAAGCCTTTGAGGAATCCTACGATCTCTTGGCCGAGCTTCTCATCGGATTTGCTGCCTATTACAACTGCCGCTTTCGGCATCATTTGCGCCTCCTGTAACTTATGCAACCCTCCGCGATGTGGGCGATTGACTCCGCCTGCCTGCGGGCAGCAACGAGCTCCTTCTCGAACGCAACGGCCAGCCCCATCCTCCTTCCCGCATACGCGGTCGGCTTTCCGAAGTACCAGACATCCCCCGACGCGTCCTTTGGCATCATGGAGTTGAGCTTGCCCGCTCCCCACCCGCTCACCTCGACCTCGTCCACGACACTATCTGGCGCAAGCACAACGTGCGCAACGCCGAAGACCGCGTCCCTCGCTATCTTTATTGACGATTGGCTTATCTCGAGACCAAGGGTGGACGTGAGCTGCAGCGCCCCCTCATCCATATTGAGCATCCACCTAGTCACCATGCCAGTATCGTGGGGCCTGTTCGCCACCTCGTTGTTGTAAACCTTATCGCCTATTACGAACTGCTCGACGGCGTATATCCCAAGGCCACCCATGAAGTCGGCGATCTTGACCGCACCCTCCTTGCACCTCTTCTCCGCGCCCTCTGATATCGTGGACGGCAGCCAGCTCTCGTGGTACGTTGCCCCGGGGCGCTTGTGCTCGATTGGGGGGAGCGTTGAGTTCACTATCCTTCCCCTGCTGTCGAAGTGCCTGACGACTATCTGCGTTATCTCGGTGCCGCCGGATTTGAGCTCGGGAAGGTACTCCTCTACTATGACCTCATCGCCGACGCCCCTTGCATGCTCGACCGCGTGCGAGTAGCACTTCGCCAGTTCATCCCTGTTCTTGACTATCGACGTCCCGTGACCGCTCGACGTCATTACCGGCTTAACTATGACCGGGAGCCCAAAGTCCTTCGCGGCGGCGTCGACCTCTTTGCCGCTTGAGGCATACCTCCAGCGCGTCATCTCCAAGCTGAGCTTGTCGAACATGATCTTCGTGGCGTGCCTGTCCATGCAGACCAGCGGACCAAACGGAGTCGACATTATCCTGTAGCCCTTCTCCATCCCCATCTTGTAAGCCCTGTAAGTGTCTATCCTCTCCACCTCGAGGTAGATCGCGTGTGGCTCAGACGGATCCGGGACATGCTTCCTAATGCGGTCTTCAAGGAGGTCGCCGTCCATCATGTTGAAGCACTCCGCGACCTCAGCCGCATCCTGCGCAGGGAAACCCTGATACTTGTCGAACGCTACAGCCTTTATCCCACCGCCGATTCCGCCGTAATTCCTCTTGACCGCCGTGATGGCAAGGTCCCCAAGCTCGCCTCCCCCAACCGATATGAAAGTTGCCGGTCTCCTCGGGTTGAGCACCTCCAGCGGTGCCATCTTGCCCTCCCACTCCTTCCTGAGCGAGGGTATTGTTTCGATCAGCTCGAACCTCTCTTGCTGGGTCATTCTGCTGCCAAGCATCTCATCCCACCTCAACAAGCCCCTTTCCAGGCACCCATATCATCCTCTTGCCGAGGAGCCCCTTCCTCTCCCTGTACTTGTAGATATCCCTTGCCATGTTCCCGAGCTGGATCCTCCTGAGCAGAGACTTCTCAGAGCCGATATCCTTCCTGTGGAATAGCTTCCAGCCGTCAGTTAGGTCTACCTTACCTGTAAGCTCCTCAGCCATCGCGCTCGCTTCAGGCAAAGTATCGCCGGTGCCGACGCACTCAACCACCCTTGAGCCGCCGGTCAGAATCGTCCCACCGACCTCCTCAGCCGATGCCCAGAGCATGCTGTCCGATCTGATCCCGAGCTCTACCGGATGACCGGCTGCGAGGTCCCTCTTGTTCGGGTATCCCTCCGGGCAGACCGCCTTGACTGTGACTGCCATCTCGTCGAACTCTACCTTGACAGTGTTTAACCGCTCTTCGATGATGCCCTCGCAGATCTCGACGAGGTCGGTCTTGAGCATTGTCATGACGTTGCCCGCTTCTGGGTCGCCTAGCCTCGAGTACATCTCAATGACCGTAGGGCCCCAGACCGAGGTCAGCATCATCTGCCCAGCCGCTATCCCGTGGTATCTTTGCCCAGTATCCTTCTGTATCGCGTCTATCATCATCTTGACTATGTCTGCAGAGCGCCTGCACTCCTCCTCAGTTATGATGGACCTCTCGTCATCGATCCCCCATTTGAGGTTCATGCCGCACGATATCGAGCCCATGCCTCCAGTCTCAAGGCCAAGGTCACCATCGAAGGCATGCTTGTTGTCTTGGACGGCAGGCATTGGGACGACTGTCCTGCCATCAGTGAAGCACTGCACCGTGTACTCAGGTCCCCAGACCCTCTCCTCTATGAGGAGCTTGTAGTCGATGTCATCATAGTCCTTCATGTGCTCCTTGATGATCATCTCCGCGTGTTCCTTCTTGACCTTCCTCTTGTCCTCCTGGAGGTAAACCTGGAAGTCTTCGATGACCTTCACGCCCTTGCCCCCCGATTGCCTGGCTGGCTTCAGCGCGACGCTCTCTGCAAACTCCTCGATGTAGGGAAGCGCCTCCTCGTACGTCTTGAACTTCTTGTACCAGAGACGCCCTGGTATCTTGTACTTCCACTGGAG
This sequence comes from uncultured Nitrososphaerota archaeon, assembly GCA_964634735.1. GTDB lineage: Archaea > Thermoproteota > Methanomethylicia > Methanomethylicales > Methanomethylicaceae > Methanomethylicus. Next base: position 31,748 of record CAZWMA010000006.1, read on the forward strand.
GTCCCTCATGCTGGCCTTTGACATCTCCAGCTCGGCGACCTTCCTGTTGGCGCCTATGCACCGTATGCCGCTCTCCTCGATGCGGTCGGGCACGCCATGGAAGTTAGGCTCCTCCGGACCAATGAAGACAAAGTCCGCGCCAACCTTCTGCGCGGCCTTGATTATCGCAGCCGAGTCATTGATGCCGCCCTTGAAGAACTCGCCTCCGGTCTCCTTGACTACCTTGTTTATCCCCGGGTTCACGAGGTCCGCAAAGCAGCTGACCTTAGGTTCCCTTGGGCTTCTCTTCAACGCGAGCGCTATCGCGTGCTCTCTTCCCGCTCCACCGACTAGCAATATCTTCATCTCATCACACCTCCGGATACTTGCAGCTGAAGCAGCCCGTGCAGAGCTCCTCCCGCCGCATCCCAGTTGCATCAATAAACCCGTCGAGGCTTAGGTACCTGAAAGAGTCTGCCCCTATGACCTCTGCGATCTTGTCCTCGGAGAGGTGCTTACCGATGAGCTCGTCCTCACCCGGGACCTCAACGCCGAACGGGCAGTGGGAGATTATGTGCGGGCTGCCTATCCTCACGTGGATCTCCTTTGCGCCCTTCTCCTTCATCAGGTACACTATATTCGCGAGCGTGTTGCCCCTCACGACGCTGTCGTCGATCAGAACGACCCTCTTGCCCCTGACTGCCTCGCTTATTACATTAAGCTTGAGCTGGACGCCCTTCAGCCTCTCGACCTGGTTTGGCTTCATTGCGCTCCTGACCCTCCTCCCCGTGAGCTCAAAGCCCTTCTCCGCTGGGATATGCGTCTCGTTTGAGTACGCCATCGCGAATGGGATTGCGGTCTCCGGGACGCCTATGACGACATCCGCGTCCGCGGGGCTCTCCAGCGCGAGCTTCTTGCCGATGTTGCGCCTGACCCTGTATACCGGGACATCGTTGATATACGAATCCGGTCTGGCAAGGTAGACGTACTCGAAGCTGCAGTGCGCCTTGCATTTCGGTGGGCTCAGCTGCTCGCTGTATGCCGACATGGGCTTGAAGACCCTCACCTCACCGGGCTCTATGTTCTCCGCCGGGCTGATTGGAACCCTCTCCCCTATGATATCCATAACGCAGCTCTCCGAGGCAACTATCCCGCCGTCGAAGCCCATCTTCCCGAGGACGAGCGGTTTTACGCCGAGCTGACCGCGCCCTGCGACCATCTCTTTTGCCTCGTTGACCACAACGAAGGAGAACCCTCCCCTGCAGCTCTTGAAGAAGCCCTTGATCGAATCAACATCCGTCTTCTGGCCATAAAGTGACTCAAACGCCCTGCGCAAGTTCTCCTCGTAGCGCACGGACGCGTCCCACTTGTAACCGTCGATTGCTGTTATCTTGCCATCGATGCTTGCGGCAATGCCCTTGGCGAGTGCCATCGGCTGCACCTCGGCCTCCTCCATGGGATATGGTGAGACTGCTCCTATGCAGACGTGCCCTTTTGCAGTGCTCGACACTACAACCTGTTCGACGAGCCCTTTTCCCGCTAGCTTTATCCTCGAGTCGCCGAAGAGCTCAAGCCCCGCGGTCTCCTGCCCCCTGTGCTGCAGTGCCATTAGACCGAAGACGCCGAAGTTGTATGCGTTCCATCTGTTGTCAAATAGATATATCCCTAGAATGCCTGCCATTTTCAAGCCTCCAGATTCAAATTAGCTTTTTCATAGACCCTGTTCCTGTCCGGGCTGACTAAAGTCCTTGCCTTGTCAGCAATCTTCTGCGCTAGCTCTGTCGGATACTTGCCGCAGGTGCACGCCATGCAGAGATCCTTGCGCTGCATGCCCGTCGCTGCAACATAGTCCTCCATGCTCTGGTAGCAGACCGCGTCTGCCCCTATCTCCTTGGCTATCCCCTCCTCGTCGTAAGAGAAGCCTATCAGCTCTGTGAACGTCGCCATATCGATGCCGTAGAAGCACGGGTGCGTAATCCGGGGGAATGTGACGAACATGTATACCTTCTCTGCCCCGCGTTCCCTCAGCTTCTTGATTATCGTCTTTGTGGTGTCGCCCCTGACGATGCTGTCCTCCACAACGATGACGCGCTTACCGCGGAGGCTGCCGTTGACGACATTGATCTTCCTGTCTATCGTCGTTGTCCTATCGTCCGATTCGAGTATGAACGCCCGGTGCGTGACATACCTGTGCCTCCTGAGCGCCCTCTCCCACCTGATGCCAGTCTCCTCGTGCAGCCCATAGGCGGCGTCGTCGGCCGTCTCTGGTATGGATATTATGAGGTCGGCATCCTTGACTATGTCCTTGTACCTCTTGCCTAGGTTCCTGCCGAACTCCTCCCTAACGCCGTAGACCGTTCTCCCGTTGATGATCGAGTCCGGCCTTGCGAAGTATGAGAACTCAAATCCGCAGAACGCTCTTTTATCGCACCTGACGAGCCTTTGCCTCTCAACCTTGTCTTTTGAGAAGATTACGGCTTCGCCCGGCTCAATGTCCCCTATCAGGTCGAGGCCATTTATGTCCAAACCCACAGTCTCCGACGAAACAGCGGTTACCGCACCGTCCCTGCTTCCACCGATGCAGAGCGGCCTGATGCCGAGCGGATCCCGGAACGCGAAGAGCTCGCCATCTGACTTAAGCCCAAGTACAGAAAACGCCCCTTCTATGTCCCTCATGCAACGCTCTATTCCCTCCAGCGTCCCTCCTTCCATGTTGCCAATCAGATACCTCGAGAGCAGCTCTGTATCCGAGTTGGTCTTCAGCTTGGCCTTGGACTTGGAGATTATCTCCCTGAGCCAACCTATATTCACCAGATTCCCGTTGAACGCGACTCCGAGCTTCGACTTACCTTGCGAGACGACCATGGGCTGCGCGTCCTTGAGGTGTGAGTAGACGTCGCGACGCCCTGATGTGCCGTACCTGACGTGCGAGATGCCGATGTTGCCCGGAAGAAGGATGTTCCACCTGATGAGCTCCTCCTTCTCGATGCGCGGGACGAGGCCCAGATCGACGTACCTCCTCAAGCCTTCGGAGTGCGTGAGGAAACCGTACGATTCGTGGCCTCTGTGATTCTGGGCTACAAGCCCCCAATAAAGCGGAACGAACGCGCCCTCGTCGCCGGCGCACCTGACCCCAAATACCCCACACTTCTCCTTCAGCAAAAACTGACCCCCGCACCCTTTAATATAGACATTTGTATTTGCGGAAGTCTTTTTAAGCTTTTTTTACACGTTTAAATAAAAATTTCATCGACGCTCGCAAGGTCAAAATCGTCGATCTTCTTCCTCCCTGCTATCACGCCGCAGGCGCCAATGCACCTCTTCTCGACCTCTGCGACAACCTTAGGCGGCAGCTCTGGCGCCTTCCCCTCGCCTGAGAATCCCAACCTCCTAAGGCATTCCCTCATGAACTCCTTGTCGAGGCAGTGCTTCTCCTGCTTCTCCCCGAGCGTGTAGTATTTCGTCGCCCACATCCTTGCAGAATCATGTGTAGGCGGCTCGTCGATCTGCATCAGCCCGCCGTCCGCAACGCCGAACTCTATCTTGAAGTCCGGGATGATTATCCCTTTCCTCTTTGCCTCCAACTGGTAAAAGTCGAATAGCCTTATAGTGGCTTCCTCGAGCTGCCCCCAGGTCGCTCTGTCGACCAGCCCCCTGGCGATCGCGCCATCCTTCGAGATCTCCTCATCGTGCCCGACGTCAGCCTTGGTCGTCGGCGTGATTATGGGCGCGTCGAGCTCTTCAGCCATCCTCAAACCCTCCCTGAATTTGAGGCCGTACATCTCCCTCTCGCCTCTGCTGTATTCCCTCCACAATGACCCGTAGAGGTATTTCCTGACCACCCATTCGATATCGATCCTCTTCGCCTTGGTCACCCTCAGTGTCCTGCTGTCGACAACGTCGATAAGATGGTTAGGGAAGATCTTCTTGGTCCTCCTCAGCCAGTGTACTGAGAGCTTGAGCAGGGACTCGCCCTTCCTCGGAATGAGCGTCGGCATGACGACATCGAACGCAGAGACCCTGTCCGTATGGTAGATGAGGAGCTCGTTCCCAAGGTCGTAGACATCCCTCACCTTGCCCCTCCTCAGCGCCCCGACCTTCAGATCCGAGTAGCCTACTACATCGATTTTCTTTCCCGTAAGCGGGTCGCATACGAGCCCCATCTATAAGCACCAACAGACAAACTCAGGAAAATAGTATATAACTCTTTTTTATATGCCTGAATAAACTGCACCTCATGCGCGGAGCTCTGCAATGCTCCCCAGCACAAGGTCCGGTTTTAACCTGCTCGCGGCAAGCGACTCCCTTGTTGTTGAGCCTGTCATCACTAGCACCGAGAATATTCCGCTTCTCTTCGCAGCCAAGATGTCCATCTTCATGGTATCGCCCACCATCACCGCTTCCGACCTCGTAACCCCGAGCCTCTCAAGGGCCATCCTCATGATCGCCGTCGACGGCTTGCCGATCACGATCGCTTTCCTGCCGGTTGCCGCCTCAAGGGCACTCAGGATAGCGCCAGCTCCGGGCAAAAAGCCACCTGGGACTGGAAGGTTGGGGTCAGGGTTTGTCGCGATGAACTTTGCCCCGCCCTGGATCGCAAAGCAGGCCGCAGCGAGCTTTGCATAAGTAACCTTTGTGTCAAGCCCGCTTACGATATAGTCGCAGCCGGATGGGTCTTCAGCAGAGGCTTCGTGCGCTTCGAGCCCCTCCCCCTCGAGCGCCGCCCTGAGCCCCACTTCTCCAATGAACATGCATCTCTTACCGCCATGCTCCGCGATATAGCGCGCGGTTGCGGTCGATGAAGTGAATATCTCTCCTTCGCTGGCTTCTATGCCCATTCCATGAAGCTTCTGCGAATACTGCTTGGGCGTACGGGTGGAGTTATTCGTAAGGAAGAGGACCTTCTTCCCTGAATCTCTTAACCTGCATATCGCATCCGCCGCGCCTTCTATCAGTTCATCGCCTTTGTAGATGCAACCGTCGAGGTCGAGCATAATTGCCTTTTTAGAAGCCAGCGGATTTGCCATGAGCCTTCCTCTCATTATTAATTTTTCCAAGGTTTATATATATGTTTTATTAAAAAAACTCGAAAAATTAATAAACAGCTTTGCCGGACTCTCATATGAGGAAGCGCGATGGCCCATATACACCTGCCCGACGGAGTTCTCCCCATCGAGTGGGTCATCATATACTGGGTGGCATCGCTCTCCATTATCGCATGCATAACGCTGTATTTCAGGAGGACGAAGCGACGCATCGATATAAAAGTCCTCTCCATCGCTGGCGCCGCCACAGCGGTCGCGTTTGTCGCATTCCAGGTCGAGATTCCCCTCTTTGGAGGAATACACCTGAACTTTACCCCGATGCTGGGCATACTCGTTGGGCCACTAATCGGATCCGCATCATCCCTTATCATCAACCTGCTCTCCTCTGCCCTTGGACACGGCGGATGGGGTCCCATAGGCTTGAATTTTTTGGTCAACCTGACCGAGATATTCCTTGCATCAGCGTGCTTCAGGCTCCTCTCAAGGCGTTTCAAGAAATCGCTTCCGGCGATCGCCTTCGCAGCAGCGCTCATAGCATTGACCGCCTCGAACGCCCTCATGGTCGGGATGCTGTCCACATCGGGCATACAGGGGGTCAACGGGCACCTCGAAGAAACCGGGGTAGAAGGAGACGCTCTTGAACATGGCGCACTGCTGGAGAACCTATTGCTGCTGGCTGCGATAAATGAGGTTGCGGCGATCATAGAATCTGTGGTCACTGGATTCCTCGTGGCGTACATACTGCGGGTCAAACCGGATCTGATTGGGGTGAAGCGCGCTTGAAAGGGCTTGATGAGGGCCATATTCCGCAGATAGCCACGATTCTGTACTATTCTGAAAGGGATAGTTTCCTGCACCGAGCAAGCCCTTGGACTAAATTTGCAGGACTCGTTGTCTTCGTTGTGGCTGCAACGGTGCTGAACAGCATCTCCATTCTCGCGGTGGCCTACCTCTTTTCGTTATTCATCTACTCCTTGGGCGAGCTGCCTATGAAGAAGCTCATGAAATGGTCCTTGTTCCCCGTGATATTTGTCCTGACAATCTCGTTTCTCTTGGTATTCGAGGAGCCTGGTCATGTCCTGTTCTCCGCCTTCGGGATCCGATTGACTGATGGCGGTCTGTTGCTCGTGGCAAAACTCCTCCTTAAGGGTCTGGCAGTGGTAAACTTCTCGATAGCCTTCATCATGTCGACCCGCTACTCTTCACTGAGCCGCCTTGCAGAGCGCATCCTGCCGTGGCCCTTTGACGTCATATTCATGCTGACCTTCCACTTCATATTCGTGGTCTTTGACGTCGTCGACACGGCGCTCCTCGCAGTCTGGGCGAGGGGAGGGGGTCTGAGGAAGGGATTCCTTTCCATGACCTCGCTCTACTCCCAGATCTTCGCGCTCGGGGTGCTCTACTCCTTCGACAAAGCAGAACGCGTCGGCAAGGCGATGGAAGCAAGGGGCTTCTCAGGCCGGCTGAAGTCATACGCGCCGATGAGCACGCCGTCAGCAGAGGGTATCGCCGCAATAGCCCTCTCCGCACTACTGTTGATTGTTATTTACGTCATTCAAGGTGCATTCCCATGAGCCATATCAATGAGCATAAAGGCCCCTCCGGGCAGGAACCGCTACTGCATCTGGATTGCCTCTCCCACGTATATTCGGACGGGACAAAGGGCATACACGAACTGTGCTTCAAGGTCTTCCCCAAGGAGATCGTAGCGATTTGCGGTCCGAACGGCGCCGGAAAGTCGACCCTCCTCGAGCACCTCAACGGCATTCTGATCCCTACCGATGGCGAGATCATCTATGGTGGTCAGCGAATAAATAAAGGCAATATCGAGGTTCTGCGAAGGGCAGTTGGCTTAGTCTTCCAGGACGCTGACAGCCAGCTGATCGCCCCGACTGTAATTGACGATGTCATGTTCGGGCCCATGAACAGTGGATCGACCGTTGCAGAGGCGAGGGAGCTCGCGAGCTGGGCGCTCGGGCTTGTAGGGTTCAACGAGCTCAAAAAAATTCCGCATTACCTCTCAGGCGGAGAGAAGAGGCTTGTCGCAATAGCTGGAATCATCGCAATGAAGCCGCACATAGTTGTTGTGGACGAACCCACCTCTGACTTGGACCCAAATAACTCCGAGAAGGTGGAACGGCTTATAATGCGCCTGAGGGACGAGTTGGGCCTCAGCGTCGTCGTCTCGACGCATGACATGGACCTCGCAGCCCGGATAGCGGACCGCCTCTATGTGCTGAAGAAGGGGAGCGTTATCGCGGAAGGGAGCCCCCGCACGATCTTTTACGACCAGAAGCTGCTGGAAGATGCCAGCCTTAAACCGCCAAGCGCCGTCCAGATGTACAGGGCACTCTTTGAGGAAGGCATAATCACGCAGCCTGCGCAACCCCTCTCTCCTGACGACCTATTCCTGCTATTGAAAGAACGCGGGACCGGGAAGAGGGGGTCCTGAGCGTGGTTGTCGTAAGCCTTTCGCTCCCTGACGAGCTCCTCTCTGAGCTCGATTCGACACTGGGGGAGGAATGGTCCGCGAGCCGGTCAGAGGTCGTAAGGCAGGCTGTCCGGAAGTATATCTCAGAGTACAGGGAGCTCGGAGACGTCAAGGGTAACGTGTTGGCAACTATAACCGTCCTCTACGAGAAGATGGCAAAGAACGAGGAGCACCTCAGCATACAGCACGAGTTCGGCGACATAATAACCGCCTACCTTCATTCGCATGTGAGCGATGATAGCTGCCTGGAGGTCATGGTCGTAAAAGGGGACGCCGCCGACCTGAAACGCCTCATAGACGGGCTCAAGGCGAACCGCCACCTGAAGCACATGAAGTATTCGGTCATGCTTGAAGGCTAAGGGAGTTGCAGCAGGCACCCAAACGCATCCGCCCCTTCGTTCCAGGCATCGCGGGCGAGTCTGCCAGCCTGCTTGCCTGCGCTTCATCTGGCTGCCTGATCACTCTATGAGCACTACTCCCACGAAATTGAAGCTGTCCTTCTGATTCTCGACCACCTCGAGCTTGAACGCCGCCCTCCTCGAGGTCTCGTAGACGTCTATTCCGACCGCTTCCATGGATGGCCGCGCCTTGATGGGCTCGGAGCACGTCTTGAGGCTGCATTCCTTGCAGTAGGGGCAGCACCCCGCGGCCAAGCCGAACGCCTTGTAGTACCCGTTCAGGAACGCGTACCTCTCGACCTGGTTTATGCATTCCCTTGCCTTCAGCACTGCCTGGCCGTAATCGCTGCACTCGAATTTTATGAGAAGTGCGGTCTTGTACTCCTTCAAAACCTCCTTGAACTCCTGTGGCGTAGGGGTGTTGGGGGGGCAAGTCAGCCTTTTGCCGTACTCGTCGCACCCGTATTGGCACTTCAGCCTCACCCAGTTCCTCACGGCGATATCTGCCGCGCTTATCGCCGCGGCATCAGACGCGCCTGCGCTCTTAGCCTTCTCAACGATTGCCTGAACGCCCACCTTTACAACCATTTTGTGCACCTTCAAGAATGATACCCATTTGGGCTGCTCCCCTTAATAATATTCAGCTGAGGCCAGCGGCGAGAAAGGTGGAGGGATGATGGCGGGAAGCCCGTTAGAACCCCCTATCTCTCCGCCGCACCGCTCTCATCGCCTATACTGCAGCTCGGCAAAAAGCCATTCGTGGCTCCCTAATTTAATGACCAAGCCCCGAAGAGCCCGGTCACATGGCCTTTCAGCTTACCATGAATATGGCTAGAGCTATGAGCGCCCCGCCGAGCATCCCGATGGGCGGCAGCGTCTCTCCTAGCAGGGCCGCCGAGATTATGACCGCCACGACTATCTCGAGCAGCATTATCACGCCCGAATTCACAACGGTCAGGACCTTCAAAGACTTGTAGAATATGAAGAACGCCAGAATCGTGCAGAAGACCGACGTGTAAACCACCGATGCAACCGCCATCGGTCCCGGAACGAAGCTGAAGCTCGAGAACGCGAGGAACGGCAGCACCGTTATGGCCGAGGTGAGCGTCATCGACTCAGTGACCTCCATCGCCGTCATGTTGAGCTCTGTCGCCGCCTTCTTGTTGTAGATCATCGAGTACGCCCAGATGATCCCCCCCGCAAAGATTATGATGTCGCCGAACAGCTCCCCGCTGGACAAGACCGAGAAGTCCCCTCCGGTCGTGATCAAAAAGACCCCGGCGATCCCGACCAATATCCCTGCCTTGGCTCGGTTCCTGATCCTATCGCCGAGCAACAGCGCGCTGAATATGGCCATGAAGACGACGTTCACGTTGATGAGGAGCGACGCCTTTGACGCTGTTGTGAAGCTGAGCCCGAAAGCCTCCATGACGAAACCGATGCCGTTGGTTATCCCAAGGATCCAAAGAACTTTACCGGAGACGAGCCTGCGTATTGGGCGCCTCGCCAGGAGCAGGTAGGCGAGCACAATCACCGCCGCAAGGATGAACCTCAAGTTGATGAAGAGCAGGGCGTCGATCTCCCCAACAGCAACCTTGATTACGGGGAAGGACACTCCCCATATTATCACCGAGACGAGGAGGCCCATCGCCGCACCCGTCCCCATCGTGAGCTTCAACCCTCAGGTAGGCCTCCCTATCATTATGTTGTCCTTCGTCCGGAGCAGCCTGACCCTCACGTCGATGCCCGCCTCGAGCTCCTCTCCAACGACGGTGACCGCCCTCTGCCCATCGTACGTGGTCCCCAGCGATTCGCCCTTGAGCCACCCGGGGCCTATAATCCTGACCTTGACCTTCTCGCCCTGCCTGTACGGCGATTCCAGCGAGCGGGTGGGCTTTATCCCGAAGTCGGATCGCTTCAGCACAAGGTCGACGCCCTCCGCCTGTCCGACCTCCTTCATCTTCCTGTAGAACCCGTACCAGGACACCTGCCTCATCTCCTTGGTCCTTCTGCCGTGCGGGTGGAACTCGCACTTCTGGATGCCCATCATCGGCCACCTCTTCCCGGCGCCGATGCTTTTGGCAAGCCTCACGAGCTTTCCGATCTCGCCGTCGTTGAGCGGGTGGACCCAGACGGGCGCAACGAGGACGTCGATTTTGGTGTTCGCGCATGCATACTTCGCTACCTCCACGATCCTGTCCAGGTCGTATCCTGGCGTCCCGGACAAGAGCTTTGCCTGCTCCCTGTCGGTCGAATCGATCGAGAGGTTGATCCTGCTCAGCCCGGCGTCCGAGAGCTCGTCGATCCGCTTCTCATCCATGAGGATGCCGTGGGTCTGCAGCGAGACGGTGCTCACACACTCCATGTCCGACAGCCCATGCACGAGATCCGCGAGCCTTGGGTACGTGAACGGGTCGCCGACTGTGTCTATGTGCGCCTCGATGCCTTCCCCCTTTATGGCAGCCAAGCCCCTGAACCACTCAAGCAGGTGCTCGAGCCCGACGATGTATTCGGATCTGCGCCTCCTGCTGCACGGCCCCGCGTCGGTCGAGCAGAATATGCAGCTGAGGGGGCACGACGAGGATGGCCGCACCTGCACGATGTTCGTTCCCCTGTCTATAATCCCGAAGGCGATAGAGCCGACTAGCGGAGCATTCTCGGGCACCTCAAACAGCTGCACCATCGCCTTTACCTCAAATGATCTTCATCTGCCCATGCGTTCAGCGCGTCGAGTGGGCTGCACTAGTGTCGTGGATTAGAGGTATTATCTTTTGCTGTGGTTGGATTCGCCTCTATAATTTCATGATTTTGAAGCGGGCGCTCTTTGATTTGCAAATATATGTGAGGCATCTCGCCAGATTCGGTCTTTACTATCAGCATATAACTCAGAAAAATACCGCCTCTTTTTGATGCAAAAAGGGGTGCGTCAAGAAAGAAAAATAGGAATGATGTGAATCTATCTTTTTATTAAAAAAAGAAAAGGAAGTCAGGGGATCCAATTCGAGAATGTGTTTCTGAAGGTGGTATCCCCGTCGCTGACTGTTCTGACCTCGGTCTTGCCGTATGGCGCAGAACCCGCTGTAATTTTTATCCATGAAGGATTGGCTGGCGTGAGGGTCGCTCCCAAGCTCACGGTCACCGCAGCGGGATATGACAATCCTACTGTCAATGTGAAGATGAAATTATAGCCCCCAGTAACAGATCTTTGCGTGTATGTGTTCAGTCCAGTCAAGAATGAATTGTCGGGATTGCTGGCAGGCAATGTGCCTCCCCATGAGTTGTTCGTTTGGGGATGAGAATACGGGTCATTAGCCGTATCTACTGCGTATACCGACTGCGTTGTGCCCATGCCTGCTGGGTTTATGTCATCAGCGTATTTCAAATTGGCATACACCTTCCATTGTAGGTTGCCCGCAAGTGGCGATGCAGGACCAAAGCCATTTTCTATCGTCACTTCAGTCCAACCAGAGGAATACCACGTGCCGTAGGGAAACAAACGCCATTTGTATTCAATCCTGACCTTTGCACCGACGGGTACGCCGTATTCCAATTGCATATTTTGCCATCCTGCCACGCTCAGGATTGGCGTATCTGAATAGACATACTCCATTATCACTTTTGGCTGCAATATAGCCGATGGATTAAATGGCGTTCCAACATGCCCCCCCTCCCAATCCTGGCTGCTGAACTCGATCATAGGTACTCTGAGAGTTGTCAAACCCGCTGCTTGGTGAGAAAATGTCGGATCGATAGAAAAGGCATATTGACCATAATAATTCCCTTTGCTCAACGTCACCAATATGTTGTCAGAGGCATATGTTGGAACGTTGGTACCGTCTTTCTCAACAGAAGTGACATATTTCAATGGCAACGTAAGTATTGTCAGAACAAAACCGTTGGTTGAATATCCGGAATAAAGGTTCTCTCTTCCACGGTCTGTAAGCAAATCCACAGTTACTTTCGCATTGAAAACCGTTGTCTCATCTTGGTCTATCCCGACCAACATTATTTTTTTGAAGAAAACGCCCTCCTCATCAGCTTCCCACTCTGAAGTCATTAATGTTGCCGGAATATTGGTTGACCATATTAGTAGTGCTATCAAACCGAAGCATAAAATTCCCAGACGTCTAGGAATTTCCATCACTAACTCACCTTTTATTCAATTAATCTCAATATGTACATCGATATATAATAATGTTCACTAAAATAAATAATAAAAAAAATGATAAGAGTTATGATTTTCTATAATGCGTATATAAGACGTCTATGCATTGCCATATAGTGATAATTTATTATCATCTTCAAATACATAAAATTGAGGATTTATTATTAAATGTTTTTTATTTACGTATATGCATTATTATCGTTAAGAATCAAGCTGCTGCAGGGGCTGGCGTGACGCCCCGTTGATGGAGGGTGCAAGAGCGTAGGCTGCACTTCGTGCGAAAAAATAAAAAAGCGAGCGCAGCTCAACATTAGAGATATAAACTGTGAGCCTTTTCTAATAATCTATACATTCATTTGGTGACCCGCTTGAGCGCCCTTGACCTTATGTTTAAACCTAAGAGCATCGCGGTCATAGGCGCGTCGAGGAACCCGAAGAAGATCGGCTATGAGATCGTCAGCAACATACTCTCCGGAGGATACGAGGGCAGGCTCCACTTAGTCAACCCCGAAGGAACGGAGATCATGGGGCTAAAGTCCTACACCTCCATCATGCAAGTCCCGGGCGATGTAGACCTGGCAGTAATCGCTATCCCCGCCGTTTACGTCCCGGACATAATGGAGGAATGCGGGCAGAAGGGCATTAAGGCGGTGCTCGTCATCAGCTCCGGGTTCAGGGAGATGGGGAACGCGGACCTGGAGTTGAGGGTGCTTGCGATAGCGCAGAAGCACGGAATTAAGATGCTGGGGCCCAACATCTTCGGCCTCTATTACGCCCCATCTAGGATGAACGCCACATTCGGGCTCTCTCGGATATTCCCCGGGAGCATCGCGTTCATCACTCAGAGCGGGGCGCTTGGGATCGCCATGATGGGATGGACCAACCTCTACCGCATCGGCGTCTCCGCGGTCGTCAGCATGGGCAATAAGGCGGACATCGAGGAGTCCGACATGTTCGATTATTTTACCGAGGATAAGAATACGAAAGCAATCCTCATGTACATCGAGGGCGCAAAAGACGGAAGGCGCCTCATAAGCTCCATAAAGAGGGCATCCTTAATCAAGCCGGTCGTCGTGCTGAAGTCTGGCAGGACTGAAAAAGGCGCATCAGCCGCTGCCTCCCACACCGGATCGCTGGCGGGCTCAGACCGCATTTATGACGCTGCCTTCAGGCAGGGAGGTGCGCTTCGCGCTTTTGACTTCGCGCAGGCATTCGATTGGGTAAAGTTAATGACCATACAGCCACCCCCCTCAAACGAGAACTGCCTCATACTCACGAACGGAGGCGGAGTCGGCGTTATGACTACCGACGCGTGCGAGGAGGCAGGAATCAATGTGTGGCCCCTGCCCGAAGATCTGCAGACCGAGTTCAAGAAGTTCATGCCAATCTTTGGAAACTTCAGGAATCCCGTCGACCTCACCGGGCAGGCGTACGAGGATAGCTATTACAAGGCTGTAGAGCTTGCCCTCAAGGACCCTCGAATCGGCTCGGTCATAGTGCTGTACTGCCAGACCGCTATTACCGACCCTGTTTCAATCGCAAAATCCATCATAGACGCTTGCGATGCCTGGCATGGCGGGAAGACGATCGTTGCGAGCTTTGTGGGTGGCGCCCAGTGCGACGACGCGATGAAGAAGCTTGATGAGCGCGGAATACCTGCATACCCGATACCGGAGCGTGCCGTATCATCTTTGGCGGCGTACTACCGGTGGAGAAAATTCCAGCACAAGCTCGGTTAATGCGGTTCAGTCCCACCATTTCTTGGCGAGCGGCATGGCGAGGATCTCCCTTATCTCGAGCCTCTTGTCCTTATTCTTCGAGAAGACCGTTCCACGGTACGTCGACTTGATGACTATCGCAGTATCTGCCCCCTTCCCGCTCCCGCCGACACCGATGACGTCCTTGAACGGCTCAAGGGCACCGCAGTCGACTGCAGAGAGCACAACCTCCACCGCGACCTTCATCCCCTGGCCAAAAGCGTAAAGCGTATCCCTGAACACATCCTCGACCGTTGGCGCTTTGTGCAGCGAATCCTCGTAGATGCTGCCATGGAGCATGTAAGGCGCCCTGTCAAGGACGATTACCCCGAGCGATTCCAGCTCCTCCTTTACCTTCTCGTCCATGCATGGCCATTCCGAGCCCATCTCCTTCCGGAAGGCGCTCTCGGAAACGCAGATTATCCTTGCCTGATCCTTAAGTGCATTCGCAAACTCAAGCGCGGTTGCACCCGAGGAACTGGCGACGACGACATCCCTGATGCCGCTCCTCTCGATATGCTTGGTTACCGCTTCCACAACGAGGTCGGTGTTCACCTCTCCCGCCTTCTCAAAATGGTAGACTTCACGGAGCTTGAATGGCATGAATGTCACTTGATTTTTTAATAGCGCAAAGCCCTTTTTAAGCATTCGATTCACACGCCTCTTTGTCAGCGCAAAAAGCCCATTCAGAACATTAAAAATCATTTATCTTGCGCAGATCCTGCTCAAATGTGATTTTTTTATGAGCTTGCTGTATATTTTGAAGATTTTTCCTCTTCTTTTATTGCGTTTTTCTGATATACGCTTAAATATTTCTTAGTATCTCATTATGTCGGTCAACTGCATATGGTAGACGAACTCGACTCTAAGATTATTAAGGAACTTTCACGCGACGCCGGCTTATCCTACTCGGAGATAGCAAGGGCTCTTAGCCAGAACGAATCGACTATCAGGAAACGCGTCATCGCTTTAAAGGAAAAGGGGATAATAAAGAAATTTTCATGCATCCTTGACAATCTGAAAGTCGGCTACAACACCGTTGCAATCGTTGGCCTGGATGTGGACCCCAGCCTCTTGCTCGATGTAGCGGAGAAGCTGGCTATGATGGAGGAGAGCAAGACCGTTGCGACTTCTACGGGTGACCACATGCTTATGGCTGAGATATGGGCCAGGGATGGGAAGGAGCTATCGCAGATCCTCTCGAAGATGGGTTCAATTGTTGGCGTAAAGAGGCTCTGCCCGGCAATACTGCTCGAGAAGATAAAAGAGTAGGTTGGAAAAAAAATAAAAAAAAGAGTTAGCTTACATATTAGCTAACTTGTTAAGAAGGTTCTCCCATCCGTGGTGGCGTCTGTACCCACATATTGAAGTCGTAGTTCATCTCATTCTCTAGGAAGATGACTACCGGGTCGGTTGGGTAGTAATTCCAGTGCACGCAGAAGATCAGTGCTGGCGAATT
Source organism: uncultured Nitrososphaerota archaeon (assembly GCA_964634735.1). GTDB lineage: Archaea > Thermoproteota > Methanomethylicia > Methanomethylicales > Methanomethylicaceae > Methanomethylicus. Next base: position 47,042 of record CAZWMA010000006.1, read on the forward strand.
CGGATATGCCCATACAAAGAACTCATAGCGACCATCCGGGCCTGTATCTGCAACTGCTATCTGTATACCCGGCACTGTATCAATGAGCTCGTCCTCTGTTTGCACGCTCACCTTGTCCACCATGCCGTAGAAGATCAGGATTACCTGCGCCTGCTCCACTGGCTCATCCCAGCCATAATCCCACGCCGTTCCAACGATGTGTATGTATTCCATGCCTGTTGGGACTTCTATTACCTGTAGTTGTGCCATTGCTGCCGGCAGCACCATCAGTGCCGCAACCATAACTGCTACTAGTATTCCCGCCCCTGTCTTGTTCATATATATACCCTGTTCAATAACTATTGGTATTATTGCATATATCCCTTTTTATTTGACAAAAACTTATGACATTGTTATCACAATAATCAACATAGTTTCATCTTTTTTTAACGTTCAGCCTTTGTATCTTTTAAGAAGCAGCGAATTCGAAACGACCGAGACCGAGCTAAATGCCATTGCTAGTGACGCAATCTCCGGTCTCAGCATAATCACCGGATACAGCAAGCCCGCAGCGATCGGTATGCCTGCCGAGTTGTAGATGAGCGCCCAGAACATGTTCTGCCGGATCTTGCTGACGGTCTTCTTGCTCAGTTTTATTGCTGACGAGACCCCGCTCAAGTCGCCCTTCGTCAGGACTATCCCACCCGCCTCCTTAGCTATCTCGGTCCCACTGCCTATTGCTATCCCAACATCGGCTTGGGTCAGAGCTGGCGCGTCGTTGATGCCGTCCCCTACCATCGCGACAGACTCTCCAGCCTCCTGCATCCTCGCAATCACGTTGGCTTTCTCATTAGGCGGAACAGTCGCAATGTAACGCTCTATCCCCAGCTCCTCGGAGACTGCCTTCGCCACTCGTTCGTTATCGCCGGTCAGCATCACCGTCTTCAACCCTTGGGCTTTGAGGTCTGCTATCGCCCTTGCCGCATCGGGCTTTGGGACGTCGGTTATTCCGACAATGCCTGCGATTTTTCCTCCAGTCGCAAGGACAGACGACGTCTTCCCTTCCTTCTCCATCCTTGTGAGCTCTTCTTCAGCATCTCCCAATACTATATTGAATCTATCCAGCAGCCTCCGGTTTCCCAAGAGCACCGTTTTTCCGCCTACATCTCCCTTGACGCCCTCGCCGGGGATCGCCTCAAACCCATCCAGCCTGTAGAGCACAACGCCTCCCGCCTTATCGACGACTGCCTTGGCGAGCGGGTGCTCCGATCCTGCCTCGAGCGAAGCCGCAAGCTTGATCACTTCCTCCTCCTCAAACCCGAAGCCCTTCACCTCGACGACCTTCGGCTTGCCAATCGTTAGCGTGCCTGTCTTGTCGAAGACGACCGTGGTCAGCCGCTTGACGCTCTCCAAGACCTCGCCGCCTTTGATGAGTATCCCCATCTCCGCCCCCTTCCCAAGCCCGACCATTATTGCAGTAGGGGTTGCTAACCCCAGCGCGCATGGGCACGCAATGACCAGCACCGATACCGCCATCATCATCGCGAATCCAAAGGGTTTCCCGATTGCAAGCCATGCCACCAGCGTAACGAGTGCGATGGTCATAACGACCGGCACGAACCTCGCTGCTATCCTGTCGGCGAACCTCTGTATTGGCGCTTTTCTTGCCTGAGCCTCCTCGACGAACCTGACTATCTGGGAGAGGAGTGTATCCTTCCCTACCCTCTTAGCCTCGATCTCCACAAGCCCAACCTGGTTGACCGTCCCCCCAATAACAGGATCGCCCGGTCTCTTGTCTACAGGCATGCTCTCCCCAGTTACCATCGACTCGTCAACCGCCGTAACCCCTGAAAAAACAACGCCGTCAATGGGCATCTTCTCGCCCGGCTTCACGCGCAAAAGGTTGCCGACGGCTATCTCGTCTATCGGGACGCTCAGTTCCCTGCCATCCTTCAGCAGCGTCGCGAACCTAGGCTGAAGCTCAATGAGCTTTCTGATAGCCGATGAAGCCTTGGACTTGGCGATGTCTTCCAGGTACCTGCCGAGAAGGACGAAGGTGATGAGCAGGGCAGCCGCCTCGTAGTACAGGTCTCCCATGGCGAAGAATGTATTGTAGACGCTGTACGCGTATGCCGCCGTAGTGCCTAGCGCCACCAGAACGTTCATGTCTGGCATCCTCCGCTTCAGGGACTTGTATGCGCCCACGTAAAAGCCCCTGCCACCGATAATCTGAACCGGCGTCCCCAACGCAAAGAGGATCAAGTGGTGATAGGGGACAACTCCCATGAAAACCATGCTTATCAGCAGTATCGGCACCGAGAGGGCAAGACTGAAGAGGAAGTCGAACCTGCTCCTCTTTCCGGCTCCAGACATCTCCTCCTTCAGCATAGGCGTATATCCCGCGTCGCGTATCGCCTGCTTGATCTCTTGGATTGTGATTGCACCTGGGTTGAACTCGACCGCAACGAGCTTCGTTGCAAGGTTGGCGTTTGCTGAGACCACCCCGTCTCTCTTCAGAAGCTCCTCCTCTATTGCGCCGATGCATGTGGCGCACCTGATATCCTCGACCGCAATTACCGCCGTCTCGTTGACAACCTTGTAGCCTGCGTCTGCGACAGCCTCAGATATCGACTTGAAGCCCGATGCCGCCGTGTCATATTCAATTACCGCGCTGCCTGCGCCAAAGCTGACTTCTGCCTTCTCAACTCCCTTCAAACCCTTCAGCGACTCCTCTATTGTCATTGCACAGGTCGCGCAGTGCATCCCCTCGATCTTCACTGAAGCCTTCTTTCGCATGAATTGGACTTAACGCAATTCAATTTTAAACGCTTCTATAATCGGTAAAACTATTTGGGAATTCGTTATTAATCCTGAAGGACCAGTATTTCCTAACCATCCGTGATCTCCATGGCGCATCCGATGTGGGTCATCAACCTTATCATGAAGGGCTTTCCAATGAGGTTCGCCCTTGCGAGATTAAGCCGTTGGCCTCTCTTAGGCTCCCTCCTAGAGAAAGCGCTCTTTGAGGACGACGAGATGATCTACCTGCCTAAGGACGCCTCAGTCGAGCTCAAAGTGGACCTCTCATTTGAGTTGCCCGACAGCACGGTCCTCCCCTCGGAAGTCGCAGACCATTTCGTAATGAGGGCGAAGCACCTGTGGGTCATGAACTGGTGCATCTGCAGGAAGTCGATGGGATGCAACGATTACCCTGTAGATTTGGGGTGCCTCTTCCTTGGCGAAGCATCGATTGGGATCGACCCTCGGCTTGGCAGGGCGGTAACCCAGGAGGAAGCCCTTGAGCACCTCCGGAAGTGCAGGGATTCTGGACTAGTGCAGGTAATCGGCAAGAACAAGCTCGATGCATCGTGGCTGGACGTCAAACCCTCGGAGAGGTTAATGACAATATGCAACTGCTGCGAGTGCTGCTGCCTGTGGAAGATGCTGCCGCACCTCTCTGGCAGGATAGGTTCAAGGATTTCAAAGATGCCCGGCGTCAGCGTAGAGGTTAATGGCAAGTGCACGGGATGCGGCACCTGCGTCAAGCTCTGCTTCGTCGATGCGATACAGCTCTCCGGTGGCAGAGCCAGGATAGGCGATGCCTGCAGGGGATGCGGGAGATGCGCCGCCGCCTGCGAGAGCCACGCAATAAGCCTTAGCTATCAGGGCGAAACGTCCGCTAAGCTTGCAATTGAGAGGGTATCCTCGGCTGTTTCGGTCGAATGATCCGCACCGGAAGCTGAATACCACTTCATAAAAAAGTTCCAATCGTCAACCGCAGGAATTAACCCGTGTATCTCTTAGGGTCTTTGTCAAACATCCTCTTGCAGCCTGGGGCGCAGAAGAAGTACCTCTTTCCATCATAAACAGATGTCCATTTTGCGTTTTTTTCATCCACTTCCATCTTACAGATTGGGTCTATCGCCATTTCAACCACCATGAATAACCATGCGCCACTTGTATATATTGTATATCCGGCTTCAGGCAATTTACTGCCCGTTGTGCAACTCTCTCCTCATACCCTCGAGAAGGTCGTTCTTCATGCCCATCATCTCTGCGGCGGTGCCTATCTTTGCATCCCAGCACTCCCCCCTCAATTGATCGAGGTACTTTGTGAAAGCCATATCCCTGGCGAAGTGATGGTCGAGCACGATGCTCTTTGTCCCTCCGAACGCTATTGAACGCAAATTCTTCATCGATGCATCGAGATCCTCTTGGGAGTACGCGCGTCCGAGAAGGTAAACCATCGGGCCGTCTATTACCGCTGTTTGAGGGCGATTCTTAATTATGAAATCCGCCTGATCCTGCCGAGGGGGTCCCTGCACATCCGATGTATGAACGAACCTCTCATCCCCGACCCTGACCAGCGTCTGGATGACGTAGCCGAGCGCGCTGTTAGCCCCGTGACAGACCGCATTCGAGAACTCGACCTCCGTGTTCCCAAACGTGAACCTCCTGCCGTCTGCCACCTCTATCTTCTTTGCCTTCCCCTTTATCATTGCGAGGAAGAGCGGTGCGCGGAAATCGCATTGGCTTGAGTTTATCCTGTTCTTAGGGTCTTTGATTAAAACCGTTTTGCCGCTATAGATCTCCAGAGGAACGGTATCCCCCGGGTCGTGATGGTCATAGTGGTAATGCGAAATAACGATGATTTCGGATGCCATTGCCCTTTGCTTGATCTTCTCCGCGAGTTGCTCCATCCTCTCTTTCTCCTTGGGGTGGGGTCCCAAATTGAACCTCATCTCGCCAACAGCTACAGCAGGGTCAATGGTTATCCTCACATCTCCCATCTCGATATACGTGCACATTGACCTAGCCCCCATGCTATCGAATGCGACCAGCTCGATCTTCATCTCCGGTGTCCCTATCATGAGAAGTTGGCTCCTCGAAGATTTACTTATCCCATCTATCTGCATGCGCAGATGAGCTTTACTCAGCAGCGCTTTGATGGGCTAGAGCGTTTTGCTTTTATTCGCCTGCGCCCTTGTAATAACCGTGCTTGAGATGAGCAAGTGGTACTCCTCCATGCTGCCGAGCGAGATGGTCTCCTCGAATGTCAGCGTGAGCTCCCGGCATGCGAACCTTTGCATACTCTGCCGAGGCGGGCGGAACCTCTGCGGGAAAGCCGTCTGCCCAATAGAGCTGAAGGCTCAAGCGTACCTTAAAAACATCAAAATGAATTATGACCGCGAGATAATCGGGTCATCGCCCCCATCGGTCTTCGTGGGGAGGTACGGATACCCCTCCGTCTCTGTCGGTCCAATGGTTCCCCCCTTCTCCGGCGCTACTGAGGTGATGGACATCCCAGAGGAGTGGATGGGGTTAAGCATCGACAGCATACTGAATTACCGTTACTCGCTGGTCCGGGGAAGCACAAAGATGCCCATCGACGCCGTCAGGAAGGGCAACCGGATCGTCGACGCACTCCAAGAGCTCTCAATGGGAACCTCCGCTGCAGAGACCGAGATCGAGTTCGTCAAGCGACCTGCAGAGAGGATAGTTCTTGACGACCACTCGCAACCGTTCGGGCCATCCGCACCGTTCAGGAAGTTCGATGTAGCCTCGGTCAAGGTCGACCAGAGGGTAGAGAAGGCATACTATGATAGGGATCTCAAGGCTGGCGACGCTATCTTCGACCTCTTCGGGTCAGGGACCCCTGTATCCCGGCTACAGAAGGCTTTCAGCATGGGGATCTTCGGCATCCAGAAGAACCGCAGGATGGTGCCTACGCGGTGGAGCATTACCGCAGTGGATAGTACGCTGTCGCAAAGGCTCATCGACGAGGTCAAAGATTATCAGACAATCGACAAATTCCAGGTTTATTTGCACAAGTACCAACACAATACATTCGCCGCCATCTTGATGCCGAAGGCGTGGTCCTACGAGTGGATGGAGGCATGGTTTCCGGGGACATTCTGGAACCAAGGCGGGGGCAAAGCCGCTGTGATGGGCGATTACGAGGGGTGGCACGGGAGGAAGACATACCCTGGGATTGGTGGCTGCTACTTCTCGACCCGACTCGCAATTACCGAACACATGAAGAAGCTCCGCAAGCAGGCTACAGCACTGGTGGTCAGGGAGATAATGCCCGAGTTCCCACTGCCCCTCGGCGTGTGGTTCGTTAGGGAGAATGTCCGGACCATGCTCCGCAAGAAACCAATGGAGTTCGACGATTTGCGTTCCTGCCTCCAGCATCTGAAGGGGGACCTCGTCGTCCCGACGAAGACGTGGCTGGAGAAGAGCGAATTGCTGAGGGACGCCGTCTTGCAGAGGAGAATCAGCGAGTATTTCAAGAGGTCTGAAGCATGATGCGATGGGCAGCCTCGACAACCCCGTGCAAGTCCGTGCTCTCAAAGAGCCGGCTGCCGGGGCTAGACTATACCTTCAACCCATACAGTGGCTGCATGCACGGCTGTCTGTACTGCTACGTGCCCGACATAATGCGTGGTCGCACACCCCCTTCCAAATGGGGGACCTCCGTAAGCGTTAAGGAGGACGTCTTGCGCAAGCTTAAGGCAGATTTGGCAAAGCTGAAACCCGGCGTCGTTGGCGTGAGCACCGTGACCGACCCATATCAGCCTATTGAGAAAGAACTTGGGATAACCCGCGAATCGCTCTCCATACTAGGATCTGCTGCCTTCCCCATCTCCATACAAACAAAGTCTTCGTTGGTTGCGAGGGACATCGACATAATTCGCAACGGCAACTTCGAGGTGGGAATAACGATCACATCGCGAGATGACTCGTTCCGGTGCAAGTTTGAGCCTGGCGCATCGCCAATACCTGAACGCGTTGAGGCGCTGAATGCGCTCAGCAGGAGCGGGATAAAGACTTGGATCTTCTACGGCCCCATAATACCCGGAGAGAATGATCGCCTTCAAGATATTGAGTTTGTAGCCAAGCTCGCGATGGAGACCGGCAGCAGGGTGCTTTTTGACCGCATAAATATCAAGCCGCTCTTGCACAACCGTATGCTAACTGTATGCACCGAGGATTGTTTGAAACAGATGAGGCTGCACGATTTCAATGGTTTCTATGGCATTTTGGAGTCCGAATGCGCAAAAAGAGGGGTTCAGTGCAGCCACGCATTCGCGTAACTGTATTTTGACCTAACTGTTTATCTGAAGTACAAATATGGCAATCAATATAAGCGAAATTAAGTAGTGACAGTTGGGGTAATTGATGGTGGGCGCAATGTACGGTAGGTCGTGCAGTGGTGTTTCTCCAATTATAGCCACGATCCTATTGTGCACTATTGCACTGGCCGCAGTCGCCGTGATGTACCCCATAGTCACTTCTGCGTTCAATCAGCCGACTTACGCTGCTTCTATATCGCAAGTGAACCTTCTAAAGCAAGATGACTACGTTTTAATGACTGCGAATGTCAAGAACACCGGGAGCGGCGACATAAACATATACTGCGTCATCATGGATGATTCGCTAAACGAGTACTCGTGTGGAGCAACTCAATATCTGGCTCATGGCCAGAGCACCGCTTTCATATATGAGAGCTCTTCGAGCGGGTCGGCTTTCTTGGTAGGCGTGAGTTATAAAATCCGTGTTTACGATACGAACAACGGTTTGTTGAATGAGGTGTCCATCTTTTGCGGCGGAAGATGACGTCAACTAAGGGCATTGCGCCAATAATCGCTGTGTTACTGATGGCCACTCTTTCAATCGCAGCCTCTTCGCTTTATTACGTCGAAATCAGCAAGGTAATGGCAAACCCTGCTCCTGTCGACGTTTCAGTAAACGATATGCTGCTCACAAAGCACTATGGATATGCGTACTTCAGCATATCGATGACAAGCAACGTCCGCGACGATCTCAGCTTGAACATTTCTGTAATCGGAGAAAATGGTGATATTGCTTGGACAATAGATGATGTTAGTCTCCCTGCAATGGGGAACATGGTTGTCAATGACTCCGGTCATTATGGAAGCAACTTTTTTGTAGCAAAATCATATGTTGTCAAGATTGAAGGTGACCTCAACTTGGCATACACCGTAGAATGCACTGGAGTCCAAGCTTCAACAGGCAAATTATTCATCCTCGCAATAACCTGCCTCCAACACGATGGCGAAATCGACCCCGACGCGACCGTTGCCGGCCTAGTCGACACTGCCTATGATCTCGGCTGCCCCGTCAAGATTGTGACAACAATCGACGAGTGGGAGTCCATCCTTTTGGATCCGCCCCAAGGGGCAATAGTGACAAACCCATATGGCGGCGTGCTGCCCGCGCCCGACTGGGCGTTGCAGAACGCTGCATCTGCTGAAGAGTATCTGAAGCAGCTGGGGGCGATTGTCGGGACCAATGGCTGGACTTGGCTGCATACAGGTGGATATCCGTTTCAAACCATAAGCAACGTATCCGACACTACAATCGTTGGAAAAGACGGAATAGCCTACTTCTTCAACGTCACCGGCGTCGTAACTAAAGGCGGAGGCGTTAGTGAGCTTGATGCCGACTTCCTCACGGACGACGACGGCGTCAACCTGAATTATTTCTTTAGCGTCACTGGCAGGGATCCACTCCCCACAAAGTTGTGGTTTGACCATAGCATAGTTCTGCCATCTTCCGAACTGCCCGAGACGAAGTTTACTTTTTACATGAGCCCTAGCGCCACTAGCCAATCTGGTGCGATCAGCCTATACGAAGGAGGCGGGTACTACGTGCATTGGGGCGGACCAATTTCAAAGAGTGGTGACGGACAAGCTTATTCCGACTATGACTGCGCATCAATAGGTTTGATGATGTCGTTGTATACTATGATGAGGTGAAACTGATGCGGCAGCGACGCGGAGTATCAGAGGTAGTCGCAACGCTTGCACTCGTTGCTATAACGCTCGCAGCGATGGCAATCTACGTCCAAGCGTTTGACTTGTACTATGCAGGAGAAGCCGGGGTGCTGACAGGGATATTCCGTGTCGGGACCGAACAGAACTATGAACGAGTATCGATAACCTACCTCTTCCAGAATGACACTTCTGTATCCGGCGCCGCGCTCTATGTGGGCGTATGCAATTATGGTGCGCGCGACGCGACCGTGGTTAAAATTGTAATCGATACAAACACCCTTGAATACACTCCTTCAACGATCAATACTGGGACGATGGTTTTCTTAAAGCTCAACCAAACCGTATCGGTTAACGCGGTTCATGTGATTTCGATAATAACAGAGAGGAATAACGTAGTTTCAACCCAATTCAGGCTGTGATCAGATGCCCAACAAGAATTACCACTCATCGATGAAGCGCCAAAAAAAGGGAATCACCAATGTCTTAGGCGCAATTCTCTTCGTCTTTGCTATAGTGGCCCTTACGTCTATCATTACGGTGGTTTCAACTGAATACGGTGGCTACGTCAGGAGCGCCGACTATCTTAACTCTGTCGAGAGGGAGCGCTCGCAAGAGGATTTGCTCATAACACACGGGTCTGATATCGATGGCCAACTTAAACTCAATATAACTAATATGGGCAGCCAAACCATTACGATCAACAACATCGTTGTGCACAACAAGTCCGGCACGGGCGCAATCAATATTGCCAGCATTGCTGCCTTGCCGATAACGCTCAACCCCGGTATGGTGCAGATAAATTACCGCATTCCCGGAATGATAGTGACCCCCACAACCAACTGCACAATTGCGTTCGTTTCAGCGCGGGGTAACACTTTCTTGGTCGTCATCCAGGGGCTTGAGATTTATCCGCCGAATCCTTATTACTAGAGGCGTTCATCATGGTACCCAAATTGAATTTCAGAAAAGGCTCGACCGATGGCAAAACCAGCGACAAGAAAAACGTCAAGAAGTATTTGGGCAAGACCTTTACGCTGCATATCGCCGGCGCCTATGTCTCTCCACTGTCTGAAGAAGCTAAACTGCTTGAGGAGTACTCGATCGGCGCCGCAAAGGTAGGTATTTACGAATACGCTGGCGACGGCTTATACTGGGTAACTGAGCCGTCTATGGATGAATCCGATTTGGATATTTACAACATCCTCATGAATGCCATCTATTACACTATCCCGCCTACGGAAGAGAAGGACCCGATGAAGATAATCGAAGAGCGGTTGCGCCATGCCATAATCGAGCTGAAGCTCATACTCACTCCTGAACAGGTTGAGAAGATCAAGTACTACGTCATAAGGGACGTCCTTGGCTATGGCATATTCAACACGATGATAAACGACGGGAAGATTGAGGATATATCAATGGCGGGCGTCGGCAAGCCCGTATGGATCTTCCACAGGGATTACTCCTACCTCGACTGGCTCACGACAAATATCTCGTTCAACGAGGAGCGTTCGCTCGAATCCGGAATCATGCTCCTTGCCCACAAGTCGAAGAGGCACATATCTACAGCGTTCCCAATCTCCGAAGGTTCGCTTCCCGAACGCCACAGGTGTGCGCTTACCTTCTCCAATGAGGTTTCACCATTCGGCTCAAGCCTTACCATCAGGAAGTTCAGGGCTGATCCGCTTACCCTCTGCCACCTCGTCAAATTCGGAAGCATATCTTCGCTCATGGCCGCATACTGGTGGCTGCTTTTGGAGAATAGAGGTTCGGCATTCGTGATCGGCGAGATGGCCAGCGGCAAGACAACGCTGCTCAACGCCCTCGCTTCGCTCCTCCCTCCTCACTGGAAGGTCGTTACAATTGAGGATACACCTGAATTGAGGTTGCCGCACGCGGGGTGGAAGCCGCTCGTCGCGCGCCACACTTACTCGATAGCGGAGTCAAAGACCGAGATTAGGCTCTACGATCTCGTGAAGCTTTCGCTCAGGGAAAGGGCACAGTTTATTGTAGTAGGAGAGATACGCGGCGAGGAGGCCTACGTCTTCATCCAGGCTTTGGCGACAGGCCACGGTGGCGGATGCACCTTCCACGGCGACTCGGTCGAATCAATGGTGATGAGGCTAACTACTCCGCCTATCAACGCATCCCCTTCATTCCTCCCTCTCATAAGCAGCGTCATTATCAGCCGAATGCTCAAGCTGCCGGGGAAGAAACCAATGAGGAGGGTAGTTGAGGCAAACGAGATAATCGGCGTCTCGGGTCCACAGTCAGTTGTTAGCAATAAGGTGTTCGAATGGAACGTCTCCGACGACAAGCACTATCCTCTGGAGCCCAAGGAGGTCGTCAAAAATAGCCTCAAGCTTGAAAAAATGATGACCATGCTCGGGCTCACCAAGCCGCAGTTGGTAAAGGAGTTGACCCGAAGGAGGGATTTCGTGGATAGCATGGTGAAGAATAACATCTTGGAATATGAGGCTGTTTCCAACGAGATAAAGAAGTATTACTCTGGTCAGGTGCCATAGATGCCTGGGCCGAAGATGAATTTGCAAGTAATCCTCGGCTTTGCAGCCGTTATTATGTCATTTGGCACTCTTCTTGCAGAGCTTCTAATGAACACGGCGATTACGATTATCATTGCAACAATCGTCGTTCTAATGGTGGCAATCTCGATCACAATGATCATACTGCTCAGGGGCAGCCTCTCATTCTCGCTGGCGAAGAAGTATTACCCTGTGCAGGCTGCTGGCGAAGACGAAAAGAAGGCGAGTGAAAAAGAGAAGCCTAAAGAGAAGAAATACGTCTCGAAGATATCGTCATTCATGGGTGAGCAGGCACTTGTAAGGTACATCTCCAACGTCATGGCGAATACGATAAAGGACGACATCCCGAAGGCGATGATTTACCTCCACCCGACCGTTTATTCGAAATTCTACAGCACCATCTTCCTGGTAGTTACTGCCGCGGTCATGCCGATTGGGCTCGTCCTCCTTATCCTCCTGCGGAATCCGCTTGCCCTCATCCTTGTCTTCGCTCCACTGGTCATCGTTCTCCTCCCCCTGATGGAAGTGAAGATTAAGATTTCCAACAGGAAAAGCGACACCACGAACGAGTTCCCATTCTTCATGGTTTATGCGGCGGCCCTTCAGGCTGCCGGACTCTCGCTTTATAGCGCCTTGGATCGCCTTGCAGAGTGGAGCATACTCCCGAAGATTAAGAAGGAGGCTCTGATCGTAAAGCGGGATTACATGTTCTTTTCGCACAACCCGCTCCTAGCCATTGAGAACATAGCGCGAGATCACCCCGACGAGAACATAAAGACCATCTTCCTCGGTTATACCTCAGTGCTGAGAAGCGGCGGGGACCTTGTAGTTTACCTCAACTCAAAAGTAGTTGATGGCCTTGAATCCGTCATTGACCGATGGAAGAAGTATTCCGAATCAGCAAGTACGCTTGGCGAGATCTCGATATCTATCTTCCTTATGTTCCCCTCACTGCTCATCGCTATGTCTATCGCATTCTCAAGCGACTACAGCCTGATGGTGATGCAGCTATATGGATACATGATCCTTCCGTTGATGGGCATGATTCTGATCATGAGCATCCATGTCTCCCAACCTAGGTTCTATGATTTATACAATATGAACCGTGCGCTCCTCATCGCGATAGGCGCGTCGGTGGCTTTTGGAGCTGCGACGTATATGTTTATCCAGCCCTTCACTTATTGGCTGACCTCCACGCTGCTGATCTTCTCAATAATCGTGGGCACGGAGTACATAAGAGAGCAGAGCGATATCGGGAAGGTCGAGAAGGCGCTGCCGTTCTTCCTAAGGGACATCACTGAGATGATGAAGATCGGCTATGACATCAGCCAGACCATGATAAATCTGCCGAAGCAGAGGCAGTACAACCGGACCTTCGATAAGCTGCTCAACCGCGTCTCGGAGCACCTTGAGATGAACATGCCGTTGCGCAGGGTCTCTGAGACGCTTATGGTCAGAAGCTGGCTCTGCAGATACACGTTCTTCATACTGAGTGAGATAGTCGATACCGGGGGAGGTACGCCAGAGGTCATGGAGAGCCTTACCCGGTTCGTTAATGGAATAGTTATTGAGAAACAGAAGACCAAGAGCACAACAAGGGTCTATTCATTCCTTGGATATGCAACCCCCGCCTTCCTCTCAGGAATGATCATGTTTATGTCAAACATGCTCTTCCCATCCTTGGGCAACCTCCCCGGAGGTTTGATGCCGATTTCGATTTTGCCAAACGTTGAAACGCTGACATTGATCGCATCTACTGGAAGCATTGTTGTGGTCATAACTGCCTTCGTGGTTGGGCTTCTTATTGCCAAGATAGTCGATATGAGCGTATACGCGACCCATCATATCGCGATCTGCCTTGCCATATGCATCGTATCATTTACGTTCTTCTAGAGTCGGGTCGAGTCCGCAAAAGGATAAATCCCCCTGTCAGCAGACCCTCTATAATATTCCTCAGAACAGCTGCCACTTTAGGTGTTCTCTGTTGCAAGACTTGGTTCGAACCTACCCGCCAACTAGCAGGTCGACGTTGCTCTTCTTCATCGCAATCGCAACCTTCTCGACGGGATTCGGCATAATGACGCCGGCAGTCCCGATCTATGCAGGCATCGTCGTTTCTGCGAATACCATCGAGCTCGGCATGCTCGGGGCATTCACCGCCCTGCCGTACATCTTGCTGCCTGCGGTCTTTGGAAAGGTATCTGATCGCATCGGAAGGAAACCAACGTTGATTGGCGGGCTTCTCGTCTACGCCGCCATATGCCTCTCATATGCGCACTCCACAACACTCCTCCAACTCTCAATCCTTAGAGTGCTGGAAGGCGTATGCTTCTCTGCTATATGGCCTTCGTCAGAGGCGTTCATAGGGGACAGGGGCACAAGGAAAACCCGGTCGTCGCTTGTGGGCAAATACAGTGTTTCTTGGAGCTTTGGCTATATGGTTGGGCCAATCGCTCTTGGCGCCGTTTTGGCATACATCCCCGTGCTGTATGCGTTCTATGGCGTTGCCGTCCTAATGGTCGCTGGCGCCGTAATGATGATTGGAATAAGCATGCCAAAGATGCCGAAGTCGACGCACGACGCCGATTCCGAGACCAATGGTAAATCTGGAAAACGAGGCATGCCACTTGTAATCTATACGATGGTCATATGGGGATTCGCCACCCTGTCATTCTTCTTCCTGTTCCCATCGTATGCAGGCTTTTGGGGTATATCCGCATCCACAATCAGCTATTTAATCGGTCTTGCCGCGCTATTACGGACTATGGTATTTGCCGTCTACGGTCGCATACTTGAATTGCTGGGGAAGTCAACACTGACTCTTGGCATGCTTATGCTTTGCATCTCGATGCTTGTATCGTGGGGCGCACCTTTCATGGCCGGATTTGCAGTCTCAGTAGCACTACTCGGGCTCTCGTTGGGGCTGCTTTATGCCTACTCGCTTGCCTTCGTATTGAATAAACCTGCAAAGGGATTCTACGCAGGGCTCTTCGAATCATCCATTGGGATAGGCCAACTCCTTGGTCCTCTGCTCATGGGGTATATAGGTTTCATCTTAACCCCATCGTCCCCTTACCTTGCGCTTGCTTTGTTAGGCGCATTCTCCGCAGCACTGATTGCGGCGCTCATGCGCGGTTCTTATCGAACAGATTCCTGAGGTCATTAACCCTCAATCCCTCGTACCCTGGTGGCTTCCTGGCGACCTCCTTCCCAGCTCTGAATATTAACGCCGTTGGTACGGTGCTTATCCCGTATTCCTCCCATGCTGAATCGTCGTCATCAGAGATATCTACCTCGATGACACTGAAAACAACCTGCGCTCGCTCAAGCTCCCCCATCAAAGCTCTACAGAATCCGCACCATTTGGTACTGAATATGGCGACGAACTCGCCACTCCCCTGTTCGAGCCTCCTCTTCAACTCTTCGCTTGATACGATCTCTGCCTTCATATTTGCCGCTCCAATCAATATATGTCCAAACTCACAGCACACGACAGACACGGGTCGTAAGACCTTGTCATATCTTCCAATATATATTTCAGCTTCTCGACTCCAAGCGGTCTGAACTTCTTGACAAACTCTGCCGCGTCGAGCTCTATACTCTTCGAGTTCACCGCTGTAGGCGTATACACCTTATAACTCTTGATCAAGCCATCCTCGACCTCGCACGCATGGCAGAGGGCACCGCGCGGCGCCTCGGCAACGAATATGCCCCTCCCCGTGCCTTGGCACTCCGGAATCTCGCTTTGTGTTGCGCTGCAGTTGACATCCTGCGGCACGCCTTCCTTGTTAGGCTCTACTATAACATCGCCAAGCCTCTGTCCTGACGCGACCAGCTCCTCCATGTAATGCATAACCTCGACTGCCTGTGCCTTGATTATCAGAAACGGGTTCATCCTCCACTCCACCTGCTCCGCAAAGGTCTTCGCCTCTGGCTTTAGGTATCTCTTGTTCAGGATAACCCGTGAGAGCGCTCCAACCGTCAACTCGGAGTCCCTGAAGTACGCATGCTTCGACGTGGAGTAATCCTTCGTTACCTCGTTAATGCTATCATAATACTCGTCGCTTGTGAGCAGCGAGCCATCATTAAGCGCCATTGGGGCATTCTCTGAGTATATTGGGTAATGCCCCGGGCTCTTCAGCGATCCCAGGAGCCTATAACGCTCGAGTTCCGGGAGGTCCATCGCCATCGTGTATCCCACGAACTTTCTTACGTCCTTCATCAAGCCTTCGAGTTCCTTTACCGAGCTTACGAGCTGCTTGCCCTTCATTACCGCCCCAAAGCCTCCGACAACGACGTTCGGAACGTGCACGGATCTGCCGCCCCAGATCTCTATCAACTCCGTCGACTTCGTCAATAACTTGGTTCCAGCAGCATACAAGTCCTTGTCGCGGAGCCTGAGCACGCTTATGAGCCCTTCTATCGGAGGTATAGTGAGATAGAGCAGGTGCATGACGTGGCTTCTGAGGTTGTTAGCAAGATAGAGCACATTGCGGAACTCCCTGACCTCCCTAGAAACCTTGATGCCAAGCGCTCTCTCGACCGCCTCAGCGGAGTTGATGGAATGTGCCGTATAGCAGAGGCCGCATATCCTCGACGCGACCATGGGCGCCATCTCAACAGGTTTTCCAGTGAGATATTTAGTCAGAAATCTGGGCCCCTCAAGGTTTTGAAACTCCGCAACGGTATTTCCGCCTGAAAGCTTGACCTGCAATCTAGCGTGACCTTCAATAAATCTCAGTTCACTAGTATCTACGATGACTTCTGCCTTACCACTACCGCTCATTCTTGAACAGCTCCTTTGCCTTCTTGCCGGTAAACATCTTCAGCATCATCAATGCCTTCTCCTTTGCGATGCCCTTCTTCTCAAGGGTAAGCAGATATGCTTTCAGATCCGCCTCAGTCGCTGGCCCCCTGCAGCTATAACATGCCGATCCTACGGTTGGGCATGCCGCGCCGCAGCCTCCCATGGCAAGCGGCCCAAGGCACACCTTCTTCGACTCAAGCAGACAAAGATTTCCCTTGCTTTTGCATTCATTGCAGACTGAGTAATCAGGTTGTATCGGGTCGATATTGTTTATTAGCCTAAGCAGTGCATCTGTGAACTCCTCTACACTAACAGGACAGCCGCTTAGCTCAAAATCAACAGTGATCACAGAGGATAACGGCTCCGCTGGGTTTATCTCAATATCCCTGAGCTGTTTTGTTCTGAGGTCCACATCCCTTGAGGCAGTATACGCAATATTACCGCTTGAGGCACAAGTGCCTAAGGCGACTACGAAGCTCGAGTTCTTCCTTATTTCGTTAAGTGTCTCCCTGTCGCGGTTCGTTACAACCGCACCCTCAACGAACGAAATGTCCACCTTCGGTATCTTGCTGCCGCCCACGGGTTCCCTGACTAGCTTGAAGTAATCTATATCGAACATGCTGTAGAGCGCCTCGAGGTCCGAGCCGAGATTTGTGATAAGTGTCGTCAGGCACCCTTCACAGGACGTGAGCGAGTGAAATGCGAGTTTCATGCGATTATTCTCCTATTGCCTTGATGCTAATTTCGTTAAAGCGAAAAACCGGTCCGTCGATGCAGACATGTTTCCCTCCCGGGATTATGCATCTGGCGCACTTCCCTATCCCGCATTTCATGTGCCTCTCGAGCGAGACATAGATGTCGCTTGCTGCCAACCCATGCTTGGTAAGCTCATCAGCTACGCTTGCCATTACCGTAGGTGAGCCGCAGACCGCCACAACCATGCCCTTCTCGAACTTCACTCTGTTCAGGTGATCGGTGACCCTCCCCCTTAGACCCTGCCACTCCTGAGGGGCTTTACTAAGAGAGATTATGACATTGATTGCCCTCCCCCACTCCTTGAGCTCGTCCCGATAAACCAGGTCTTCAAGGAACCTCGCGCCATAGAGCAGCGTTACGCTCTTGAACTTCTCACGGTTCTCAATTGCATAAATGATGAGCGACTTGATGGCGGCAATGCCTATGCCTGTCGCGACGAGCAGCAGATCCTTCCCTATGAACGATTCAACCGGAAATGGCTTTCCGAGCGGACCCCTGATGCCCACTGCGTCCCCAGGTCTTAGGTAGTGCGCTGAAGTCGTGAGAATGCCCCTCTTCATGACTGTGATCTCTATATGCTTCTGGTCTGTCTGGGACGACGCTATGCAAAACGGCGCCTCGCCCACTCCTGGGAGAAGAAGCTGCACAAACTGCCCTGGCATGAACCTCAACTGCCAGTTGTACAGCTTCAATCTGAGCGTCTTCGTTTCAAGGCTCTCGTTCTTGACCACCACCACAGTGACTGGCTTTGGCACGTACGGATTGGCGTCACCTACCATAGTTGTTGACATCAGGCGACCTCCTTTCCCAGAAACTCCCTGAAATCAATCCTAGCCGGGCAATGCGCAACGCAGTTACCGCAACCAGTACAGCCCACGAGCTTGAACGACTTGATTGAGAACGGGAACTTGTGCTTCACTCTCCACTTGAACCTGTCTTCTTTGGCCTTTAGGAATGTCGTCCCGCCCGCAATCGTGCTAAAGCATCTTCGTTGGCACGACATGCGCATCCGCAAACGGCTCACGTTTGACGGATCAACTAGGCTGAATCGGTCCTCAATATCCACGCAGTAGCAGGTTGGGCAGGTCACAGTGCACGATGTGCACAAGGTACACGCCTCCAACTGCTTCGATGCATCCTTGGCATCTATCTCAGACTCCTCTCTGATCTCGAGCTCGTAATTCTTAACCATCTTCGGGACTGTTTTCGGGTAATCGCCTGCAAGTTCTGGTTTTTGGAGCTTTGAGATCAGCTCCTTTGCGGGATCCGAAAACGCCTTAATGATATACCCGTCACCGTCCTTCCTGACAAGCAAATCGGCAAATCCCGATGGTAATTTGTACGTCCCGAGCGTCTTGCACATGCAATGCTCATCGCCCGAATCGCATTCGAGCACAGCTATGAACATGCCATCCCGCCTATTCTTGTAGTAAGGATCAGCGGGGTCGCTCAGCATGACTTTATCAAGGTATCTGATTGAACTAGCCATGCACTGGTGAATTCCAAAGAAAGCCAGCTTCTCCTTCACTGGAAAATATTCTGGAATAATGGTTACTGGGCAAGGCCCTTCCGCCGTTGGGAACCTTATCTTGAGGCCGTATGAAGTAATGGTGGCGGTGCTCCTGTACTTGAAGAGTCGTTCGCCATCCGGCATCAAAAATTTCTTTGGAGTATTGATCATGCGGACATATTCCAGTTCAGGCTGAACCGTTTGATTTATCGGAGTGAGCTTGATCACACCATCAGCTCTAACAGGTGCAATGACCTTGAACCCCATCTCTGATAGCAGGGATGTTAATCCAAGTAACTCCTGTTTTGAGACTCTAATCATCATTTCACCGTCTATCGTACTTCTCCACACATTCATCATATATTGCTTCGCACAGCGCTTTCTGCACTGAACAACTGTTTTTTTTTATGAAAAGATGCTGCTGGCTTATATTTTATGCGTGAAAGCCCCTCTTTTTACTGCATGGGCGAGGATTTTTGACATGCTTTACAAAAAAATGGATGCGTATCTGGTTTGCTGCGGCCAATTGCTGCGATTGACCATTTCATGTAAGCTCTCCGATTTCGGCTAACGATGCTTTTGCGATCATTCGCTCAGCGACGACGGTCCCTGCCTTTGTTATCCTAAGCGGGGCACCTCTGTTCATCATGGAACCGCATTCAAGCAGAAGGCTTTCGCGCAGGTTATTAAGGCTCCATTTGGCCGTCGACTCAGCCATTCCGAGCTGCTTTATTATTTCCCTCACATGCCATGAATACGTCCTACCTTCGTAGCAATGCCTTCTCTGGTATGAATAGATATGCATCAAAACCTGCTTCTGCAGATTCGTCATGCTCTTCTCGGCAAGCTTTACAAGGGCGTCTTCGATGGTTGCAGAGGGTTTGGTATTGACTAAGTATTGTGCCTTAACGGAAAAGTCGAGCACCTTTGTTCATTTAATACCCTCCAGGTACAACAATGACCTTGTTTGCTCGATATTTAAGGCTATGGTCTAGCAAAGTGTTTGCGAAGAGGCACTAGAGATATATCTGCCCCAAATATCCGGGAATGAGATTGCGCGTTTCTGTTGCGGTTTTCTCTTTTTTGCTTACAATAATCGCTTTATCTGCATTACTGCCCCTATCCCCGCTTCACCCAGGAGCCGTCGATCCACCCAATGCAATTCGTGCAGATAATGTTGACTTGGAGATCAGCCGTGTAGAAGCAACGAGCGATTATTGCCCGCGTTTCAACCTTGATTTCCAGCACCCTCTGCGCATACTCGCAAGTCCGATTAGCGCGGTAACCTTCAAAGCCACCATCAGCAAGGTCTTAGTAGCCGTACCCGACGGGGCAGTTCCCGACACGCTTGGAATTGGCATCAGGCTGCAGGATGGTGAGGGGCGTTCCTGCTGGCTAATTTGCTCTGTCTCACCTTCTTCAGTACCCCTTCAGAAGCAATCCGGCCTCCTAGGCGAATACTTCATCTGTGGCACAACCACTGGATTTAGCGAAGTGGCGAAAAGCA
This sequence comes from uncultured Nitrososphaerota archaeon, assembly GCA_964634735.1. Taxonomy (GTDB): domain Archaea; phylum Thermoproteota; class Methanomethylicia; order Methanomethylicales; family Methanomethylicaceae; genus Methanomethylicus. The sequence goes on from CAZWMA010000006.1 coordinate 66,942, forward strand.
CAGGAGAGCACGTTAGCGCAACGCTGGAACTCGCGGATTTTTATCCAGCATTGCTGCTCGCTGCGCAGGCCAACCGCATCAGCATCGACATACAGTCGCTGGTCGTCTGCAGCGTCTATCCTTTCTCGGAGTCGGTAATCCGTAGCGAGGACGCTGTAATCATATCCGCTAGGATGCAATCGGGGGCGAAAATCGCGATATCCTCGATTTCTATCGATGGGCAGTTGCTCTCTCTTGCCGGAGACTGCGGGTATGCAAGGCCATCCAATAACGCCCACGAAGTTGTCGTAAAAGGTAGGGTGCTTTCAGGCGCTTGGTTTTCATCCTCCAGCATCGAACAGACATTCCAGAGCATTCGTTTCTGAACAAGCCATCGCCCTGTGCCTTTTTTAAACCGGCTTTGCCTTGGGGATTGCTAAATGCACTGGCAATGTTACCGTATCCATCAGACTCTGGGGAGGCGAGATCTCCTCCTCTTTGTGATCTTCTCGATGACTTTCCTCTTCTTCACACAGGCGAGCACTCTTGGGTATTCTGAAAACATCGACTTGCCGTCAAGCTCCCTCTCATTCTCGAGCTCATTCTCGCCAGCAGGAACCTCGTTTGAGCAAATATTGGGATTTCAGAATCACGATCCGATTATAAGCTATTACTCCATTGCGATAGACAACGGCATCGAGGTTCATTCCAGTGCATATACGCCAACCTCCCTCAGCGGTCACCCAAACGTAAACTCATCAGGATTCTACACTGCAAGCATTACCCGACCTGTTCCATTCTCCTACTTGACTTGGTCTCTGCAAGGCTCTACCCAATCAATACTTGCTGCCCATGCCCCTGAAGAATCGATGGGGCGCATAGGCTATGCTTTTACCGTGTCCGGGAGAGCAGACGCAGGCGGCACATCCTCCACTTTCCAAGGTCCCAGCATCTGGGCTTCTGCGGATTACTGGTTTCCAAACTCGGAATTCCTGACCGACTGCTCTTTGGTTAAAGTCAGGCTAACATTCTCCTCGATGCGGGTGCAAGTCTACAGCACAGAACTGACGATTAGCGCATCATCCGGATCCGGTATTGCTCCTCTGCAGGTCTCATTCACCGCGTCAGCAAAAGATGGCATAGCCCCTTATAGTTACAACTGGGTCTTTGGAGGGTTAGGCTCATCGAACCTGCAGAACCCCTCCTTCACATTCCAGTCTCCTGGGGTCTACACCGTTCAATGCACGGCAACAGACTCCGTCGGCATCACTGACACAAAATCCATCACGATAGTCGTCTCATCGCTGTGGCTCGATATATCATCGCAGGGAAGTGGCACCACTTCCCCATCTGAGGGATCATACAGCAAGGCGCAGGGCGAGCAGGTAACCATAAACGCGAACCCTTCTACTGGGTCAGCTCTCGAACGATGGCTGCTTGACGGTTCAGATATTGGGAGCGCGAATCCGGTTAAAGTAATCATGAACTCGAACCACTCCCTCAAAGCCATCTTCATCGAGGCCCTAAGCGTATCCGCAAGGGCATCCCCACCATCCGGTGATGCGCCTCTCATTGTTGCATTCTCGAGTTGGGCAAGCGGGGGCAAGCCTCCATACTCCTTCTCTTGGACTTTCGGAGATGGAGGTACATCGACCAACCAGAATACAAGCCATGCCTACTCGGGACCCGGCTCTTACACAGCTATCCTTCGGGCAACCGACTCAGCCGGGAAGATTGGGGAGTGTAGACTTGATATCGAAGTAACGGATGCCGCACCAGGTATGCTGGTTTGGGTAACAAAATCAAACGATATCGCCGTAGCGCAAGGGAGCTCATCATCGTCAACAATAGGCGTATTCTCCAGTATGCCTGCCGTAGCAGACCTAACTCTGGAATGGTTAGGGTCCGTCCCAGCCTCCTCCAGTACCTTCCTCTCAAAGGTCTCTGCTGCAACAAACTACACTGCTATGCTTTCTTTCTCCGCCGGCTCCAACACCCCAGTTGGCACATATACGCTTAGAGTTACGGCTAGCGCAGGAGGATTAACCGGGCATGCCGACGTAATGGTAACCGTATCACAATCTTATTGCGCGTTAACCCTCTTCTCCGGCCAAGGCGGAACGACTAGCCCAAAACCGGGGATCCTGTATTATCCCGCAGGTTCGCAACAGCAATTCACAGCGCTGCCATCTGTAGGATATGCGTTCCTGCAGTGGCGCCTTGATGGAGCATATTACTCCTCCAGCGCACAGGTAACTCTGCTGATTGACCGGAGCCATTCCCTGAGCGCATCTTTCTATAAGCTACCTCCACAGGTAAATGGCGCACTGACATTTGAGACACTGAGATGGAACGGCACTGGTTGGGCGACGGGTAACTTCCCCGATCGAGGAGTCGTTTCGATTATCGCTGGTCTCATGAACACCTCCTTCTCCGATTCCCCACATCTGTTTCTGCTGCCACTGCCTGTGCCTTTCTCTTTCCAATTCATCCCTATCTGCGATGACGGTCTGCTTTCGAACGCGACTAGTGGTCCGCCCACATCAAAACTATTCTCTCTCCAGACCATCAACTCAAGCGGAATCACGTCGATAATGCCCGCTTACGCCTCATACCCGAATTTCTGCCCGGTTAGAGTAGATAGAGGGCTGATGACCATTAGGCTAATGATAAAGGCAAGCGACTTTGCAGTAAAAATAGCGTCGCCGACGCCGACATGGGGGTCGGTCGAGGTATCATCAGACTCTCCTGGATGGTCTCTATACTCGCAGAACTATAGCGTTTATACGAACGGTTTTGGCGACTATTTGGTTGACACTGGTTGCAATATCTCCGTCAGTGCGATCGCGTTCAACGGTTATTACTTTGACCGGATTGTTGTCGGCAACCGGACCTACTACTCGCCTGAGGTCGAGGTCGGTCCTGTGATTTCCAACAATTCAATTACAGTCTACTACTCGGCGGTTCCGACAACGTTCAACCTCGAGATCTCCTCTACTTCTGGTGGATCAACGCTGCCATCGCCGGGGGACTATGACGTGCTGCGCTATTCGACACAGGATATATCCATCTCGGGCGTCGAGGACGGCTTCTTCTTCGCAGGGTGGTTCTTGGATGGGGCATATGCTGGCGGATCACCATCAATATCTCTCCTGATGGACCAAGACCACTCGATTCTCGCAAAGTTCGAGAACAGCAGCTATGACCCAGACCGCCTGAATGCAAAGCCATGCGATCTTGAAACAGGGATGATGTACCGCAGGCTAATAGTAGGCGAATGCGTCGGCATCAACGTCTCCGGGCGCGTAAGCGGCATCTCTTCACCGACGCTAGTGTCAGTCACCGCTTGGTTCAGCAATGGCAGCGCATTGCATTGGGACGGCACTCCCGGTTCAGATGCGTCGGATGGTTACGCTGTCGCTGGGAAGGCAATGACCAACGGCTCGGGCTTCTTCTCCATAGTGCTTGGCAATCTGTCCAGCTGCTGGATAGTGGGGGACCTAGCCACGGGCTCAAATCACTCAGTTTTCGCCGAAGTCAGAGTTACTGGCTTGACGACTCTTGCAATCGGTTCATGGACCGCCGAACGGATATTGCCTCACACTTCGTTCAGTTACAACGCATCTGGGGCACTAGCGGCAATCAGGCTTACATACTCTGACGGCTCTCCACTTGAAGGCAGGGCAGGCTCTTATCTTGCCTCATTCGAAGAGGCCAACTTCGGCACCTCTGCGCCGAATGACGCATCCGGTGACTGCACGCTGTGGATCCCTTACCGCCTGATGGAAGGGTTGCCTTACATCTCATCAAACTGGTCGATTGCCCTCTTCTCAAATCTCAGCGGTTCCCCTTCGACGGTTCCGTCGGTAATCCCTTGTCAAGTCCGCTTTTCAGACATCTCTTGCCAGTTTCTCATGCATAATGACACGCACCTGGCCCTGCAGGTATTCGATTGGGGTTCAGCTGGGCTCGATGTTGTTGAGGGGGCGTCTGCGATAATCTGGTGGGGTAACAGCGTCGAATGGGGCAGTCGCGATATTGCGCTCAATGCCCAGTCGTTCGGGTCATCAACCTGCTCATTTGTGCGTAACATAGATGGGAGCTTCAGCATTGTGTCATCCGACCAACAGAGCTGGCAGATCGACCCTTCTTTAAGCGTCGATTACGATGGTGCATTCATGAACGGAGTAATCCTAATCGTCCATCAGAGCTTGTCTCAATCACTCTCCGAATGCCCTGCCGGGAGCAGGCTCTTTCTTCTTCTTGTGCCTCCGAACTCCAGTAGCGTCCTGTACTGCCCCACAAGGTCAGGGACATTCTTGCTCGCATCGTCCCTTGCACCTCCTTCTGGATGGTAATGTAGTGTGGTGTCCTCATGAATCAAGGGCTGGTTCGCATAATCCTGTCATTGGCCGTAATCTCTGTCGTAAGCTACTCCGCCATCTTGGCAGGCTACTACCTGAAGAGCGCAGGAGACTTGGACGACGGAAGTTTGATTGAGAAAGGCCTCGAGCTAGGCGGCACACTCTTTGCCAACAGCACCGCTATAGTCAGGGGCTTCTCCACCGGCTCGCACCAGATGAGCGCATTCGACTTGGGAACGGGTTTTATCTCAGTAAGCCTCTCCGGGGACTCCGTGTCTTGGTCTTTTCCAAGGAATGCGCTGATCGTTGAGAATCTATCATTGCACCGAGATCTTGATACTGGGGGCTATTCTGGTGTGGGGCAAACCCCCATCCTCATATTAAACGCAAACGGCTCCCTCCTCATTCGGCCCCAAGTTACTGTGGTCTATGAGAAGGACGCGGGGGACATCAGTGGCAGAATTATCCACCGCGCCTCGATCTCCTCGTGCTACCTCTCCAACTTCACAGCTTCCGGCAGATTCGACATACTGAAGGCGACTCAGGAGATCGCGGTTAACCATTACAAGCGAGAATGCCTTTACGATTGCACCGTTACAATCTTCGTGGATACTGTTCAAGCGCTCTCCTTCAAGGCCTATGCCGGGGAGATTGTGCTGGTCGAATCATTGCACTATAATGTGAGGCTCGAACCGATGCCGCGCCAGTGAGGTGCTGTACTTGGACCGGGCTCTCGTTGAGATTATGCTGACTGCATCAATCATCTGCATAATGGCGATTGCTGTCACTTCGACGTCCGCCCAGTATGCTGGGATGTCGTCAATAATGATAACCACATCTTCAGAGGAGCTCCACTACTCCGCTGTCCGCACCATAATGGATGCCGCATCGGAGTCCAAAGCCTCAAATTCGTTGACATCGTTCGTGCTGTTGCTGCCGTCGAGGATAGCGATCGGTGTTTCAGACGGCGCGATTACGACCACATGCTTGGGCATCAGCCGTTTATATCCGCTCGAACTCAACGTCTCCGGGGGAGGCTTCTCAGACTCCTTCAACATAACAGGGTCGCCAAGCGGCAATGTAGTCGTCATCCCTATTGATTGATAAAACACTGCTCACGTATCAACTGCCGCGCAAACGCCAGTAAGCAATGACTATCGCGTTATTGGCGATCATAGAAAGACCTATGCTCGCAATGAAGTATCCCAAGACCATGAGCGAGTTTAGCCTGTCCGCAACTATCATGCTTGCAATCCATGCAACGCAAGCCCAGAAGACGGCATTCCCAACTCCTTCCGCCTTCCACTTGATAGGCTGATTGATGATGAGCCTTATCACAAGCAGGATTGCGCTTATGACAAGCATGGCGATGCAGACTTGGAAAAACACATTGTATATGACCGGGAACTCTGATTGCAGTGCTGGGAAGTAGATGTTGGTGTAAACCTCTTCGAACCTGACATCGTTAATCATATCCCAGATACTTCCCGCCAGATTGGGGATCGATGCAAACACGGCTCCAATTACAATTAGGAACATGCCAAAGGAGACTGCCCCTACGATATCCGTTTTGCCCTCCTTCCATGCATCTCTGCTTCGATCTTGCTGGGTCATCTGCTGCCCCTCCTCAAACCGATTACCGCACCAACTAGGATCGCAGCCCCGATTCCGATGAGTATTATTGCCCAGAAACTTCGCCAGACGTCAATGCCGGTCGCGATAGCAAGGCCAAGGAGCAAGAAGAAGACGCCGAATGCAAACCCCCATACTGCACCGCTGTAATCCCACTTCGAGCTTTGCCACTTGTAAGCGACATGCCTGCCGTTTGCGTCATTTAACCCTGCGCCGCACGATTTGCAGTATGCATCCCCGTCATTGTTGAGTATGCCGCACTTGTGACAGTAAACCATGCCCGGCCCTCATTTTTTATCAGTTGCCGATTCTATTAATTCTGTCGCCATTAGGCGACGCCTGCTCTTGCCGAAGCGCCTGCTAACGCTGTTCAGAATTCCTGAGCCTACTTTTGCCGAAGTTTATCTTGGCTGTCATGACCTTCTCAGTGCTGAAGACCTTAGCCGCAATATACAGCGTCCCGAACGTAAATGCTGCTGTGTAAGCTAACCCGAGCAGTATGGTCCCGTAATTGCCTGTGAAGAGTGCCTGGGAAGCAAGCACAGGGTATGTGAACGGTATGAGGTACAGGATGGTCTGGAATGCCGCAGGTAGCGTTGAGATATCCCCCATCATTAGGAAGATCGTCGGCAGCAATACCGGGACCATCAGTATACCAATCATCGACTGCGCTCCCCTGACGTCCTGCGAGAGCGTTCCTAGAGTCAGCGCAAGCGCGAGAGCCGATATCAGCGAGCCGAAGAGCGTAAGCCCGAGGACCGCATACCCCTCCACCGAGGGCACCAAGCCTACTGCTGCCAAATCAAGCTCTCCCAATCCCGCGGAGACGCTGCCCAGCAACGAATTCATGTAGTATGTGAATGCAAAGACATTCGCTACAGTCGCAAGGAATGCTATCGTGACCGAACCTGCAAGCTTCCCAAAGAGTATGCTAAGCCTGCTTACGGGTATCGTGAGCAGCGTCTCCAGCGTCTTCGCCTCTTTCTCGACCGCCATCGAAGTGGCTGCGACCTGCATCGCAAGGATAAGCACCAGCATTATGACTATCGGTCCCATCATGCCTTGCATCCTTACCGTGTTCTGAAGTATCGACGGGCTCACCGGCTGCGCTTCTCCCTTTATCACGGACTCGTATCCTACACTGAGCGGATTGAGTACAATCTCGGATGAGGCGCCTGGTATCCCCTCGCTCACCCTGTTGCCAATCAACATCTCCTCATAAGTGCTCAAAGCTGAATCGACCCTCCCGGACTTTACGAATTCGTAGATGGAGAAGTCCTTGAAGTTTATGAACATTTGAAGGCTAGCCTTCTGGTCACTTGAGACATTCTGTGAGAACCCTGCAGGAACGCAGACGATGACATCGCCTCCCCCAAGCGACCTGGCCAACTCCTCAGGAGTGCCTGATGCGATCTGCGGGGTTATGCCCGTCGAGTTGAGGGCTGCCATTATGAATGGAACCTGCGCACCGTTGTCATCGTCGATGATATACGCAGTAATATTTCCGGCAGCCTTCTCATATGTGGACGTCGTGGCGATGCTCACCGCTCCGCCCATGAGAGGCAGTATCAGCGCAGGAAATAGTATCATGCCGATGAGTATCTTCGGATCCCTCAGAAGATCCTTTATCTCCTTCATTACGAGGAGCTTCAGCCCCTTAGGCATGGCCGACCACCCTCACGAACGCCTCCTCCAGATTCTGCGCATCGTGCTTCGAACGCAGCTCAAGGGGAGACCCCGATTCGATAATCCTGCCTTCATTAATGAACGCCACCCTGTCACACAAGTTCTCGACCTCAAGCATGTTGTGGCTCGAGAGCAAGATCGTTACCCCCCGCGTCTTGGCATACTCCTTTATCACGCTCCTAAGGTGGTAAGCATGGGTCACGTCAAGCCCTGACGTTGGCTCGTCCAATATTGCCAACCGTGGCTTTATCATGAGTGCTCTTGCAAGCTGCAGCCTCCGCTTCATGCCCTTGCTATAGGTGGACGACTTTTCCCTTAACCTATCGCCCAAGCCCGATATTTTGTCTCCTTCCTCGACTGTTCTTGCGATCTCCTCCTTCGAATCGAAGTAGAATGATGCCATGAATTTCAGGTACTCGTGCCCAGAGAGGTTCGGATACGCGCCGGCTTCATCTGGAAGGTAGCTGATGATCCTCCTGACCTCTGCTGCTTCCTTGACGACATCCTTCCCGCAAACGCTGACTGTGCCCGAAGTAGGCTTGATTATCGTCGAGATGATGCGCAGCGAGGTCGTCTTTCCAGCCCCATTTGGGCCGATCAGTCCGAATATCTCCCCCTCTCCGATCTCCAACGAGACCCTGTCAACGGCGTCCCTTCCAGAATAATTCTTGACCAATTCCTTAATCGAGACAACTGACTGCATGCCATAACATGAACAAAAAATCAGCTTTAAGCATTTTGCATTGCCTGGATTCGATTGCGCATATAGCGCTCCCGCAGACGCGTTGCAACGACATACAGTGCCGCCGTGGCAACGAATGTTGGCAGCATCACTCCCCAAGGTTCGAGGGTGCTCTTGGCCAGGAAGTAGAATGCCGTCCCTAATAGCCACGAAACGATTGCAATCATGTTGAACCCGCCAAGTGCACCGCGAGCTCGCCCCTCGTACAGATCAACGATGTTGAGCTGGCGTCGCCGGATAAGGAAATAGTCTGCGATTATGATTGCAAAAGATGGAGCGAAAACCGCTCCTATGAGATATAGAAACTCAACAAATGTAGATAACCACGGTGCAAGAGCCAAAGCTGTACCCAACGTTCCTGTTATGACGACCCCCTGCCATTCCTTGAGGTGCGGAAAGACATTGATTGCAGAAATATTTGCAGAGTAAATGTCGAGGAACGTGGTTGTGAGCGTTCCAATCCATATGACGAAGAGCGCCGCAATGCCGAAGGCTAGCCCACCTATCTGGGTGACGTAAACTGTTGGGTCGAGCGTCCCCAACAGCAGTACGCACAAAAGCCCTGTTGCAAAGAACCACGAATTTGTGATTCCTTGGCCGAAGAGCGACCCGAGAAATGCCCCCCTCGACGATTTCGCGAACCTGTTATAATCCGACGCTAGCGGCGCCCATGACAACGGGATTATGAGTGCAAGATCAAACGCTACGCCCGCGGGCATGCCATATGAGGGCGTTCCCCCCAACGCCTCCCAGCCTGATGACGCTAACAGGACTGCGTTGATTGCGACGGTCATCAGGATGAGCGCCATAACAGCTACCCTGGCGAAGCGCTTCCATCCATCCGCACCAAGCAGCGCCATTGCGGTGCAGGCTACGCCACCTGCGATTATCCAGACGTAAAAACCATCGAACCCGAACAGCAGCGTCACGATCCGGCCCGCAGCGGATGCGTTTATGTTGATCATCCATGCTGTCCAACCCACACCCAAACACACCCAACACA
>CAZWMA010000007.1:0-58387 GCA_964634735.1 uncultured Nitrososphaerota archaeon
ACGACCTTGCCCTTCTTCACCGGCGCAGAGCCAATGGGGGCGTTCTTCATGAGGATGCCGATTGCCAATTGCATTGCTTGGGAGGCGAGGAGCGCGTATGGCAGCGGTATTCGTACTTGCCGAACTTGTCGCCCACTTGCTTTATCCCGACCATGAGCTCGTTGTTTATTGCTTCCATTGGGCTTATGCTGGCGGCTACCGCCTCGTTGGCTGCGGCGACCGCTCCGGCCTTGCTGTGGCCGTAGACCGCCTTTGCCAGCTTTCCGAGTTTATCTTGCTTGCTCATGTGGATCACCTCACCTTGTACTTCTCGTCCCACTGGGCGACCATCCGGTCCATCCTCTCCTTTACGTCCTTGGGTGGCAGCGGGTTCGGGTAGTCCTTGACGATCTTCACGACGAGCTCAGCAGCACGGTCGTCGATGCCCCTCTTGTCGGATATCCACTGAAGATGCGATAAAAATCCAAAAAAGGTTAGTTGGAAAGGCAAATGCCCTTCCTTGGTTCAACTCTTCTCAGAGCCCCCGGCTTATCGCGAGCAGGTCCGTCAGCAGCGAGTATCCTGTAGCCCTGCGCCCCGCCCCCGGCCCCACTACGGTCACGTCCCCGAGGCAGTCGGTCGCGAAGGTGAGGGCATTCGTGACCCCCATGATGTTCGCCAGCGGGTCCGAGACCGGCACCGGCACCGGCTTGACCTCTGCAACAACCTTGCCGTCACCGTCCTCCCGCTCGGTTTTCGCTATGAGCTTTATCCTCTCGCCCCTCGCCTTCGCCGCGGCAACGTCCTTGAGCGTTATCGCTGAGATCCCCTTCCGGTCCACCTCCTGGGGCTTAATGTCTGTCCCGAAGAAGTAGTTCGCAAGTATCGTCGCCTTGGCGGCTGCGTCCCACCCCTCTACGTCCATGGTCGGGTCTGCCTCGGCATAGCCAAGCTTCTGCGCCTCCTTCAGCACCTCGGCGTAGTCCCGGCCCTTCTCCATCTCGGAGAGTATCAGGTTGGTCGTCCCGTTCACGATGCCCCTCACGGACGAGACGGAGCACCCGGCTAGCGCCCCATCGAATAAATTGAAAGCGGGCGTCCCGCTCAGCACGGTCCCCTTGAACTTCAGCCTTGCCCCCTTCTCCTTGGCAATCCCGGCGAGCTCCCGGTAGTGGAGCGCGATGGGCCCCTTGTTCGTGGTGACGACGTGCTTCCCAAGCGAGAGCGCGGCATTCATGTGCGAGTATCCGGGCTGACCGTCGGTGATGTTGGTCCAGGTCACCTCGGCGATGGAGTTGCACGGGCTCTCCTTTATCGTCTCGAGCGCCGATAGCCCCTTCCTCTGCGCAGGCAGCTCCTCGACGCTCTTCTTCGAGTCCGCGAGCCTGAGCGCTTCCTTGAGGTCGATCCCCCGGTCGTTCATGATGGACCCCCCGCGTATGTCAGAGATGGCAACGACCCGGCAGGTCACGTTGTACCTCTCCTTCAGCTCTGCTTTCTTCTCGAGAAGCAGGTCCGCGAGTCCACGGCCCACGGTGCCGAAGCCGATGAATGCGATGTCGAATTTCATATCAGTCGCCGGCATAGTTACCATCATTAGCGGATAAAAAGGTATCCTCTTCCAGAGCGTTTCGACCCGTCTCGCGCCCGGAAATGGAGAACGCCGTTATGAAGGCCCAGCCATGGCAGCTTATGCGCCGGCGTTTTGGGCGAATTCAGATGGAAGTGCTGCGCAGACATGTTTCGTATGCCTGGCGGATTAGGCTCTTCAGATCGCCCATATCGCTCCGTTGCGCTAGGAACGGATTGAAGGGGTTGGCATTGAGGGAGGATACAACGCCGTTGAACCGTACAAAGTCTTGCGCTGCAGTCTCCGACGGATAAAGCTGCGCGGCGAGGAAGTAACACAGGTGCCGTAGTGCCGTTCCTCTGTAGTACGCCCCTTCCCGTGACTTGTAATCGCGCGGGTGGACTTTTGTGGGGTCGTACGAGCCCGAGCCGTAGAGCATGGGCCGATTGGGGGCATCGTTTAGGATGCGGGTGAACTGATAGACCTCTTCCCTGTATGTCTCGATGCGGGCCTTCAACGCGCCCCAAGTCGGAACATCCAGATGTTCCTTGAACGCGTGGGCGAGTTGCCGGGAAGTATAAGGGTCATCTATTATAGGGAACCCGGTGAGGGAGGCGATGTGCACATCAAACTCAACAATCAGCCTGTCGTCCCGGAGGAGCTTCTCCAGAATCATCCAGTCGATAGTCGCGTTGAGGTCTATATTGTCGAATGTTCTTGCCATGGTCCATACCCCTGCAACATGTTTGCCGGGCACGGCTAAAGAGAGTCCCGAAGCCCTCCGCGGGCTACTACTCCAAGATCGCGAGGGACAACGGGCTGGACTGAGATGGCGCTCACCTCAGGTTCGCCGTTTTGAATCGAGATTGCGGATCAGAAGAACCGCATCTCCCGGAACTGCGATTCGCTTATCCTCTGAGCCGGCATCGAGAGTGTCCCCTCTGCGGCATCCAGCGCCCCAGTGTAAGAGACGTCTCCGCTCACCCGGCTCCCCTCCTTTATCGTCACGTCCTTCCCGCATATGCGCCGGGCGCCGGAGTCCTCCTCGAGCGTCACGCTATCGCCGTGCACGTCCTCGGCCCGGGCGTCGCTTCCGATGGTGATCGACTCCCCGCGCAGGATTCCCCTGACCTCGGCGCAGTCGCCGACCTCAATAACGGGGGCGGTGGCGCCCTCCTCGACCGCCATCGTTCCTCCAACCTCGATGCGTTCCCTTGCAGTCACCTTCCGGGCTTGCAGCTCCCCCCCAACTTCGACATCCTCGGCGGTTATCTCGTTCCCGACCCTCACCTTTCCGCCCACGTCCAAGGTCCCGGAGAGCTCGAGCGAGTCCCTGATCGCGACCTTCCCCCCAACCTCCATGTCGCCGCCTCGGGCAGTCCCCTGTATCTCGACCCGGCCGCCCACGTCAATAGTCTCGAACTCGAGGTCGCCGTCCACGTCGAACGAGCCGCAGACCTCGATATCCTCCCCCTTGTTCTTGCCGGTCAGCCTCACGTGCCCGCCAACGTCGATGCTGCCGAACTCGAGGGATGCGCCGGACTCGAAGCTGGATCCCACCTCAATCTCGCGGATTTTGCCGCCGTTCACGATTGCCCTCCCGCCAACCTCCAGCTCCTCGATGTCGCTCTCGGAGCTGACCCTCAAGCTGCCGCCGACCTCGACGCTCTCAGCTGACAGCTTCCCGCCCACCTCGACGGAGCTGCCGGCTTCGACCTCTTCCGCCCTCAGGTCCCCCTTCACCTCAACCCGGCTCCCCACCGAGATCTCGTCCGCCTCGAGGTCCTTCCCCACGACGAGCGAGTCACCCACGTCAACGTCCCGGGCTTTCATGCTGCCACGCACCTCCAGCTCACCGTCGTCAAGCTCCGCGTCGCCCTGCAGCTCAAGGTCATGGAAGAAGACAACGCGGTCATCGGACTCGAGAGACCTCGCCCTCAGGCTGCACTCGAAGGTGTTCCGCCCCTCGCATCGCACCTCCCCAGAGACATTTACGACCCCGTCCGGGCTCGAAGCTCTGACAACCGCGCTCTCTCCAACCTCAAGGTCGCCTTCAACCGAGCTGAGGACGGCAACGGAATCAGGCTTCACGAATATGTCATCTTTCATATCAATCGCACCTGACAGCACTTTGTCATTGTGCTTTTAAAGCGCGGCGCACGTTGCGAGAGCACGGGCGGTAATCACAAGTTGTTATTGCCAGCCAGCTGCTGTTGGTGATATGCGCCCGCTCACTCCTCGTCCAGCGCTGCGAGGAACCGGCGCATCTGCTTGAATGTGTCGAGGTACTCCATGCCCCACTTAGTTACCTTGAACTGCCTGGATCGCCCGGAGACGACCTCCTTCACAAATCCGTGCTTCGATAGGAAGGCGAGCTCATTCTTTGCCCGGTCCACAGGCATGTTGGCGCCGTACGAGACCCGGGTAAGCGTGCAGACCCCCCTCATCGAGATTATATCCAAGATGTCCGCGTAGATGTCGTACTTGGTCCGGCGCCGCACTTCGGGCAACTTTTAGCCACTCCCTGATGTAATAAGGCGCAGTGTGGTTATCTCATTTTTGTCTGCGCGGTCGGTTTGTTGCAGCTGTGCCACTCCGGAATATGCGGTGGTGATAGTAAAAACGGGCACGCAAAAGAAGGCCCGATAAAAAAAAGAAAAAAGAAGAACGGAAGTTTGCATTCCGAATAGCTTCTTGACGCTCCCGAATATACCGGCGCTCTCTTTCGAGGTCGCCGCGTTGAGGATGCTCGCAGCCCCCGTGGACGGCGACAGAGCCTTCTCCGACTCCTCGCCGAGCAGCTTCTTTAGCCCATCAGCACCGGTGCTCGCGGTGAACTTCTTGGTCAATGCCCCAAGCAGCAGCAGCAAAACCATAGACATGATCTTGCTGACCACGGAGCTCGACGACCCGGTGCTCTTGGTTGCGGACTGCAGGATGGTCGGCGCATGGCTTCCCTGTATGGAGGACATCGTGCCCGACCCACCGGAAGTGCTCGAAGAGGTCAACGACTTCGAGATGTCATCAACCGGATTGCTGGTGCCCATCTTGGGCATGAGGCCCATTATCGTGCTGAGGCCTTCCGGCTTTGAGGCGCTCTGGTTCATTGCCCCATCAGCAGCGGCAAGCCCATCTCGAGCGTTGACTTTGTGGTTGTTGCGTCAGTTCCGGCGCTCTTTGCCAAGGTTGATAGAGTGTCGCCGGTAGTAAGCTGTTTCATGAGATCTTCAACTGTTGATCCCATAATAAAACCCCAATCAGGGGAATGTGCTGACCTGCTCTTATCACTTGTTTATTTCTATGGGTTGCCCGGGGCATCTCCATGGGCATCCGCTCACAAAGCGCTGAGAGTCGCGTGGAGTATCGCGATGAAGAGCAGGACGGCAAGCAGGAAGATAGCCGTCATGAAGAGAGATAGCAATCTCCCGTACTTCCAGAACTTGAGGCAGAAAACAGTGTTGAGGATAGGGAATATCGCGGCGATCCCTATTACGTATATCAACTCGGACTTGTCGCCCCAACGGTTTGGCACCCAATTGGCGTCGAAGTGGAGTGGTATGGTCTGCGGCAGCACCGGGTAAACTGAGGCGAAGCATGCGAGGAGGTGGGCGAATGGGATTGCGACGGCAGCAATCTGGAGGTAGACGAGCTTCCTGGGCATCGCCTCGGTCTCCTTATCGGCCCCCAACCCAGCTAGCGCTTCGGTCCCTGCAGTGGACACCGATCCTGCGCTCCCGTACATCGCCCGGCGCGAGTTCAGTTCGCTGAGGAACCCAGCATTGTCCTCCGGCGAGATGGCTATCCGCTTGCCGTTCGCCAGCGTCAGAAGGGCATACTCTCCGCTTGCCCTGGTGGCGTAGACTGTCACGTTCCCGAGCCTGGAGACGCGGTATAGCCCGAAGTGGAACCCCGGCCAGCTCCCCCCGAAGATGCGCGCGGTCAGGCTCAGGTCAGCCTTGTGGGCGCTCACGATATTCGCGTAAGGCACGTGCTGCCCGCCCATCCCGAGCCGGATGAAGAGCGCGCTCTCGTCGAGCTCGTATGCCATGCGGATCCCGGAGAGGGTGAGGTAAACGATCAGGATGAGTATGGCGCAGAGCATCGCCACGGTTATCCAGGCGACCGACATCGAGCTCTCACGGAGCGTAAACAGCGTAAAACCTGCAGCTATCGCAAGGAAGGCAGCTATCCCGAATCCGAATAGGCCAGTGTTCTTGGTTCGCCCGGGCTTGTATGCGTTCGCCACCATAATCACTAGGCAGTAGGGTAAACGCTCATGCTTTTTAAGAGTAGCGATTCGCCCGCGACGCGCCATAAATCCCTTCCGGGCTTTGATAAATTGAAATACCCCCGATGCAATAGGGGTTACCGGTCGAGGTCATATGGTTGACATAGTCCTGTTTTTCGAGCTTCATCAGCCGAGGAGGCTACGGAGGCAATTCGGCAGGAACTTCCCGCTGGAGGTAGAGAAGATCGAGGAGCTCTACTTCGACGACGACCTCAACAGGGAGGTCTTCGAAAGGGTCGCGAAGAAGTGCTACGTGCCAGCCCTGAGGACACTGTTAGACATCACGCGCGAGGGCGGATTCAAGTGTGCACTGGGGCTTTCAGGCGTCTTCCTGGAGCAGGCGAACTGGTGGGGGCCGGAGGTAATCGACCTCATCAGGCAGCTCGCGTACACCGGCTCGTGCGAGCTCACGGCGCAGACGTACTTCCACTCTCTCGCGAGCAGGATAAGCCAGAACGAATTCCGCGATCAGGTGGCGATGCAGACGAAACTCCTCACGGACCTCTTCGATTACAAGCCGACGGCCATCGAGAACACGGAGTTCATCTACAGCAACAGCATCGCCAAGGAGTTCGAGGGGATGGGGTTCAAGACAGCCATGACGGAGGGCGTCGACACCATGCTGGGCTGGAGGTCGCCCAACTACGTTTACAAGGCGAAGGGCTCTGACATCAAGGTCCTAATGAGGAATTACCGGCTCTCGGACGATATCGGGTTCAGGTTCACCAGCAGGGAGTGGCCCGGGTGGCCTCTCACTGCCGAGAAGTACGCGGGGTGGCTCTCCGGCGTCGGCGGCGACCTCGTCTTCCTCGGCATGGATTTTGAGACGTTCGGGGAGCACCACTGGCCGGAGAGCGGGATACACGACTTCCTGAGGAACCTCCCGCGCGAGGTGGGCAAGTACAGCTGGATGAAGTTCGTCACGCCTACGGAGGCATCAAAGCGTCACAGCCCGGTCGACGAGATCGACGTCGAGGGCGAAATCTCGTGGGCGGACCTCGAGAGGGACACGTCGGCGTGGCTATCGAACGAGATGCAGAGGCACAGCTTCGAGGTCATGAAGTACGTCGAGCCAATGGCTAAGAGCGTCGGTGGCAAGTACCTGAGGGCTTGGAGGCTGATGACGACGAGCGACCACTACCACTACATGTCCACGAAGGGAGGGGGAGCCGGCGCGGTCCATTCCTACTTCAGCCACTTCAACAGCCCCATCGAGGCATTCCTCACGTTCTCGTGGACGCTGACAGACTTTCGGTACAAGGTTTACATGGCGCTCGGGGGCAGGTCGAGGTACTACAGGATGCTCCTCGGCGAGCTCCCGGAGAGCCATTCATTCCACTTCTACAGCGGGTTCGCGAAGCCAATAGGGTTCAAGGCGGGCAACCTCCTCGAGCTCAGGCAGGCGCTCCTCGATGTTCCTGAGGAGGCGGTGGACTTCCATGTCAAGAGGGGGGACCTGAGCAGGTGGTCCAACGAGGTCCTCGCATGCCCGGCGCTTGCGGCGTCGATCGATGGCATGAGGAAGGCGGGGAAGCGCGTGAGCAGGGACTCTGTCGTGAAGGAGGTGGACGCGGTCATCGCGGTCGCCGAGAAGGAGCTCTTCGGCAAGGAGATCTCCCCCAAGGACACGGCCGCGTTCATAGCCGAGTCGGGGAAGCCCCCTGAAGCGTGGGATATGAGCAGGCAGAAGGAGAGGCTCCCCTGAGGGCGGTTCATGGATAGCATGTGACTGCGGAAGCGATAGGAATGGACAATGACGGTGATTAGATGACACTGAGACTCGAGAAGATAATCGAGGGAACGAAGGTCCTCGACCCGCGTAGGTGCTTCGAGGAGTTCTGCCAGGAGGTCGAGGTAAGGATCGACCCGCTCACGGGTTCGGCGAGCAGGATAAACATCACCCGGGCAGGCAGGCCGAAGCAGCAGATGGCGAGCCGGGAGGAGCCCGTGCCGAAGAACTGCCCGTTCTGCCCGGCGAACATCGAGAGGGAGACGCCCAAGTTCACGCCCGATTTTGCCCCTGAGGGGAGGATAAGGCACGGGGGAGCAGTGATATTCCCCAACCTCTTCCCGCTCTCGGACCTTCACGGCGTCTGCGCGTTCACGCCCGAGCACAAGCTCGACATAGACAGGCTCACGAAGGAGGAGATATCAGACGGGCTCTTCGCCGCGGAGGAGTTCGCCAGGAGGGGGGCTTCCAGGGGTGCCCGGTTCCACTTCTTGGGGTGGAACCACCTGCCGCCTGCGGGGGCGTCGATACTCCATCCCCACTTCCAGATAATTGCCTCGTCCAGGCCGACTGCGGGCGCCCTGATGTACCATTCGGCGTCCAAAGCGTACAGAGGGAGGGAAGGGAGGAGCTTCTGGAGGGAGTACGCCGATGCGGAGAGGGGATCTCAGAGGTTCATCGGCAGCGCAGGAGGCTTCGACTGGTTCGCGCCGTGGTCTCCGACCTGCGGCTACGAGGTTCTTGGTATCTGCAGTTCCGGGAAGGACTCGCTGCTGAGCCTGGGCGAAGCGGGCACGCAGGGGCTCGCAGACGGGATAGCGCGGATACTTCGCGGGTACTGGAGAATAGGCGTGGCGTCGCTCAACATGGGGGTCTTTTCTTGGCCGGAGAGCGATGGCTGCTTCTCGCTCAACATCAGGCTCGCGGGCAGGCCCATCTCGGGGGCATCCGACAAGGCTTTTCTCGAGATATTCGGCGGGGAGACGGGCCTCCCCGTTGCCCCGGAGGGGTATGCGCCGCTCCTTAAGGATGAGTTCAAGTAAGCCAGACGATCGCAGAGAAGGCGACTGCAAGAGCGCTGCAGACAAGAAGGAGAGGGATTCTGTAAAAGCCTGGGAGCTGCCACGCCCCTCTTGAGGCTCGAATGGCTAGAAGGGGAGGTATAATAAAAAAAGTGAAAAAGGGATAGCGCCCTATCCCGCTATCGCAAGGTATCCCAAGCCTGCGCTCTCCGATGAGTAGTAGGCGAAGCTGGAATCCTCGTAGAGCATTGTTGTCGGCAGCTCTACCCACTCTGTTCCGTTGAACTGGAACATCGCCACTTCCCCTTTGACAACACCCATCGCGCCAAACCAAGCGAGGTCCACCTTGAAGGTGAATTCCACGCCCTCGATGGATGCCTTCGGCATGCCGAGCACGACCTTCTCGTACTTGTATACCTGCACGCCGTCAAGCGGAACCGGCACGGGGTAGATGGGGTTCTCGTTGGTCTCGTCGATGAGGAGCTGCACGTTCTGGAAGGATCTGCTGGAAGTAATCGCGATGCCGGTGATTGCAACGCCTGTGGGCACGTATGCGTTGGGTTTCGAGCTGAGGACATTGACAAAGTTGGAGAATGTGAAGCCGTTGGTGAGAGCATATTGAAGCTCAGGCGCAGAGGTGCCAGGAACCTTCATGCCCACAGGAATTGACACTGAATACTGTGAAGCGTACACGAGCGCATTCCTCATGAGTATGCCACCGTCGCCCGACCAACCAAATTGAGGGAAAAAGTTCAGCGTAACCAAGTTGCAGACAGGTGAAACCGCTACTAAGACATCCCCACCGTTGTATCTGGCTATGACAATGCCACCGTTGACTGTTGTGCTTTGGATTGCGTGGTAATTTGTGTTTAGTGACAACACGCCTGCCATTATAGGGTGACCAGGAATATCGACCGTTCCGAAGCTATCCGAAACGTGGTGGTAGTTCGTTGGCGCTAAAAGATTCTTATGTGTTGAAATGTACCTGCCACCGAGATCCCACCCGGCGCTATCTGAGAAGGCCATTACAACGACAGCGCCACCTGCATCGATATAATCTGAAATCAAGTCACCGAATGAGGCTGGCGGGTCGAAATTGGTCCATGTAAGCACGACGTCATACGCTAGGAGTTCAGATAGTGTAGGCAGAGTTGAATTAGTTGCGTAGTTATATTCGCCTATGTAAGATATTTCAGAGTAGCCGCTCAAGTAGCCTCTGACGGTAGTTGTAGAACCACCGTAATCATCTGCTAAAAGAAGGACATGAATGCCCCCATTTGCATCAACGGGACACGCTGCGCCGAAGGCAAAAGAGCCGATGAATAGCGCAATAATAAGAATTGTTTGGGTTTTCAAGATATGCTTAGGAATCATGAAATCAATTGTATCCAGACCATTATTAACGCTTTCTAAAACGGCGCTTTCATCTCTTTTCCGGCTTCCCAGCCCACAGTAGTGCGCCGATAAGCTGAGCTTCCGCCCCAAGCGAAGAAACGGCGATCTCGGGCGGCGCGTTGAAGCAGAGTTCGGGGACGAGAGCCTTGAGCGGATCGATAACGAGCCCGGGATTCTTAACCGCCACGCCACCCCCGATTGCGATGAGCGATGGGTCATAGAGGCTAACAAGGTTGGATATCGCCTTCGCGTTGATGGTTGCGGCCTCGCCTAGCACCGAGGACGCAAATTCGTTGCCCCTGTCCGCGAGAGTGAATATCCCTACCGCGGACGATGTCCCTGCTGGCGCATCCTTCGCAGGTGCAGAAAGGAGCCTCGCTAGGTTGGGCAATCCGCTCCCGGAGGTGTACGCCTCCCAGTGCCCAGCCCCGCCGCAAGCGCAGGTGAGCCGCCCGGCTATGTCGATAACCATGTGTCCTATCTCGTGGGCGTTTCCGTCCTTCCCTATCAGCAGCTTGCCATCAACGAACGCCCCCCCGCCGATGCCGGTGCCTATGCCAACGTAAACCATGTTCGCGTGGCGCCCCCCGCACCCCAGCCTCTTCTCGGCGAGTGCGGCTGCGACGTTGTCGTTGGCGAGGAGTGTGGGCTTCCCAGTCTTCGCTCTTATCGTGTCAGCGAGGGGGACCTTCCCGACGCGGGCATGAGGGGAGCTGACGAGGGTCCCGTTCTTCAGGTCGAGCCTCCCGGCGACAGCAACGCATATTGCGCCTACGTCACGGAGGTCGCCCCCAGCTGCGGCGATGGCGGCGGATGCGATCTGATCCTCGAACGATGCAGCGTAAGAGAGGTCTAGCCGCGAGGATATGCGCCTCAGGATCTTGCCCTGCGGCGTCCCCAGTGCTGCCCTGATCCACGTCCCTCCAGCGTCTATTCCGACAACCAGATCCATGAAAGATGTCGCCGCCATATTAGAAACAGTTACAATAATAATGACGATGATGGCCACATTGCCACGCTATTGCGCTCACGCATTTGGCTTCCACCCGCTCTTGGCATATTCTTCCATCACATGCGAATAGAGCTCGAGGGTCTTCCCTGCGGCGCCCGGCCAGGAGTATCCGCTCAGGCACGCCTTCCCGTTCCCTGAGATGTGATCCAGCAGTCTCCGGTCCCCAACGATAGACTTCAGTTCATATGCGAGCGAGTCGGACGAGCCTGCCATGAATTTCATGCCGTTGCTCCCCCTTTGGATTATCTCGCCAAGCCCACCCGTGTCAGCAGCCAAAACGGGGGTTCCGTACCCCATCGCCTCGAGCGCCACGATGCCGAACGGCTCGTAAAGGCTCGGGAACACCGCAATTGTTGCGTTCCGGTAGAGCGCAGACAGCTCGCTGTCTGGCACGTGCCCGAGTAGGTACACCTTCTGGGTGACACCGAGCTTTGTCGAGAGGTCCGCCAGGTAAGCTTTCATCGGCCCCTCGCCTACCAATATGAACTTGAGGTCGCTACGTCCGAGCTTTTGGGCAGCCTCCACAAGCAACTGCGGACCCTTCTCGTGGACGAGCCGGCCGACGAAAAGGATGATCTGCTCGCTGTCCTGGGCGTACTTCCGCCTGTCGAACGGGGCATCCTCCGAGTTCGAGACGGGGTGGAAGCCGTTTGGGATGACCGCGATCTTGCTGCTGGGGCACGAGAGGTTCCTCGACACCTCGCCCTCCATGTAGTGGCTGCAGCATATGACCTTCCACGCCTCGTAGGTGAGCCACCACTCGAGGTCGTGGATGTGCCGCTCGCTGTCGTTTTTGAGTATGACCCGGCGCCCCACCTCGGTCGAGTGCATGGTGGCGACCATCGGCCGTCGGTAGATGTGCTTGAGCGCTATCCCGGAAGTCGCCGTGAGCCAGTCGTGCACATGGATTATGTCGAACGGTGCTGCCGATTTAGCCCTCTCGATTATGAGCGCGTTGAGGCCGTGTACCCACGATATGAAGTCGGGGTATCGCATTGAGTAGGGGTTCACTCTCAGGACTTTGACGCCATTGATGGACTCGCTCAGGGGCGATGTCCCATCGCTGAACGTTATGATGGTGTTCTCGATGCCCCTCTCGGCGAGCGACTCCGTGAGGTGGTGGACGTGCCTGCCGAGCCCCCCGACAACGTGGGGAGGGTACTCCCAAGCTAGCGAGAGCACCCGCATCAGCGGACCCCCTGCGTGTGCTTGTAGAATGCCGCAAGCCCGCCCATGCTCTTGCTGACGACGAGCTTGGACTGCGGGACGGCGTACTCCTTCGTGAGCCTGAGCGCCGCGATCTCGTTCGCGGCGATGACCCACCTCGCCTTCGAGAGGCAGAGGCGCTCGATGTCGAATATCCCCATGCTCATAAGCGAGTGGAGACCGCCTGCGCGCTGGACCTCGGTTGAGTATACTGAGACCACAAGCGGGACCCCTGTGTTCATCGAGAGATAAAGACCGGCGAGGGAGCTTATCCAATCGTGGGTGTGCACAAGCTGGGCGCCACCCTCCGAATGGAATGCAGAGCATGCGCCGCGCAGGAGATCGACGTTGAGGACGTGCGAGTACGGCAGCACGTGAGGAGAGTGCTTGACAGATAGGCCGACCGTGTAGACCTTCATTCCGTCCAATTCAGTGACGGAGTCACCATCACCCTTGACGACGAGAGAGATCGGGAAAGATTTTGCCGCCTGCGGGAGGATGCGCTTAAGCTCTTGCGATAAGGAGCCAACGACCCATGGGGGGTACTCCCACGTGATGTTAATTATCGGTTTCATGTAGCAAAACCGTTAAGTGTAGACGCTTCTCACGACGCAGATCCCCAGATTGCTGAGGTAGTAGAGCTTCTCGCTCCTGATCACGTAGCCGTATGTGACTAGCTCTTCGAGCGCCCCGCGCATGTCCCCCTGGGGTATGTCTGCGATTAGGTTCAGCTCGTCGAGGTTCTTCGCGGAGCCGAGGTTGACAGCGGATGCGTGGTGCATAGTCAGAAGCAGCTTCATGGAAGGAGTGAGTTCGTAGACGTCTTGCATATCCTATCGAGATAATACTGTTGCACCCTGCCAAAAAAAACCTTCGCATGCGAGTGCCCGGCGATTCAGCAGTTAAAGGCGTCCCGGTAGTTCCCGGATTCCAGCAGCAGTGAGATGGCACGCCTCTCGCCCTCACCGAGCGAGACGGGGCATGCCCGGAGGATGGACTTTGCCTGCTTGAGGCCGAGGTACTTGCGCGTGTACCTTGAGTTGGAGTATTTGTAGGTGGTCATGAAATCGCTGCCGAGCATCCCTCTCATGTAGCTGAGGAGGGAGTTCGCCCATAGCATGAGGAAACGAAGGCCATCCGGGCTAAGCGGTGGGTCGATGAAGACCTGGATCGGGCTCGTCCTGTAGGTGGAGTTGCTCCCGACAACTATGCCATCGGCGCCGAATGACCCGCGGATCGAGTAGAACCCCGCCCTCCCCTGCTCTGAGCCGGTGTCAACCGTTCTCACCCAGATGCCGTTCCGCCGAATCCTATCCGCGAGCTCAAGGGAGACGCGCGCATCGGCCTTCGCGTAGCTCGACGACGAGTATCTGCTCGAGTCGACGAGGGTAACCGCGCATGATCCCGGGTTCGATTCAACGTCCTTCGACAGGAGGTAGAACGAGACTTTCAGGGAGTTCTTGGGCATCCTGTCCACGCAGTCGTCGAACTGCCCTCCCGCCCTCCAGCGCCCCTCGCGGCTAACGGTAAGGCGCTCCCGGGTGACGGCCCCCCCTATCTTGGTCAGCTCTATCGCCTGTGGCGAGCTGTCGTCGTATTCCTTCCGCTCGAAGAAGCCGATCATGACATTCGTCCCGGTCTCGGCGAAGATCTTCTTCTCGAAGATTATTGCCCTCCCTAGGCGGTAGCGTGGAAAGACCATCCCCCGTATCCGGTTCGACGCTGCGTCTGCGAAGAGGAAGTTCGACGGTATGATGTATACCATCCTTCTGGTACCATGCTGGAGGTCGTTCGCGAGGGCGACCTGGTAGAGGTCCTGGAGTCCGGCGTTCGCCCCCTCGAAGTACTTGAGGTGCCTCTGCGTTTCGGCATGCTTCATTATATATCCGATGTACAGGTACGGGGGGTTGGTTATGTGGTAAATTTCGTAGCACGAGTTGATCTCCGGGAAGCGGAGCAATGTATCGGACACGGCGATGGATTTTCTTGCCACCTCCTCGGGCACGCCCAGGCGCGAAGCCCTGCCGAGGCACTTCCTGACAGCGCTGGCGCTTATGTCGCGCATCCGCACATGTTGCTCGAAGAAGGTGGCCCTGTCCGCTCGGGGGATCTTCTCAACGATCGGGAAGATTAGGTCGCCTTCCCCGCAGTAGAGGTCTGTCCAGCAGTAGCTCCATAGGTCGTCCTTTATCGAGGGGAAGATGTGCTCCTCGAAGACCGACGCTGGCGTGTAGTGCACGCCGTCTGCCCTCTTCTGACTCCGGCTGGGGCTCTTCATCTTTATCGAATGAAGATTTCATTCCATTTACTATAAAAGCCATCTATGAGGAGGCAGGCATATCTCAGGAGACGCCTGGAAAGCCCGCGGGCAGAAGGGTTTGGCTTAAATGTGAAGGGAGAAATAGGTTAGCGTCAGTTACAATAATTCCAGCGTTGGTGATGCCCGGATTGCCATCCCCCCAGAATGAGCCATTTCTTGAGACGGACTGCCAGGAGATTGAGGGGTGGGACTATGCCCGCAACAGGCAGATAATGCTCAAGTCGCCGGCGGGGGAGTTCTCCGCATCGGTATACTCGGTACCGTTCTGGGCAGGGGGCAGAGAGTATATCGGCCCCAACAGGGACAGCGCTTACCAAGGGCTGCTCGTCTCCCGGGGGATGGAGGTGTGCAAGGTCCTTGACGGCATCTTCTTCTCGAAGGAGGGCTCGACGCCCGGCAAGGTTATGGTCAGCGCCTCAAGGGCGGAATACACATATGGCGGCCAGGGCAACTTCTCGGCCGGGTTCAGCTTTGGGAAGAACGGCCTTCAGGTCAAGCTTGACAGCCGGCGCAGCGTCCTGCCTCTAATGGACATGCGAACAATGGGCACAGTTGCAAATGCCGGCGATTATTCATCATCTGTAAACGGTAACTGGATTGCGGTCTCCAGGGGCAACATCTCGGCTTCAATTGGACCGTTCGAGAGAATAGAGCCGCTTGGCGATGAGGTGGAGTGGGTCTACAAGCTGGGGAGCGGCTTCAGGCATGCGGACGGCAGCGGCAACATCCGGTTCTCCAAGGAGATGGGAAAGCTCTTCGCGCCTGCCATCGGGACTGCTGGACCTGGTACAATCGAGGTAAGGGTTGATGGGGCGGCCGGGTGGGAATCATCGGGTGCGCAAGACTGCTCGTGGATGGAAAAGGTGACACCGGTCAGTGCACAGTATAAAAACGAGATTATGCTCAGGTTCGCATCGCTCAGGTCATTCGGTCTCGGGGTCAACGGCGGGTGGTTCCCGGAGGCGGGCTGCTGGTGGTTTAGGGCGCCCTGGGTGAGGGACGCTCTTGAGGGCATAATCACGAACTTCGTGACGTATACGGAGGTCTTTGGATGGATGGACAGGATCAAGCGGCTTGCAGCATTGCTTCTGAAGGAGTTCAGCAAGACCGGAGGGCTGCCGAATTACCTGGGAGGGCAGGTAGCATCTGCTGACTCGCCGCCTCTGCTTGTCTATCTCTGCTCGTTGCTCGGGGGCAACTTTTCAGATGTGGGAGCCCGCTGCGCGGCGTTAGCCTTAGCGGCCATGCGCAATGCAGAGGTGCCCGGGATCGCGATGAAGGATGGGCTGGTGCTCTGCGCGCCATTCCTGTCTTGGACCGATTCGCGCGCCGGACCGGAGATGCGCCCCACGAGGCTTCCCGATGGGTGGGGCAGCCCGAAGGAGTGGGAGGAGGCGAGGTACGCCCTTCCGGAGGTCAACGCGCTCTGGATCAGTGCGCTGAATTCGATAAAGGGGATTGCGAAAGGAGCAGCAGCGGAGATCATCAATAGATCACTGGACGAGCTCTCAGGCAGGTTCAAGGGCGTTTTCTGGAACGGCAGCACCGTCGCAAACATTGCAGACGTGGCGGTTGGGAGAACAGACTGGACCCCGACTTCGATGGGGGCGGTTGCAGTTGCCGTGGCGCCACAGTTGTTTACAGACAGGGAGGTGGAGGGCGCCTTCTCGTCGTGGAAGGTCGCAGGGCGACGTCTTATGACGCTCGGAAAGGAGATGCTTCCTTTCGGAATTGCGATAACGCCGTCGGAAGATCCATACTTGGGGGACTGGCAATACCACAAGTCGGTGGTCTGGCCCAGGGACACGCCGTACCTGATAAACATCCTCCAGCGGCTGGGCAGGGAGGCTGACATAAGCGCCATCCTCGTCAACAACCTGGACCACATGGTCTCAGAGGGGGCGCTGCTCTATTCTAGCGAGATATTCGGGTTCCCAACCGGGGGGGACGCCCAAGCCCAGAGTCCGCGTCCGGCTGACGTGGGCCTAATCCCGCTCAAGAATCCGGCGCAGTACTGGAGCCACTGGTGCGACCCTTACATCGGTAGGTTTGTAGAGGTCCGCTGAGGAGCAAACTGGCTCTCCTCAGCACTTGCCTTCCACTACGTTTGTGTATACGTCCATCACTTTCCGTGCGACGCGTTCCCATGTGAACTCGCAGAGCACGCGTTCCCGAGCCTTCTCCCCCATTCTCTGGAGGTGCTTATCGTCGGAGATGGAGTTTGTTATGCCCCAGGCTATGTCCTGCGGGTCGTATGGGTTTATGTGGTAGCCGCACTGCTCCGGGCCGGATGATATCACAATCTCCTTCAGCCCGCTGACGCCTCTCGCGCCCACGACAACAGGTTTCTTGAATGCCATCGCCTCGAGCGCCACGATGCCGAACGGCTCGTAAAGGCTCGGGAACACCGCGAGGTCGCATGCCGCGTAGTTGGCGATGCGCTCGTCCTCGGGGAGCATGTTGAAGTTGAAGACTATCTTGCTGTGGATCCCTAAGGTCTCAGCGAGCCTAACGAGTTCCCCCTCCATCTCGCCCTTTCCGATTATGACCAGTTTGGACTTGGGGTGCTTGCTGAAGACCTGCGGCATCGCCATGAGCAGGCGGTCGACTCCCTTGACCCCAGTAAGGCGTCCGAGGTAGAGAATCATCTTGTCGTCCGGGGCAATGCCGTATTTTGCACGGACTTGGCTGATCTTCTCCTTCGAGACCCGCTCGGGCGAGTACTTCTGCGCATCGACGCCGTTCCAGACCACGTCAATCTTATCGGACTTGTATCCGTAGGAGATCAGCTCCTCCTTCATTGCAAAGGAGACCGTAATGACGCGATCTGCCAGGCGGGCGGTCTTCTTCTCAAGCTCGTTGATTATCTGTGAGCCGTTCCCGAGGCTTCTCCCCTTCTCAGTTGAGTGGATGTGGAAGACCATCGGAAGCTTTGTGTTCTCCTTTACAGTGATTCCCGACATCGCGGAGAGCCAATCGTGCACGGAGAGCAGGTCGTAGCTCTTCTTCTCGAGCGGAATCAGATCGTTGACTATCTTCGTGCTGGAGAGCAGGTTGTAGAGCATGACTTGGGAGAAGAAACCCATTCCGGTCCCCCACCGGCGCACCTCATCGCTGACAACATCGGGAAGCACCCCAGATATGTCGATGAGCTTTGGTCTGTGGACCTCTACGCCGCTCATAAGCTCCCGGGTCATGAGGGTGCCGTCGTTCATTGTGAAGACGTTGATGTTGTGCTCCATCTTCACGAGCTGCCTAGTAAGCTCGAATGTGTAAGTACCAAGCCCGCCGATGATCTTTGGCGGGTATTCCCACGTGAACATCGCAATATTCAAAAAAACGCACCGGTAAAACTACGTTTTTCCGGGTTATTAAGACTTTACGTCAGCCTTGACCGCCGCCGATTCGTCTGCCCCGGTCGAGCTAATGATCTCGTAGCTCCATCTGAGGCTTGATGTCTTGTCCAAGACGTAGGCTATCGGGCACAGCCTAGTCATCGTGATGCCCAGCACCCTGTCCACGACGGCTCGGTCGAGCTGCCCCCTCAGCGTGAACTTCACTTCGACGTCCCTGAACGTCTTCGGGTGCTCTTCCCTCCTCACGCCCTCAATGGCAACGTCGTACGAGGCGACCGCCTGGCCGCGGGCTTTTAGCATCGTTACGATGTCGATCCCGGCGCAGCCGCCAAGCGCTGCAAGGAGCAGCTCCATCGGGGTTATGCCCTCACCCCTTCCGCCATACTGCGGGCTGGCCTCCATAAGCACCTCGTGCCCGTACCTGTCCTGCCCCAAGAACTGCATGCTGCCCTTCCAGCTGACGTGAGCTTTCGGCATGGCGAATCACAGGCTTAGCACGCTTTGTCCGAAATTTAACTCTTTTCGTGCAGGCATGGTGCGAGCTTAGAGGCGAGCATCAAGAACTCAAGATCCCAATCATCCAGGATGTCTTTGGGACAATTCATCATCGCCCGCCAGTCTATGATTGAAGAAAATGGGATAAAAGAGTTGTTGTGCGGGCGGCACTGGTTCAGCGACGGTTCCCCTTG
The DNA here is from genome assembly GCA_964634735.1 of uncultured Nitrososphaerota archaeon. Taxonomy (GTDB): domain Archaea; phylum Thermoproteota; class Methanomethylicia; order Methanomethylicales; family Methanomethylicaceae; genus Methanomethylicus. The sequence goes on from CAZWMA010000007.1 coordinate 18,567, forward strand.
CGGAGCTTCTCCTTCGGCGCGTAGAGGCCGTTCTTCCGCAGCCTTGAGATCGCCGACTTTACGCTGCTCGGCTTCTCGTTGAGCATCTGCGCTATCTCGTTCACGCTCATCTCGCCGTTCTTCTGCACCAGCTCGAAGACCTGCTCGTCGATTGTCTCGAATGCGGGCAGCGACAGGATGTTGATGTGCGAGATCGAGCTGCCCATGATGACTGCTGCTGGAGAGGTCCTGCCGGAGATGTCAATGCAGTCCTCCATGAATATGTTGACAAGGTCCTCGTCGATTTGGACCAGCCTTCCGCGTATTATCTGCTCGTCAAGGAGGTGGACCTCAACGATGCTGTCGAGGTAGCCCCTGAGCCGGTCTACAACACTGCTCTTCTCTCTTGTGTTCAGGTCGCTTTCCCCCAAATTACTAGAAAGTTATCAGTGCAGAAGTGCTTTAAAAAAGTATCTGCAGGGCCATTCAAGACCTCGAAAGGTGCGGCCGCCGGGATTTGAACCCGGGTCCTTAGCGTTCTACAGGGTTGCATTAGCCTTTGGCAGGCTAACGTCCTAGACCAGGCTAGACTACGGCCGCAACTTAGGAACATTCAGTAAAAGGGGTATTTAAAAAGTTCGATTCTGGGGAAATGGGGCTATCGCAAATGCCTTCAGTTCATCCCAATCAGGTCAGATTAACTCTGAGCGGTCATTGCCCCGTTGGTAATTCTGAGCCTGAAGAATTAAAGGTTAGCCTCCAGACACCCGGCGGTGAATGGGGGTCAAGACATATATCGGCAAAATCACATAATCCCAATGGGGTTTTCATGCGTCCTCTTCTGCGCGTTATTGCAATCTCGCCAGACAACAAGAGGTGCCTGGCGCTATTTGCACTGGTCGCCATTGCGTTTATTGTGTGTTCGTCAGGAGTTGTTGAGGCTAATTCGGATACCGATGCGGTTAAGGTGGCGCCATCACCGTCGCCATTAATCAACGATGCGTTGGTTAGGAGCTCCGGCTATGGCGCATCAGGAGAGCGGGCAGATTCAAGCCTGCCTAGTGCAGCGCCTTCATATTACGACACAAGCGAATATTTGATTGGGAAGGTTGTCTACTCGGTAATCTTCCTCGAGAGCAATGGCGATATTGACGCAAGCTCCGAGAATTGGAGCCAGAACAGAATTGACAATATGCTCAGCAAGATCAATAGCGGAATCAAGTGGTGGGGAAGCCAGTACCCTTATCCCTATGGCAGGTTGTCGTTTGTATCGACAAGCCAGGTCATTGAAGTAGGCTATGAGCCGATAACCCGCTCGTCTACTGATGAGGGGCTATGGATAAGCCAAGCCATGAGCGCTCTTGGCTTTTCAGGCGCGGATTACTTCGAGCAGGTTTACGATTATGCGAATTACTTGAGGGATGCATACGGCACAGATTGGTGCTTTGTTGTACTTGTTGTGGATAGCTTAAACGATGGCGACGGCATGTTCACGGATGATTCGTGCGCGTATGCATATGTCGGCGGCCCATTCATGGTATTGACCTACGATAACGACGGCTGGGGGAGCGATGCCATGGATCAGGTTGCCGCCCATGAATTTGGGCATATTTTTTTTGCGGAGGACGAGTATGATATTCAGTCATATTATAGTGGCTACTTGAATGCGCGCGAGACAACGTTTTCGGGTTGCATTATGGACGACAATTCTTGGGCGATATCGAGCGGCACAAGGCTTCAGGTGGGCTGGCGGGACTCGGATGGCGACGGTAGGCCAGACATAATCGATACGCTCCCAACATCATCGCTTGATGCTCAGCCCTCCGAGGGGAAGACGGGGAACTTTACGTTTACAGGCACAGCCTACGATCAGCCGTACCCGAACAACAATCCGCGGTCTTGGGACTCGGGCAACGACATTTCGATCAACACCGTTTCGGTTTGGTACCGGATTGACGGCGGATCATGGAAACAACTTAGCGTCAGCAATGGTGTCTTTAAATTTTCGGTATCGATTACGACTACCGGCACGCATAAAATCGAGGTGTATGCGGTCAATTCCGTCAATAACGTGCAGCCCCAATACACTACTTTTTACTATACAGTGCTGGGTGCAGGGGTAGACCAAACATATGCGAGTTCGCACAGGACTGATGTCGGGGCAACCGTACAACTGGGATTTCATGTGATATGGATGCATAACTCCTCTTCGCTCACATCAGGCACGGTCTCAACAAACTATGGCGTATTCGGCATAGGAGATGACGGATGGGCTAACTTCACAATGACATCCACCGTTGTCGAGTCTAGAAACATCCAGATAACGCAGGTCAACTCTGGTAGCGGCACTGCATTAGACTTCGACCAGGATTATGAAGAGCCTACAGTGATCTGGGACCAGCTCGAGTTCTTCGTAATAGCGGCAAATGATACGCGTGTCGACCCGGGCGCGCCAATTCTGTTGCAGTACGGCATCAGATACGCATTCGACGGAGCAATCTTTGACAATTCCACGGGCAAGGTTGTCGGATATAATTTCAGCGGCGCCAATAATCTATGGGAGAGAACAATCAATGCGTCCGATGATATAGGAATGACGAATTATGATGAAGGCGCGGTCACCGTCATTGATGAACTATACAAACTCTCAGCAAAGAATGATGACCCAGGCGTGGATGTAATCACAGACACGCTCAATATAAGGGCAAGCGCGAATGTGTCGCGCATCGGAATAGGCAGCTCGTTCGCATTATGCTTGGATGTTCGGTATTCGTATGACGACGCTACCTTCAACAATGCCTGCGGCGATATCGACGGCTTTTACTGGGATAATGACAGCCAGAGTTGGCGAAAGATCGTGCCATCGCTTGACCGGGTTGGATTCGCTGAATATGATGGCGGCGATGTCCTAATCGATGATTTGAAATACGGGGTAGAGTCCAGGCAATTAATACAATCGGCTTCAGTCATCACAGATATTGTGGATATTTTGCTTGAAGCCCCGGAGCGAATCGAAGCAGGAAGCACAGTCAACATATCGTGGAGTGGCCAATATCGTTACGATAACTCGACGTTTGTAGGGACGATCCTGCTAAACGAAAGCAGGCTTAGCTTGGACTCCATGAAAAAGGTATTCTACACGGTCGACGACATTGCGGACGCTACGCATTCGGTCAATGCCTTTTCGTCCAATACGATTGGAGTCATCTTCGATAGGCTCAACATCACTTACAGCACGCCCTTGCAGTTCGGGATGGCGGGCACGGTAATCGATGTAAAGTTTGAGTACGACGCAACCCCCGTTGTTGATGCGGAGGTCATGGTAAACAACATCACTGCAAATAACAAGGGGAATGGGCAATACGAATACTCCGCAGGCTCGATGTCGCCTTCAGAGGCTTTTCCAATCACCATTGAAAGGGCATACTTCTCACCAATCTCGGCAACATATTCAGCGGTGCAACTCGGGAACGTCTGCATTATTGCGTTTTCGCTGATAGCAATAACGGGAGCTTCTGCAATTGTTCTCCTGAAACTGCGCAAAAGAAACACGCCTCAAGCATGATAAAAATGGAGATGCCGGGCTATTCGTTGCGGCGTTTGAAAGCCTTAATTATTGCGTGAATCGAGAATAGCTAAACTAGAGCGGGCAGCGAGGAGCTCAAAGCGTAAGCCAGCACCCCACAGCTTAAAAAAACATATATAATACGCCTAGGACATCTTACGGAAGTGGACGATGCCTGAGTAGCTCAGACTGGGAGAGCATCCGGCTGAAGACCGGATTGTCGCTGGTTCAAGTCCGGCCTCGGGCACCACATCATTTCGCCTTTTTTTGGATGCGCTACCAGTGACCTATAATCCCTGAATCGAGTTATTTGCTTGGAGAGGGACAATGGGGTGCAGGCGTGCGATCCCTGAGCGATTAGATTTTTATCTTTGCGCGCGCTATCACTTCAAGAGGTAATATATATGGCAATTCAGGAGCACAACCTCACGGAGATAGTGACCTACGAGTTCGTGGCATGGCGAAAATGCTACATCGCCGGAACCATAACCGCGAAGATAGACGTCACCGAATCGAATGAAAGATGCACGCAGGGGAGCGGCAAGATTGTAGAGATAGTGAGCGTAGTACGACCGAAGCTTTACGATGATTATACTGACCTCCACGGCGGCGTTGACAGCATATGCAACTCGACTACGCTTGAAGATATCAAGAAGATGGTAGAGGGGAAAGAAGGAACATTCTCGCATGACGAGAGGATGATACCCCCGGAGCATCAGTTCAAGCTCAAGGAGCAATTCCCCCTGAAATTGCAGCCGCCACCGGGCAGCGTATTCAGCTAAATGCCCAGCTTAATCATCGATTAAGCGCATAGCCCCTCATAAAAAAGGGGCTATTATTTTTAATCACCGGACAAATAATCCACGACAGCATCCTTTACAGCCTGTTTAATGTTCACCTGCGTCGTGTAGCCGAATGGGATGTTGAAGAACCCTGACTGCGCTTGCCCGGTTACCGTAATGCCTAGCGTGCCATTGTTCGCAATCGTGCTGACAGTGGCGTTTGACATGGCATCAAAGTCGATATCCTGGACGATCATAATGCTCGCATTTGTGCCTGGAGCGACTGTAACCGAGCCGGAGTACGAGCCGTTTCCGATAAGTGTCCCGTTTGCGAATAGATTGTACTTGAACCCATCAATTGATACCGGCAACAGCCCATTGTTGATTATCCTAACAGAGGCATTGAGGCTGATTGAATCGATCAGATAAGTAGCGGCAGACATGAGCGACCGGCCTTCGTCGGCGGGAAATAACAGCAACGCCGCAGTCAGCCTGATAATGTCCTGCACTGTAAAGTCATTTAGCTGAACCTCCGTCACTGTCGACTTCTCATATTGGAAAGCTATATTCTGGTAAGACGAAATGGCAACTCCCGCGATTATGGTTACAGCCATTAGTGCAGCTGCGATGATGATGGCTTTCCTTGATGGCATAATCGATCAGACTGCCTTTTGCTGAAAGCTAGATAAAAACATAAGGTATCCTCTGAGGGGTTTGCGCTGTTTAAAACTGGAATATAAAAAAAGAAAAAAGGGAAAGGAGCGGCTTAAGCCGCTATCTTGCTCCGGATGACGACTATCGAGTAGATCGCCGCAATCGCCGCTATGAGCGACAGGACGACTGCTATCCACACCGGGGTCATGTCGACCGGCAGGAAGCCCTTGACCGATGCTACGTTGGCCTTGACTGTGCCGAGGTCGGTCTTGATAGTTGCGATGTCGCCGTTCATCGATGTCACTGTGCCGTTCAGTGTGCCGAGGCTGGTCTGTATCGTTGCGACCCCGTTGCTTATGGAGGTCACTGTTGTGCCGATCGAGGATAGGCTGGTCTGTATGGTCCCGACGTTGGTGGATATCGTAGCCACTGTGTCATTGATCGCGGTTATCCTGGCGTCGAGGTTGGCTATGTCGAGTGCCATCTGGCCGAGGTCCGTTGCGACCGTTGCCATGGAGCCGTTGATGCTGACGAGCATCGCGTTCATGCTCGCGAGCTGCTCGGAGATCAGGTCTCCGGTGAGGTCAACTGTGAAGCAAGCGTATGCAACCGGTGCGATGTCGCCCGGCAGGTAGTAGGCGCTCATGTACTCCCAACCCATCTCCGTATAGTAGTTGGGGTCGTCGAGGTCAATATATGTGAAATCTGGGCAGCGGAGGTAGATCGATGCAACGTGCGTCCCTGGCCTGAAGCCTGCAGCAACCAGAGTGATCTCCATGTTGCCGCATGCGTCCGGGCTGACACGCCCTGGAGCGCCGACAGCGAAGTACTGGTTGTCGATGTTCAGCTCGTAGACAGGGCCGTAATGATCGCTACTATCACAGGTAACGGGCAGACCGTTTACATAGACAGTGAACGTGGTGCAGTCGTTAGAGATTGTCGATGGGTCGATCCACATCGTCGGGGTCACTGTGAATATTGTCCACGCATAAGCGTCGGGGTAGCCATCCACTTCCTCGCCTGGATATGTATCGTTACCATCATAAGCAATGATGCGGTGAGGTCCGCCGATCATGGTTGGGACTACGTAGCTTGTGGATACGTTGAACTGGCCGTCTGGGCCGGTTGTCGCGTTGATTATGTTGTAAGAGATCTCTTCTTCGAAGCAATGCTCATACCAGTAGATGTAGTACATGGTGTTCGCAGCGAAGCCGCAAGCGCTGAACGTGACCGTGGTGCCGATCGGGCCAATCTCAGGCGTCACTAACAGCGTCGGGTATACCGTGATATTGATGGTCATGTCCTTGCTGCAGTCGTTGACTGTAATCACATGGTTGCCGTTGGAGATCGCAGGTATTGTGAATGCCGCTGTGAAGTTGCCGTCCTCGTTGAGGGTGGCGGTCGCTACTGGGGTCCCGTCGATGTCGATCGTTACGGAGCCGCAGCTCACGCAGAAGTAGCTGCCCTCGAGCACGACATCGTCACCGCAGTGGAACGGCATCTCGACGATTGTGTCGTTGTTGAACTCATCAGCATAGCTGGTGTCGCCGGCGTGCGTCACGGTCATGTTGGTGAAGTAGGACTGGTACTCCCAGAAGAGGACCCAATACTCCGGTTCGGTTACGCTGTCATTCGCGTTTATCCAGACGCGGATCGGGTCGGAGTCCGGTGAGCCCCAGTCGTTGTCTGCCTTGTCACCTATCTGGAAGGTGTAGACGAGCTTGCCGTCTGCAGTGGAGGTGTTCTGCCCTATGAACTCATAGTCGAAGGTGTGGCCGTATGTGAAGTTGTAGAGCGTGTTAGAACCCACCGCGTAGCCGTTGACCGTCACAGTCGTGCATGGCGCGCCTTGATCCGGAGTTATCGCGAAACCCGGGAGGATGTTGATTATGCCTGCTGCCGCCACCAATGTGGACGTGCCGTCGTAGATCTTTATGTAGTGGTAGTCGTTGGTGATGTCGAGCGGAATGGGCCCTGTGAGTATCTTGTAGGTCGTTGAGCCGTTCGTTATCGTCCCGAGCGAGTAGTCAGGGTTGCCTGCATACACGTGGAACGGTAGGTTCAGCTCTGAGACCGGCACGCCTGGCAGGTACGCCGCCGTCACCTCGTCCATATTCGAGTAGCCGTTCTTGCTCATGACGAGGTCGAACTGGGCGCCCGAGAAGTCAACGAGGAGCGTGCTATTGTACGCGAAGATGATCGTGAGGTTGCCGTCTGTGACGATTGCCGGGGTTGCGCCGTCGATCTTCTGCACCCAGGCGTCGCCAGCCATCACGTCGACGCTTGTCGTGGCAATCTGGAGTGTGCCGCCGATGTATGACCCGATCCACGGGTGGCCTGTCGAGGCGTTCACTGGGACTGCGAATGTAAGCATTGGAAGCAATAGAGTAGCCATTATGAATAGAGCTATACTCTTTCTCATGTTATTTTTCACCTAATGTTTTCCTTGGATATTCATGCGTGATATTATCTATATATAGGTAGTGTAAACTAAGTAGGGTATATACATTTGAAAAAGTATACATTTTCTTAAGGCTTTAGTATTTTGTTTAGCATGTTGTATACAGTACGCCCTTTTACAGTTTTTTTACAGTTCGGAGGGCATCAAGAGGGAATCGACATCAAACGTGGCAGAGCATCAGATAAAAATGTGCAGCTTAACTCATTTTGGAAAGGTAACGACTTTAGTGTAACCAATCGCTCGGAACTCCAGATGAGACGGTCAAGTCATTCGGGCAGACAGTTCCATGAAAAGAGATATATGTGCTCACAATCATCATCATTCATTACAGCCGCCACGGTGAGCTGGATTTGATTTGATTATAACGAAACAGAAATCTCCCGACGAGATCGACAAGATGGTTGCTTCCTATGCTAAGGTCTTCATTATTGGCTGCGGGACTTGCGCCACGGGCTGCCAGACCGGGGGAGAAGAACAGGTTAAGACTATAACCCAGAGGCTTGGGACCAAGGTAATTGGCTCCGCGGTCGTCGAGTCCCCATGTGACGTGAGGGTCAACAGGCGCGATCTCGCTGCGCACAAGGAGCGCATTGAGAGGGCGGATGCCATCGTCTGCATGGCATGTGGCGCCGGGACGCAGACGCTAGCCGAGTATGCGGACAAGGCAGTCATACCGGCTCTTGACACGCTCTTCGTCGGCAAGACCGAGAGGATAGGCAGGTACTTCGAGAGGTGCAGAGCGTGTGCCGATTGCATATTGCTAGAGACGGGCGGGATATGTCCCACAGTAAGATGCTCCAAAAGCCTGATGAACGGCCCCTGCGGCGGTCAGGTCAAGGGGAAGTGCGAAGTCGGGAACTATCAAAACGACTGCGCGTGGGTACTAATCTACAACAACCTGAAGAAGCAGGGCAGGCTTGGCGCGTTCAAGAAGTTCAGGGAGCCGAAGGACAGGTCCGCAAAGGCGAAACCGCAGGAGCTGGCAATCAGGTAGGGGGCGTTTGCGCTGGCAAGGGCAACACACAGCAAGCTTATGGAGGCAATCATGAAGGGCAGGTTCGTTTTTACAGGGGAGGTCGAGCCGCTCAAGACTGCCAGCGCCGATAGCATTGTGAAGACAGCGAAGATGCTCAAGGATTGGACTGTCGCGTGCAACGTGACCGACAACCCGAGGGCAATGGCGTACATGTCGAGCCTCGCAGCATCCCACTTAATACAGGACAAGGCAGGTGTCGAGGCGATCTGCCAGATGACTGTCAGGGACAGGAACAGGCTCTCGCTCCAGTCCGACCTGCTTGGCGCAGCCGCCTTGGGGATAAGGAACATCCTTACAATGAGCGGGGACCACACTACTTTTGGGGATAACCCAGGGGCGATGCCGGTCTACGATATCGACACTGCGCACTTCGTCAAGGCGGTCAGGCTGATGGTAGATGAGGGGAAGGACCTCGCCGGGAACAGGATATCAGGTGAGGTCGAACTCCACGTGGGGATCACGGGGAACCCGAACGCCGAGCCAATCGAGATGGAGATAATGAAGATCGAGAAGAAGGTCATCCTCGGCGCCGAGTTCATGCAAACCCAAGCCACCTTTGATATCGAGCGGTCAAAGGCGTTCCTCCGCGAGATGGCCAGGCTGAAGTTGCCGGTCATACTCGGAATCTTCCCCTGCAAATCTTACGCCACTGCGGAGTATCTCAGGAAGCATGTTCCGGGCATAACGGTCCCAGACGAGTTCATGGAGAAGATGAAGAAGACTGAAGCAGCGGCAGACAATAACCTGCAGAGGGAGATGGTTGACAGCGTGAACACGGAGTTCTTCTCAGCGATGATAAAGGAACTCAGGAAGACCGAACGGATTGCAGGGATGCACGTCATGACTCTGGGTTATGAGAGGATCGTGAAGATCCTTGCGCAGAACGCCTGATGTCGGTCGTATCCAGATGCGCAAAACCTATTAGCAATGATGCAGCTTCGAATTTATGGGAAATCTAAATGTTGCGGTCATAGGGCTGGCTGGCTACGGCAGCGGGCTGGGTAAGAAGGGGACGTCCACAGAGATCACGTTCTACAACCTGAAGAGGGGTGAGGATACCGTCACGTTTATCGAGCCTTCGAAGTATCCAGAGAGGCTCGCCCCACTCTTCCACGCGGCGTCGATGGCAAAGAAGGCTGTGCTGGTCGTCGAGGAGATATCTCCGGCGTTCGGGGAGTGCGTGCTGATGCTCCATTGCGCGGGAATCAAGGAGGGGTTCGTTGTTCTCAAGAACTTCCTGACAAAGGAGAAGGTTATGCCTCTCATCAAGGGCACGCTTGTCGAGGGGTACGAGTTCGTCACCGACGACTCGGGATTGCTGAGGGAGAGGCTGCTCGGCGATGCATCAAAGGCTGCATCAGAGCCAACGAAGGAGGTGAAGGCAGGCATAGCGGTCGTCGACCACGCGTTCAGCGTGAAGGGCGTCGGTACGGTCGCGCTGGGGACGGTTGCCCGAGGAGCGATAAGGAAGCATGACGGTCTGAAGGCTATTCCTGGTGACAAGGTAGCAGAGGTAAGGTCAATACAGAAGCATGACGATGACTTTGAGTGGTCTGTTGAGGGGGACAGGGTCGGGCTGGCGCTGAAGAACGTTGAGGTGGGCGACCTCGACCGCGGGACGGTGCTCTCGAATGACCCTGCGGTCAAGACAGCGAAGAAGCTGGAGTGCAGTGCGGAACTGCTGAAGTACTGGCCAACGCAGCTCAAGCAGGGGATGGCGATGCATGTGGGGCACTGGATGCAGTTCGTGCCTGCGAGGGTGGAGGGTTCCAGTGACTCCGGCGACTGGAGGAAGGCAAACATCGTGCTGTCGCTGGACAAGGAGCTGGCATATGTGAGCGGCGACACGGCAGTGCTGATGTACCTCTCGGGGCAGAAGCTCAGGGTCGCGGGCACGATAAGGCTGCAGTGATCAGGACATATCGTGGCTTCTGGGAAGCAGCCCAAGCCTCTTCACGGCAAACCAAGCGGAGAGGGTCGCGATTAACGTGGATGCGATAAGCACCACAAGATATGGCACGGAATCGCTCTGCGTGAACCCGAACATGCCGCTGCTGGCGATCGTGGCTATCGTGTTGGGGACTAGGAGGGCGGTCCCAATTATCGTCAAGTAAGCGACGACGAATGCTAGCTTGTTGTTGAGCACCTGCAGTTGGTTATTGTAGATCGACTGGAGAACTTCCAAGCCGCTCGCCAGGACTTCGCTCAGGTGCTCTGCCAAGCCGATCTGGGTGTTGACCTCCGAGAGCAGTGCGCTTATCTTGTTGAGCACTTTCGGATCGTCCGATATCAGGTCGGCGTCGCCATAGCGTAGCGAGTCGAGCGCATCGACCGTTGCCCACAGCCCTCCGAGATAGATGATAAGGGCATGCTTCATCTGGTAAATCTTCTGGCCGAGCTGCTTCCTGGGCGTGCTCGGGTCGGCGAGGTCCTCGCTCATCTTGTCGCCCTGCTCCTCGATCTCCCGGAGGTAGTCAAAGTTCCTCGCGTTGTTCTCGTCTATGATGCGGTTGAGCAGGACGGTCATCCGGTCCTTCTGGGGCATGGAGAGCGACATCTTGTGCATAAGGTTCTCGGCGTACCGCCTTACGCGCGAGAAGCGCTTGACCTCGGTGCTGTGGAGCGTAACTATGACGTTCTCCCGCATTAAAATAATGAGGGGGTTGAGCTTTACGTTGAAACCGTGAATGATTATGGCAGGGAGCAGTATCCCAAGCTCGCTGCCGCTGTCCTCATAACCGCTGCGGCTGCTCTTGAGCAGGTTGCCCACGAGCTGCTCATTGAATCCGAGCGCAGATGCGGCCGCGGGGACGTCGACCATATCGTCTACGACATAGTCGATCCAACCCATCGACGCGCTGTCAATGAGGCTGCAGAAGTCGGATACGTTGCAGGAATCCTTGCTCTTCGTTTCTCCGTTGACGAGCACTGCGCAGAATCCTCTAGTCTCGAGGGAGCTGCTTGATTCCAGTCCAGAGCCATTGCTGCCTGTATGGAATGTGCTCGTCATAAAAGGCGAGTAAATCGGAGGGGTTAATAAATTTTGAGTATTTTAAAATAATAAACATAATACCAATAAAGAAGAAACCAAAGCTAAAATAAGCCATTCGTTAGAGTGTCGGGTCCCTATTTAAGAGGAGAGCGGGCAGAGTGACTGTCGTTAATTGAGGGGAAATCATGGCGTTTGATCCAGATATATTCATAGAAGAGAAAGTCAGGTGGCTCAAGAAGGAGCTGGGTAATGAGAAGGCTTTCGCCGCGACGTCAGGCGGGGTCGACAGCACGGTCTCCGCAATGCTGGCACACAAGGCAGTGGGGAAGAGGGCAATTGTGGCTTTCCTTGACGATGGCTTGATGCGCGAAGGGGAACCGGAGGATGTCGTGGAGAAGCTGAAGGGCTTGGGGCTGAACGCCAAGCTCTACAAGGTTCAGGACCCGTTCTTCAAGGCTCTCAAAGGCCTCGCCGACCCGGAGGAGAAGAGGAAGGCGTTTAGGAAGACGTTCTACGAGACGCTGACGCAGATAGCGAAGGCAGAGGGGGCGAAATACTTCATCCAGGGCACGATAGCAGCCGACGTGGTCGAAACGAAGGGCGGCGTCAAGACGCAGCATAACGTTCTCGACCAGATCGGAATCGAGTCCTCCAAAGAGTACGGGTTCAAGTTCCTCGAGCCGCTAGTTGAGCTCTTCAAGCCCGAGGTCAGGAAGGTCGGCGAGAAGCTAGGACTCCCTCCGGAGATGCACCAAAGGAGACCTTTCCCTGGACCGGGGCTCTCTCTCAGGGTAATCGGCGAGGTAACGCCACAGAGGGTGGCAGTTGTGCGGAAGGCGACGGAGATAATCGAGGAGGGGACGTCTGACCTCGGAAGCTTCCAGGCATTTGCAGTCCTGCTCAGCGACAAGGCGACCGGTGTTGAAGGCGGGAAGAGGAAGTTCGGCGACATCGTCGTGATAAGGGCTGTCGACTCCAAGGACGCGATGACGGCGAAGCCGACGAAGGTGCCGTGGGATAGGCTGGAGGCGATGAGGGACAGGGTACTCAAGGAGTTGCCTTCGGTAGTGAAGGTCCTCTACGACCTGACGGGCAAGCCTCCAAGCACGATTGAGTATATCTAGGCAATTGGGAGACCAGAACCGGGTCTGATCTTGGGCATTGGCCTCAAGGTCTCCCGGAGGTCGCTCTCTTCCAGCGTATGAGCGTCGATTTCTCTTGGAGGAGTGGGAGGTTGGGCGCTCTACAGGCATGCACAGCAATATTAAATAGCCAAATAGAAGCCATAGCTTTGCAACGTTCTCAAAATGAAACAGGGTAGCATGTAGCCAAATCGGTGCAAGGAACTCACACATCATGATCCCAAGATATGCGCTGGTAGATTTATCGAGGTCAGAGATCAGCGGTTACAAGATTTCGAACGAGAACTATGAGAGATACCTCGGCGGGAAGGCACTGGCAGCGAGGATACTCTACGATGAGATGAAGCCCGGGATAGACCCTCTTTCGCCAAAGAACGTCATGATAGTCAATGTGGGCCCGCTGACAGGGACGGGGGCGCCTGCAACTAGCCGGTTCAACGTAACCTTCAAGAATGTCCTGACTGGGGGCATAGCCTCGTCTAATTGCGGGGGGTTGCTCGGCATTAGGCTCAGGAGGGGGGGCTATGAGGGGCTCGTGGTAAAAGGCGCTGCGGATAGCCCCGTCATTCTGGAGGTAAAAGATGGCGAAATCAGGATAAGGGATGCGGGCAAGCTATGGGGGCTTGACACATATCAGACGCAGGACCGCCTCTCGCCGGGATTGGCTGCGCTTGTGATAGGGCCAGCTGGCGAGAATCTTGTGAGATACGCGTGCGCGGTCTCGGGAGAGAGGATCGCGGGGAGGTGCGGAGTAGGGGCGGTGATGGGATCAAAGCGCTTGAAGGCAATCGTTGCGTCGGGAAATATGGAGATCCCGATATATGCGAAGAAGGAGTATGGCGAATTCTGCAGAGGGTGGTTCCAGCGCATAGCGGCTCACCCTGTTACAACCTCGATGCTTGGCAAGTACGGGACCGGATACCTTGTGGACGAGTGCAGCACCGCAGGCATCCTCCCAACGAGGAACTTCAGCAGAGGCACGTTCGAAGGCGCGAGCAAGATATCCGGAAAGGTGCTCACTGAGGAACACATGGTGCGCAGATCAGGTTGTGCAGGCTGCCCCATCCGCTGCGAGAGGAGGGTCCTGGTGGAGGGCAAGGAGGTAAGGGGACCAGAATTCGAGACTATCGGCCTCATGGGGTCGAATATCGAGAACGATGACCTGAAGCTAATCAGCAAGTGGAGCTATGAAGCAAACAGGCTGGGCATGGACACGATGTCCCTTGGAGGAACGATATCATTCGCGATGGAGCTCCGCGAGAGGGGTATCAAGGATTTTGGCTTGAGATTCGGCGATTTCGATGGCATAGATGGGGTCATAAGTGATATTGCCTACAGAAGGGGCTCTGCTGCAGAGCTTGGCGAGGGAGTGAAGCGCCTTGCGGAGAGATACGGCGGCGAAGACTATGCGGTGCACGCAAAGGGTCTGGAGATGGCTTCGTACGACCCGCGTTTGAGCATGGGCATGGGATTGGGGTACGCAACTTCCAACAGGGGGGCTTGCCACCTCAACAGCGGCTACATGGTGCTCCTCGAAGTGATGGGTCCGGTCAAGGTTGACCCAATCACGACCAAGGGGAAGCCTGAATTGACTGCTTTCCTCCAAGATCTAATGGACGCGGCTTCCTCATCCGGTTTTTGCATCTTTTCAATGTTCTCGCTCCTGCCACAGCAGCTTTTCAAACGCAATCCATCGAGCCGCCCAATGCGCACCATAGGCAGCGCACTGATCAATGGACGGCACCTCATCAGCGGCCTGAGGGGGCTGATGCCGTGGATACTCCCGATAAATATCGATGGTCTGCTGCCGAACGCAACGGCAGTGAGGATGGCAACTGGCCTCCCAATGACCGTTGGCAGGTTCCTCCAGATGGGCGAGAGGGCATTCAACATGGAGCGGCTCTTCAACCTGAGGGAGGGGCTCAGCAGCCATGACGATTCGCTTCCGGCAAGGATAACGACGGAGCCACTGGAGAGTGGAAATGTGAGAAGCGCTGTCAAGCTTGCCGAGATGCTTCCAGCATACTACAAGGTCAGGGATTGGGACAGGAACGGAGTCCCTACGCAAAGGAAGCTGAGAAAGCTAAAGATCAACGACGTTGAGATGCAGTGTGAAGAAAAGTGATTGAACCCTACGAGAATTTGCGCGCTCGTTGCGCAACTGTTTTTTTTTATGGTGGGCCCGCCCGGACTTGAACCGGGGACCTTCGCCGTGTGAGGGCGACGTCCTAACCAGACTAGACTACGGGCCCATGCCGTAATACTAGAAGGACAAAAGGAGGATAAAAAACTACGCTAATTAAGTTTAACGCTTAAGTTCGCGTCTCTTCCACCGGAGCTCGTCGCCACGGCAACGCCTGCATTTAACTGCAGACGCAGCATTCCTTGCGCCACATGATCGACATACCTTAATGTAAAGCAAGTGTTTCTGGGCTAATTGCTGCTTTTCAGGGTCTTGGATAGGCATTAGCTATACACCGTTTTTCTTCATACAACCCAACCGGCGTTATAAATATTTCCTTGCTTTAGACCGCGGAATGTTCAAAATTCTACTTGATTATCGATATGACGACGTGGGAGGACGTCGAGACGACGCCGTCTATGTTCGACACCTGCTCCAGGAAGAGGTTCAGCCTTGACTGCGGGACCTGCGCAACGAGGTCGATCTCACCGGTGACCCGGAAGACGTTGGAAGCGGGGAGCTGGCGCACCATCTCATACACGTGCTCGCGCTTCAGCGGCTGAATCTTGAGGAAAACGAATGCCTCGGCGCTCCCGACGCCAAGCGTGATGAGCGCCTTCTCGGTCAGGTCGATGAAGCCCCTGCCGGTCCTTATGAGGCTCTCCTCGCGGAGCCTCCTCAGGTGGATGTTCAATGCCTGGCGCGTCAGGTTCAGGTCGCGTGCGAGGTCCCCCTGGGTCTTCTTGACCGTGAAGACGTTTGTGCTGTTGCTTATCTTGTAAAGCATACGCAGTAGCTGCATCTGCCGGTCGGTGAGCGGAGGGGACTCGGACATTTACAAACACGCTCTTTAACTTTACTTTTGTAAATGACAATTTAACGTTTTCTGAATAATGTGTTACAAAAGGCAAGTGCTGATGGGCAGTAGTAGAAGATGCGTGGACACGGTCAAGGAAGTAATATAAGAAAATGCTTTGAAGAAATCGGTATTATTTTGCAAGACATTACCACAATATATTTATTCAAGAATTTGGTAGACTCGTTAGCCCTTTTAGAGATGCCGAGGGATTAGGAATGCAGCAAGAGAACGCAATATTCGTCGGGAAAAAACCGCCGATGAATTATGTTCTGGCTTGCCTGACGGCGTTCCACGAGGGAGCGGACGAGGTGCTCATAAAGGCAAGGGGCATGTCGATCAACAAGGCAGTCGACGTAGCGGAGATCGTGCGGAACAAGTTCATGCCCCAGGCGTTGGTAAAAGAGATAGGCATAGGCACAGACGAGGTACCGCTCAAGGAAGGCACCGGCATAAAGAGGGCAAGTTCAATAGCGATAAGACTGAACAAAACCAAATGAGGAAAAAAAATGAAGACCCCAATCTGTTACTTCTGCGCGAAGAGCGGCGTCCTCTGCCCAAGATGCCAAGAGAAACTGGACAAGGGCGAGGTGACAGAGGCGGATGTGGAGGTCTCAAAGTGGTTTTTGGATTACGAAGCAAAGAACCCGGGGCTGAAGGATTACGTCATCCATAGGACAGTGAAGCTGCCCAAGATGATGGTCATCATGGTCAGCGGGGGATCTAACGCAAACAGGCCTCTGCTACAGAAGGTAAGCAAGCAGCTCAGCGATGAGAGGAGGATGAGCGTCAGGATAATCGAGAAGACCTCGAGCATTAAGAAGCTGCTCGAGCAGATCGTGACCCCTGCAAGGGTTATGGGGGCGAACACCGTGTGGCTGCCTGATGGGAGCTGGGAGAGCACGATAAGGATGCCCAGGTCTGACCAGCGCAAGATGCCGTTGGACCAGAGATCGGCCGAAGATGCGATAAAGATACTGACCGGAGAGGTCATCCACCTGGTCTACGAGTGAGCGCTATTTCGCGATAAGCTTTTTAGAGTTCAGGAATTATCTCTTTTCAAAGGTATGCAAGATGACTCAGAGGACACACTACACGTCGCAGGTCATGCCGGAGGATGCGGAGAAGCAGGTTACCGTAGCCGGATGGGTTCACAAGCTCAGGGACCTTGGCAAGCTCAAGTTCATTGTGCTCAGGGATAGGGAAGGGCAGATACAGATTACGCTAAAGAAGGGAGTTACCGACGATGCGCTCATAGCGATCGCAAACTCGCTCAGGGAGGAGGACGTCATTGCAGTCACCGGGACAATCAAGCCCACAAAGATCGCCCCGAAGGGAAGGGAGTTATCCCCTGCAAGGATAGAGATACTCAACAAAATAGTCCAGGCGGTCCCGATGTCGGTCTCAGGCAGCATCGAGTCCAACCTCGACACGCGGCTCGACTTCAGGGTGCTGGACATCAGGAGACCCGAGGTAATGGCGGTCTTCAATGTCCAGTCGAAGCTCGTCGAGGGGTTCCAGAATTACCTTGCAAGCGAAGGCTTCAGGCAGGTATTCACGCCTTGCCTGATGGGTGCGGCATCCGAGAGCGGCGCAGAGGTATTCCCGGTGGTCTACTTCAACAAGAGCGCGTTCCTTAGGCAGGACCCTCAGCTCCACAGGCAGCTGGCGGTGATCTCGGGCATGGACAGGATATACGACCTCGGCCCAAGCTGGCGGGCTGAGTTGAGCCACACACCACGGCACCTCTGCGAGCACAGGGGTTGCGCTGTCGAATTGGGGTTCATAAAGGATGAGCAGGAGGTAATGAGGGTGGAGGAGGCGCTCGTCCAGGCTGGGCTGAGTAAGGTAAAGGAGGACTGCAGGGAAGAACTGGAGGCCCTCGGCAAGCAGGTGGAGGTCCCGACGGCGCCGTTCCCAGAGATCAGGTTCCCGGACGTATACCAGATACTTGGCGAGATGGGAAAGAAGGTAGAGTATGGCGAGGACTATGACAGGGAGGCGGAGGCGCTGCTCTCGCAGTACGTCAAGGAGAGGCACAAATCCGACTTCTTCTTCGTAAACAGGTTCCCGTTCAAGGTAAAGCCATTCTACGTCATGAAGGTTGAAGACGACCCGACGTGGGCAAGGAGCGTAGACATGGTATTCAAGGGGCTAGAGCTGAGCTCCGGAGGGCAGAGGGAGAACAGGTACGAGAGGATAATGGCTCAGGTGAAGGAGAAGGGATTGAGCCCGTTGGGCGTTCAGTGGTTCACAGAGTTCTTCAAGTACGGGGCTCCGACCCACGGCGGTTTCAACATCGGAATCGAGAGGATAACCATGCAGCTCCTCGATCTTCCCAACATCAAGGAGGCGGTCATCTTCCCGAGGACACCAGACAGGCTGCTGCCATAGTTGACACGGCTTCCCTTTTCTTCATTCGCCCGTTAGAATCCAGATAGCAATGGGTCGACCGGGCGCATCAATTCCCTCAGTAGCACAGTGGCGTAGCAGCTCTTTGGCAAAGTCATCCTAATCCGCAGTTTGCACATCCCGCTGTTCATCTCATCGGGTCCATCGTCCAAGGTTGCGTAGTTGATAGGCGAGAATGTGGCAGCCCTGAGCGTCCCATCGAAGTTTATCCCAAGCACGCTGCGGAAGTCGCCGATTATAATGCCTTCGTTCTCCAAGATTTCAGCGTAGATGCCACCCTCGGTTCCCCCGAAGTCGCTCTTCTCGCCGATCACTCTTACCAGCACAATCGCCCGCTTAGCCTTGATCATCGCGCGCAGGGTTGAGATGTTTGACGGGTTGCACCTGATGGGCCGGGATGGCGACCCCCACTTGTCCAGCGGCGCTACGAAATCGCCGTTCGTTACTGTTTCAACGCCGTACTGCGAGTGCCTCTGAGAGAGCGCGAGATTGAAGAGGTACGACTGGTAGGCGTCGACGAATAGGCGCTGCAGCGTCGGGGATAAGGAGTGGAAGCACCCCTCATAGTCAGATGGGGACCCTGAAAGCCTCTCAATCATCTGGCGCTCAAACGATAGGGATGCCGGAAAGGATTTTGCAGCAGCCTGGAGGTCCCAGCTTGCAGCCAGCTCTGACCGCGCATCGCGGGCAGCATTGGGCTCGCCTGGATATCCGGTTGTCAGAAACTCGCGCACCGCCCCTTCGAAATCCCTGTGGACCAAGAGGCGCCCCACTTTGTGGGTGTTCGGGCGGGCAGTCCCGAAGCGCTGGTGCCCATAGTAGTTCAAAACCCACTCCACGGGCTCCGATGCGCCCTCTGGCAATGGGCAAGGGATGGACCTTATTGCAATCGTGAAGCGGTTTCCCTTCAGGTCGCCCGGCTGTATCGGCCACTTTGAGTACCCCACGATGCGCAACTCAAGATCATGAAGGTCAGATGGGATGTCGGTCAGCTCGAGGTGCCGGGCAATCGAGACGAGCTGGTAGGTGGTGGCCTGCCGGTCCTTTATGCCCGAGAAGCCTATCTGCGCGCCGAGCCTGGATGACAGGAAAGAAGCCACGGAGAGCTGGTCCCTTGAGACCTTCTTGAGCACGGCCAAGGTATAGCCTCCCTGCCCGCGGTCAAGCGACTTGAGCTCTGGCCCTGCCTCCAACCCCTCGAGAATGATCTCGTTGACGGTAAAGTCCCCGGGACTCTGGCGGAGTGTCCCATCGAGAGCCTTCCGGTCAGACGAGTAGTAATGCATTCCGATGTCCTCTTCGAACTTCGACCGGGTCTTGAATAGCGGCATGGAAGGCACCAGTTTAAAGCAGCTTTAGCCTTCCTGCGATGCGGTCAATGCAACTAGACGGCGCCGGGCCTATTCCAAGACAGGTTACGGTGCCCGGCTCGATCTCGGTCAATCCGGCATCCTCAATAATCGCGTTCGGCAACGAGTCGAGGTCTGCCTCCTTCTTCATCTCGAGGAGTGCGTCCAAAGAGTCTACTTTCAGGGCGACCTTCTTCTGGCCCTCGTGCAGCCATGATTCAGCCCAATCAGGCTTGCGTCTCTTGGCATTCACGTAGGAAGAGACTGCGGCGTGCCCGGCTTGGGCAGCGATCTTGCCTTTGCTCATCTTGAGGTCCTGCCTGACGATAATCGCTTGCTTGAAGTTGAAGTCCATCGCCCTACACAAATTTTTTTTAATGCGGAGGGATATAAAAAAGGTATCGAGGAAAATAGGGTTGTACGATGTCATTGTCGTTGGCGGGGGCCCTGCCGGTCTTGCTGCAGGAGCAGAGGCAGCGATGCAAGGTGCCAAGGTAAAGATACTGGAGGAGGATAAGGAGGTCGGGCACCCTGACCACTGTGCTGGGGTCGTCAGCACGACAGGCGTTCTGTCCATGGTAAAGGACAGCAAGGCGATCCTCAACGAGATAAGAGGGGCGAAGGTTTTCTCGCCCAGCGGCAAGCGATATAGCGTCAAAATCGACAAGGCGAAGGCGTACGTAATCGACCGCCCCCAATTCGATGAAGAGCTTCTCAAAATTGCCCAAGGTGCAGGCGCCGAGGTTGAATTCGGTGCTAAATACACCGACAAGATGGAGTGCAAGGTGCTTGTAATTGCGGAGGGTACGAAGGCGAGGGTTGCTAGGAGGGCGGGGTTTGAGGTCCCGCGGTCGATACATGCAGCCCAGCTGGACTTTGACGTGGAAGCAGCGGAACTCGACATGGTAGAATTCCATGCCAGCAGGTTTGCAAAGGGGTTCTTCGCATGGGTCGTTCCCCGGAAGGGCGCGGTTAGGGTTGGCCTGGCATCCAATGAAGGGGTCCCGCTCCAGCTTCTGAGGGCGCTAGTGCAAAAGGACGAAAATATCAAAAAGATTGTCGGGGATTCGAAATGTTCAGAGCCACTCTTCGGAAAGGTCGTCGTTAGCGGACCGCTGTCGAGGACGGTGAGCGGCAACATGCTGGTGGTTGGGGACGCGGGCGGTTTTGTGAAGCCGACCACTGGGGGCGGAGTCGCAATCGGAGGTGCCATCGCTAAAATCGGGGGGAAGGTGGCGGCGGAGGCGGCGCTCCATAGAAGGTCGCTCGGCGCGTTCGATGATGAATGGCGGAGGACTTACGGCAGGGAATTCGCAATCATGAAGATGGCGGCGAGAATCTACAGGAACATGCACAGCGATGAAATGGAGGACGCGCTTGAGGAGATAAGCAGGCTTGACCTATTGAATGCGGTGGCAGGGGACGATATGGACTTGCAGGGGTCAACAGTTAGCAAGGTTATCAAATCTAAGCTTGTAAGGTACGCGGTGCTTCCACTAATGAGGTCGATATTTGAGCGCTAATTCGGGCACCGATTCAGGCGGTGCACGTGTGGGAATAAGATTGAACCGGCAGGGTGGTCTTGAGACATGTAAGAATCTGCGAGCTTGGTGGCGGTTTATTGGCGATTTGGATAGGATTTATATATTAGCTTCCGGTTTAACCTCTCAACTTCGGTGATTATTGATGAGCGAATTAAGTTTACCAGTGTGCGTCTCGTGCAAGGAACCGATCCTGCCGGACCAGAAAGGTGTGAAGCTGCCATGCCCAAGCTGCGGCGAGGTTGTCTTCTGGCGCTGCAGGAAGTGCAGGGACCTTGTCAACAACTACAAGTGCCCGAAGTGCGGATTCGCAGGGCCATAAAATAGAGGGATATAAATGTCCAGACTATTAGCGGTAATTAAGATTCTTCCTGAGGACGATGGGGTGAAGCTTGAGAAGCTGAAGGCCAGCCTTACGAAAGCTCTTCCAAAAGGAGGGAAGAACCTCTTCATCCACAAGTTCGACGAGGAAGAGATTGCGTTTGGCCTGAAGGCGCTCAAGGCATTCGTTGTGATGCCCGGCGACTATGCAGGCGGAACGCAGCCGATAGAGGACGCCTTTGCCAAGGTTAAGGGCGTTGGGCAAGTCGATGTCGAGATAGTCCAGACACTGCCCGGATAATCTTTTTTTTATCAAAAAGCTTTATTTCTGCATTCTTAGCATTAACATATGTCATTTTAACCATCTAACCAGTGGTGCATAACATGGAAGGAAAGGGTGGAGAGATCGTACTCAGGGTTGCCGAATCCAAACAGCGAGATGTTGGAAGGGGCAAAGTCAGGATCGATTCTGATGCGATGAAGGCTATCGGAGTCAGCGTTGGCGACATCATAGAGATAGAGGGCAAGAGGAAGACCGCTGCCATCGTCTGGCCCGCATACACTGAAGACCAGGGCATGGACATCATAAGGATGGACGGCCTGATCCGGAAGAACGCGGGAATGGGCATAGGCGAGAAGCTAGCGCTCAGGAAGGCAGAGTCAAAGGTTGCCACACTTGTCAAGCTTGCGCCGCTCTCTTTCCCGATACCTGTCGACTCGGGATTCATAAGCTTCGTCAAGAGGAGGCTCACTGATACGCCGCTAGTCGAGGGCGATAATGTCCTAATTCCGGTTCTAGGGCAGGCGATCCCCTTTTCGGTAATCTCAACGAAGCCCTCGGGGATAGTGATGGTCAACGAGGACACCAACCTTGCCATTATGGAGAAGCCAGCGGAGGCGGCAAAGGTTCCCCGGGTAACCTACGAGGACGTTGGTGGACTCAGGGATGCCATTGAGAAGGTCAGGGAGATGGTGGAGCTGCCGCTCAAGCACCCCGAGCTCTTCAAGCGGTTGGGCATAGACCCGCCGAAGGGCGTGCTGCTGTACGGGCCGCCGGGCTGCGGCAAGACGCTGCTCGCGAAGGCTGTCGCGAACGAGACGGAGGCTTACTTCATAGCGATAAACGGCCCGGAGATAATGAGCAAGTTCTACGGCGAGTCGGAGCAGAAGCTGAGGGAGTTCTTTGATGAGGGAAAGCAGCATGCCCCTGCAATAATATTCATAGATGAGCTCGATGCGATAGCGCCAAAGAGGGAGGAGGTCACTGGCGAGGTCGAGAAGAGGGTCGTCGCGCAGCTCCTTGCGCTGCTGGATGGGCTGGAGGCGCGCGGCGATGTCATAGTGATAGGCGCAACCAATAGGCAGAATGCCCTTGACCCGGCACTTAGGAGACCAGGCAGGTTCGACCGCGAAATTGAGATCGGGGTCCCCGACACGATGGGCAGGTACGAGATACTCCAGATCCATACCCGGAATATGCCGCTGGCGAAGGACGTGGACCTCAGGAAGCTCGCCAGCATAACGCACGGCTTCGTAGGGGCAGACGTGGCTGCGCTCGGCAGGGAGTCTGCGATGAAGTCGCTCAGGAGATACCTGCCGCAGATCGACCTTCAGCAGGAGAAGGTTCCGGAGGAGATACTAGAGAAGCTCGAAATCATAATGGGAGACTTCATGAATGCGTTCAGGGAGGTTACGCCAAGCGAGCTGAGGGAGGTCTATGTCGAGATCCCGAATGTCAAGTGGGAGGATATTGGCGGCCTCGAGAGCGTCAAGCAGGAGCTGGTCGAGGCGATAGAGTGGCCGCTTAAGTATGCGGATAGGTTCAGGAGGCTTGGGATTAAGCCGCCGAAGGGCGTGCTGCTGTACGGGCCGCCGGGCTGCGGCAAGACGCTGCTCGCGAAGGCTGTTGCGAACGAGAGCGAGTCCAACTTTATAACGATCAAGGGACCCGAGATATTCAGCAAGTGGGTCGGTGAATCTGAGAGGGCAATAAGGGAGGTATTCAGGAAGGCGAGGACTGCCGCCCCGGTCATAATATTCTTTGACGAGATCGATTCAATCGCTCCGTTGAGGGGCGCAGGAGGCAGCAACGATTCGATGGTGACGGAGAGGGTAATCAGCCAGCTCCTGACGGAGATGGACGGGCTGATAGGGTTGGAGAACGTCGTCATAGTTGGTGCGACGAACCGACCGGACATAATCGACCCCGCGCTCATGCGCCCGGGGAGGTTCGATCGTCTGCTCTACATCCCAGAGCCTGACAAGGGAACCCGCATCCAGATCTACAAGATCCACACGAAGGACATGCCACTGGCGAAGGACGTGGACCTGGACAGGATGGCTTCGGAGACGGATGGATATGCCGGCTCGGACATCGAAGCCGTATGCAGGGAAGCGGGCCTCATGGCGCTGAGGGAGGACTCGGATGCAAAAGAGGTCGCGATGAAGCACTTTGCTACAGCAAAGGGCAAGATTCGGCCTACCGTCAATGAGGATATGAAGAAGTACTACAAGGCTTGGGAGGAGAGGAGCAAGCAGACGCTGAGGGGCAAGCAGCCTCTGATCAACTTCGTCTAGTGGGCAGGTGAATAGAAGATGGTATCTGACAACGGCATGTCGTGGAGGACAGAGTCGCTGGATTTGATAATCCTCGACCTTCTGGCAAAGAGGCAGGGAACCTTGAGGGATGATGAACTGCTCGAGATGCTCAAAGCAATGCTAAAAGAGATATCGATGACCGAGCTGAACAAGACCCTTATGGAGCTTGAGATGAGAGGAAAGGTAAATGTGGCAATGCTCAAGAAGGGCAGATCGGTCACGGTCATGAAACCCAGGCAACGCCAAGGAGGATAGGCGTGAAACATGGGAGTTAACTTCAGGGATCTCGTGGCCAAGACCCCTATCCAGTTTGAGAGCATAAGGGATCGTGTTGTAAGCATTGACGGCTACAACGCGCTTTACCAGTTTTTAGCCATAATAAGGCAACCGGACGGGACGCCGCTCCAAGACAGCAAAGGGAGGGTGACGAGCCACCTGTCCGGGGTATTCTACAGAACAGTGAATCTGCTTGAGGCGGGAATCAGACCGGCTTATGTCTTCGACGGCAAGCCGCCCGAGCTCAAGTCGTCTGAGATTGCCAGGCGCGTCGAGGTCAAGGAGAAGGCCAAAGAGGAATACAAACTTGCCGTTGAGAGGGGCGACATCGAGGGGGCAAGGCGGCATGCGCAGGCGACGTCGAAGCTCACCAAGCAGATGGTAGAACAGGCCAAGCAACTCCTGGAGGTCATGGGAGTACCATCGGTGCAGGCGCCTTCAGAGGGGGAGGCGCAAGCGGCATACATGTCGAGGAAGGGGGATGCGTGGGCGACGGTCAGCCAAGATTACGACTCCCTGCTCTTCGGAGCTCCGCGGCTCATAAGAAACTTTGCGATAACTGGAAGGAGGAAGCTGCCCGGTAAGCCGATTTATATCAATATCGAGCCAGAGATGGTGAAGATGGAGGAGGTCCTAGCCGAGCTCTCGCTCACAAGGGAGCAGCTCATCGACGTGGGAATACTGCTCGGCACGGACTTCAACCCGGATGGCTTTGAGGGTATCGGCCCAAAGAAGGCGCTCAAGATAATCAAGGATTCGAATAGCTTCGAAGCGGCTGTTGAGAAGGGGATTGTAAAACCGGAAGAGGACTTCGATTATGATGCGATCAGGGAGATCTTTCTGAACCCCAGCGTAACATCGGATTACAAGCTAGAGTGGGGGCAAATCAATGTCGATGGGGTAAAGAAAGTTCTGGTCGATTCATTCGAGTTCTCGCCTGAAAGAGTGGATGCGGCGCTAAGCAGGGTCAATGCGACGCTGAAGGAACAGAAGAAGCAGCCGAATTTAGAGAAGTGGTTCTGAAGGAGATTGGCAGGGGACCCCGAGGGGTTGCACTAAAGATTCCACCCGTATCTGCCTTTCAAGGGCACGAATACGCAACCTCCACACGGCAGCTCTTCGAACGAGTCACCTGAACGGTGCAGTTTTATGAGGGTTTGGATGGAATATACGTCCCCCACAGGAATCGCCATTATCCCACTGTCCTTCAGCTGCATCTTCAGAGGCGGCGGCACCGATGGGGCGGCTGCCGTGACTAGTATTCGGTCGAATGGAGCGGCAGGAGGGTAACCCATAGTGCCATCGCCCTCTATCACTTCAACGTTCCCGGAATAGCCGCACCGTTCAAGGTTCTCAGTCGCAAAATTCGCAAGGCGTGCCACCCTTTCAATAGCATAGACCCGCCCTGGGTTGGCACTTTTTTTTGGCGCGACAATCTCGGAGCAGACGGCGGCGTGGTATCCCGTGCCAGCGCCTACCTCAAGCACCTTCATCCCGGGCTTTAGCTCAAGGATCTCACACATGATCGCGACCATGTGTGGTGCTGATATGGTCTGGCCTTCCAAAGAGGAGAGGGGCGAGTCGTCGTAAGCAGAGTTGCGCAGGCGCTCCGGGACGAACTCCTCTCGGGGGACGGCGAGCATGGCTTCCCTGACGGCGTTTGTCCTTATTGCGCCTTCTTCCAAAAGACTCTGGACAAGCATCCGCCTTGAGTCCTGAGAGGTAGTCAAAAAGCTGCAGCTCTAAAGGATTTATGCAAGGTGCGTCTAAAAAAGGGTTGGTCTTCAGAGTGCCATCTGTTGAGTTCGTTGCATACGGCGATCCAAGGGTCACAGCGCTCCACCCGACCACGATAGAGGTTACGAAAGATGCTATCAGGTCAAGCGTCGCTGACTGCATAGTTGCGACAAGGAGCAGCATAGGCATCTCGGAACTGCCTGAGGACATCAAGATTATAGCAAGGGATGAGGATGCCGAGATTACGCTCACCATCGAAGCGGGAGGATTTTCTGAGAAGATTACCGGAAGGGGGCACCCGATGCTGGCGTTCAGCAACCGGACAGATATGGTTGTGAGGAAGAGCCGTTTCGTCTGCGACCGCACGTTGATGGTAGCCGCGGACAAAGCGTCGAAGGACATGGATAGGCGGCTTGTCGCGAAACTGAAAGATCCGAATGCGGTAGCTAAGATCAGGATCGATGTAAAAAGAATCTAGCGCAGCTTTCTCATACACCGCGCTTTCTTAACTTGGATGATGACTCCAGATTCCGGAGTATCTGAAGGAGGATGAGGTTCGCACCTATCCCAAAGACAGCTTCCATCTTGGATTTCAGCGTCTTTGGGTCCCTAAGGACATCCGATCCGCCCAAGTTATAGATTATAGATGAAGCGGCAGGTTCGCCAAAAATATCCCGTAGGCTACGCGTAACGAACCGCTCGAGCTCAACCTTATTGGCGTACTGGCTTGCGCGCTCGACAAAGTCGCTCATCCGTAACATGCCTCCGACGCAAAGGACTGCTTATGACCCCACGTTTTGATTGTTTGCACCAAGCCATCCCTACTACTTTTTATTTTCTTCTTCCAACTGTTTCACCCTCGTTTCGACAAACGAGGATATCTTCTCTTGGGTCATCACGGTCTCTTCCCTTTGCAGGACGAGCTGCTCTTCAATAATCCTTAAGAGCTCCTTTGGATTGACAGGCTTCATCAGGTATGCATCTGCCCCCAAATTGACTGCGTTTACGGCATTGTCCAAGGTCGCGTGGCCTGTGAGGATGATCTTGCGCATCTTTGGGACAGTCGGCTTCAGCTTCCGTAACAACTGCGTGCCCTCGATGTCTGGAAGCACGATGTCGATGAGTGCCAGGTTAATGGGTTCGCTCGCCGCCTTTTTAATCGCGGCACTGCCGGAGTTTGCAGTAACAGCGTCAAACCCCTTCTTCTTCAGGAGGGACTGGAGGGTCTCCAATATGTCTTCGTCATCATCGATAATCAGTATGCGCTTTTGTTCAGCACTCATGTCAACCACTTTCTGCTTTAAAGCGTCGATTATTATTGCGTCCATTATTCTTAATAAGAGTATGTTTTAACAAATAATTGCGTGTAATTTTACTTTTTTGCTCCCTTTTTACAATTTACCCTGATATCGAGTGCGATCTGATACTCCTTAGGGGCAACTTCCTTGACGACCCGGATACATTCGATCGCATAAGGCATTCCTAACGGCTTTGCCTTGGCGTCGAGCATTGCTGTTGATTCCAACACCGGATCCCCCGATGCAAAGACGTAGAGATGCACCATCCCCCCGCTTGCCTTCAGCATCCCAAAGGCGGCATCCAAAAAATCAATGGCGGTCCCGGGAAGGTTCATGATTATCCGGTCTGCAGCATCTGCCAACTTGGTGGAGAGCGACCTCGCGTCGCCAAGCATCGGAACGATCTCGCCCTTGAGCTTATTTGTTGAGATGTTCTTATTTAGGAGGATCACGGCGCTTGGGTTGATGTCAATCGAGAAGACCTTGACGGCATGACGCTTTGCGATAAGCACCGAAAATGGCCCGACCCCAGCGAACATATCCACAATGGTCTCGCCGTCTTTTACGAGCGACGCAACCCTGTTCCTCTCGCTCCCAAGCCGGGGAGAGAAGTAGACCTTGGAAACGTCGATGTTCAACCTGACCCCGTATTCAGTGCTAGTCGTTTCGCGCTTGTCCACGCCAGCAACGAATGTATAAGAGGGTACCCGGAAGATGCCGTCTACCTTGCCTGTTTTAAGGAGGACCGTATGCGCGCTTTTGTTAAGTTTTAGCAGGGCGTTGCCGATGCTGTTGATGTACGGAAGGAGGCTGTCGGAGACCGGCTCTAGGAGGATGAGGTCTCCGAGCACATCAAAGGATTTGGGGATCAGGCTAATCAGGCCAAGGGGAACCTCGCCATCGAGTAACCGCCTCAGGGTTGGCCTTGAAGGCTGGGGCTTGGGCAGATCGCTGTCGAGGACCTCAAACAGCCCGATATCTGCTAGCTCCGCTTGGAGGCTGCTAGGCGGCTCAACAAGGATGGGCAGCAGCAGGCTTTGACATGTAGAGGCGATGCGGCGAGAGTTGTCGAAGATGGCGGCTTTCGATAAGGCACGTTTCATCAATTCGCCTGATGATCGGTTGACCTTTAAACAGAGTTTCCGTTCCATGGCCGACAGCCCGCTTAAGTTCAGGAGTGATGGCGCAACATTCATCATTATTCGTTTTGCGCCATATATATCCTTACGAAGAGGAAGCAATTTGTAATCGCGCTACGCTCGACTGACAACAGTTAATAATGGCGTTTAACGAAGGTTGATTATCAACACTCGGTGGTGCCATTTATCAACAGGTCATTCAGGCATACGTGGGCAGCGACGAATAAGCTCATCATCAAGGCGATCTCTAGACCGTCCGAGCTCAAGAGCATGATAAACAGGGCTCCAGACCTCCATGCTGTGCCCAGGATAGCAGCGATAAAGAGCGCGTTCATGAAAGGGGTCCCGACAATTGAAGCTGGTGCTGCCGACGGGTGGTTTTCAATCGAGCTTGCCCCCTACTTCAACACGCCGATATTGGCATTGGCGTATACCGAAGCAGAGCACGAGGCAATGAAGAACAACATAAAGGTGCTGAGAATCGAGAAGTATTTGACCGCCGGCAAGGATGATGCCCAAACGCTCGCTACGATAAAAGACGGCAGCATCGGACAGATCCTTCTGATTGACGTACTTGAACATGTTGACGACGACCGAGCAGCAATAAGAGCGGCGTGGAGGGTTCTGCGCCAGGGGGGGAGGTTCGTGGTCTCTGTGCCAACGCCTTACTATCCGCACTGGTTCGGGGAGGACTTCGATAACATCATCGGACACCGCAGGCACTTCACTAGGGAGGGTCTTGAAGCGAAGCTCCGCGCACAGGGCTTTGATATCGAAGAATATTTCTACTATACGTCTGCGGCATCGGGCAAGTTGATGAAGCTGTGGTACAGGGACCTCAAGGTCTGGCCAAAGGAGTTTGCAGGCAAGAATTCGGGTAAGAGGAGAGTGACCGAAATCCTGTCGACCATACTCCTGCCAATACTTAGCGTCCTTTCGTTAAGGCTCGAGTCATACGACAAGGTCATCGACGGGCACGCAAGCCTGCTTATGGTTGGGATAAAAAGGGATTGAGCGGGAGATTAAGAAGGCGCGCTTTTTGAAGCGAGTTCGATGTGCCAGATATTAAGTGGAGATGGCGGGTTCGGGGAGATTTGAACTCCCGACCTACGACTTAGGAGGCCGCCGCGCTGTCCAGTCTGCGCCACGAACCCTTTCAACCGGACTGAAATGCAGATACCCAGTGTATTATTTATATTTTTGTTGGGTGCACCCCGAGAATCCCGACGACTACGAATCCGGCCAAATCAAAAGCCTCCCTGCATTTGTCGATAATGACCGAATCACTGGAGCAGACCACGCCTTCTGTCTTGATGATTTCAAGGTCAGCAGTGCGGGACGTGAACGAGCGGCTGTTGACTCCTGTCGACTTAAGGTGCCTATCCACGTAAGATGAGACTACTCCGCTATTGCTGATCTGACCATCGTAAACAATGGTTACGCTAGAAGGGCAGAGACCGAGGAGTGCCGAAGCCAGTGGATTGAACACCGACTCCGCCTTCTCAACCGACGGGCGCCCTCTCGCCACAGTGATGTCTCTGATGAACGAGTCGTCGCACATGAATAATGGGTGCCCGTGGATCGCCCAGTATACCGTCCAGAGGATATTGAATCCATCCACGACCAGCGCCCTGCCACGGATCCTCTCCGGCTCGACCAGCTTGCTTGAGCGCCTGCTTGACTCTTCTTCGGAGTGAACGCACCTGTAGAGCGCCAACCGCTCCGGCTTTCCCAGGGCAAACCGATCCCCCACGAACCTGACGGCTGATTTCCTGCTATACCCCCTGTTGAGGAGGTACCTCGCATCATCTACTGCCTGCTTCTTCAGATCGAAGGTGAGCATGTTTTGCCCTCTACGTAAATAGCAGGGCGCATTGGGGTTGCCTGACCTGCCTTCCTCTTTGGATCGAAGGACGGGGATTCGCCAGGGTAGGCTTCGACATCGCACTTGAACGTGGCCGAGAGGAACGGCAGACTGTACTTGAGGACGCTGAGCTCGTCGATTCCTCCTACGGAGAGCATCCGCTGGCGCTCATCCTTCTGCATAGAGACTATGCACTGCGAGGCGTTCCCGATGAACTTTGCTGACTCGCCTCCTTTGCTCCGTATATCAGGGTCCTTCATAGCCTCCCTGATGAGTTGCTTGGGTTCGATGCCAGCATCGAGTATCCTGATTACCTTGAGGTATGCGACCCATTTCCATTTTGGAGCGGCGTAGTAGCATATCTTTGTCGGCACTAGCCCGGTCACGCGCGTAATCTCGGAGGTATCAGCAACAACCCCCTTGATGAAGTTCTCAGCGATCTCAGACCGCTCGTCGACAAGCGATTGGTCGACTGCAGGGTAGCTTGCCATGGAGACGAAGCCTTTGCCGCCCATCCTCTCCCAGAGCTCCTCGCACATATGCGGTGCGAAGGGGGCGATGAGCTTCACTATTGTGAACAGCACATACTTTATGACGCTGCGCACCTTGGGGTCGCCGCAGCAATCGCTCTTCCGCCGGACGTACCACTGGAGGTCCTGCTGCAGCGTGAAGAAAGCGGTGTGTATGGCTTCACGGACCCTGAGGCAGTCCATTGCGCATGTCGTCTGCTGGATGATCTTCTGGGTCCGACTGAGCATCCACCGGTCCATCTGGTCAAGAGTCGAGAGATCAAGCGGGGCAGCATCCGCATACTGCAGCGCGAGGGAGTAGAACTCCTGCAGCTTCGACTTCGTGCTCTTTGCAAGGGTGTCGCTGAAGTCCGCATCCTGGAGCAGCTCCGAGGCGGAGAGTATCGAAACCCTGAGCGTGTCTGCGCCATAGATCTTTATCGCCTTCCTGAGCGGGATGATGTTTCCAAGTGACTTGGACATCTTCTTGCCATCCATGAGCACGCTGCCGTTCACCGCTATCTGCCTAGGCCAACGGTCCTTCGGGAAGATGGCAAGGTGGTTGAATACGAAGAATGTGAGGTGGTTCGGGACGAGATCCCTGCCGGAATGCCTGCTGTCAAGCGGGTAGAAGTACATGAACTCCCTCCGCATGTCTTCAGCTGCATCCCTGTCCAGCTTCAGCGCTGACGGGTCGCCCTTTCCGAGGAAGATGTAATCGAAAGCGGCATCATCGAGCAGCGCGGGATCTATGTTGCGCTCGTTTATGATCCGAGATATGGTGTAATAGGACATGTAGATGGTGGAGTCCGAGAGGCTTTCGATGATCCAGTCCTTGTCCCAAGGGAGCCTGGTCCCCAGCCCGGACCGCCTTGCGCAAGCCTTCTCCTTCAGCCATTCAACGACGTTCATGAACTCTTGGCGGAGGTCCTCCGGCATAAGCGACATCTCCTTGAGGTGCTCCCTGACGATCTCCTTCCACTCCGAATCGCCGTAGTTTATGAACCACTGGTCGCCGAGGAGGTTGACCACGACATCGCAACCGCACCGGCACTTGATTGGCCCATTTATCACCTCGTAGAACGGGAATGCGTCTCCGCTGGCTGTGAGATCCTTCTTGACCTCTTCCTTTGCCCGGCATACAGGCATGCCAGAGTATTTTCCAGTCTCGGGCAGCATCGATGCGGTGTGGAACTCTTTCTGGTAAAGCTCCTTCGTTGCATCCTCAGCCTTCGGGTCCATCTGGTCCCGGATGCGCATCCTGTCCACGACATCCTCGGCAGGTATCCTCGAGTACCCGTCGAGCTGGACTACTGGGATCGGCTGGATTCCCTCAACAGATCCGCCCTGTATGCCATACTTCGAGAGCATATCCAGTTTCCCTTTTGCATCCCGCAGTGCGAGCAGATCGTACGGCGCATGAGCCGGGACGGACATGACAACGCCCGTCGCATTTGAAGGGTCGACGAAGCTGGCGGGCAGTATCATTATTTTACCATTGGTGATAGGGTTGGTAGCATTCTTTCCGATCAGCTCTGATCCCTTGAGCTCGCGTATTACGGAGACTTCTGCGCACTGCCCCTTCAGTTTCTGGCATGCAACCCTGCTGATTATGATGCGCTGCCCCTTGAATGAGGCTTCAACATAGTCCGCATCTGGATTCAGCCACAGGTTGGTTACGCCGAATATCGTCTCCGGCCTGAGCGTTGCAGCGGGCAACGCGGTTCCATCGAGATAGAACTTGATTGCTGTGAACTCGCCAACCTCGGGCTCCTTGTCGCCCAGGGTGTCGTGCTGGCCTACAGGATTCCTGCATGATGGGCACCAGCCAATCGGGTGCGTGCCCTTTGTGATCAGCCCCTTTGAGTGGAGCTGGTGGAATTGCCATTCTATGAACTTGCTGTACTGGGGCTTTACTGTAGTGAACTCCCTTCTCCAATCGATCGAGAACCCCATCTCCTGCATCCCGAGCTTGAGGTCCTGGTGGAAGTGGCGTGCTATGTTAATCGGGTCATTGAAGGTCGCGATGGTCTCTTTGGGAACCCCGTAAAGGTTTTCAAAGATGTCCATCAGCTCTCTATCGCCAGCAATGACCCTCTTGCTCATCGCAAGGATCGGGGTGCCAGTGTAGTGGAACGCCATGGGAAGGAGGGTGTTGAATCCCTTCATGCGCATGTATCTTGCATGGACGTCGGCCAGCGCGTATGTCCTAGCGTGGCCGATGTGCTGCGGCGCATTCGGGTACGGGTAAGCCACGGTTAAGTAATATTTCGGCTTTCCCAGGTCGGGATTGGTTTCAAAGATCTTAGCGTCTGCCCAGCGGCTCTGCCACTTCTCCTCGAGCCTGTTGAAGTCAAGCATGGATGACATATCGGTAAACCACCAGAGATAATTTGCAATCAGATCAACGTGCAAACATCTTCAAGCCATCACTAAGGGTTAAGTTTTTCCATTGCGGATCGCACTTTCGAGGATGCCTTGGCAAACCCTGCCAACTCTGCCACTGGGACCCTCCCCTGGCCGAGGTCAGGTTTGCCCCCACCCTTGCCCTTCAGAAGCAAGGCTACCTCGCCCATCGCCTTCCCGGCGCTGAATCCGCCTTTGACTGCGAGATCTCCAG
Source organism: uncultured Nitrososphaerota archaeon (assembly GCA_964634735.1). GTDB lineage: Archaea > Thermoproteota > Methanomethylicia > Methanomethylicales > Methanomethylicaceae > Methanomethylicus. The sequence continues at coordinate 51,880 of CAZWMA010000007.1, forward strand.
CCATCACTACAACGCTGCCTTCTGACTTTGATGCCAGCAAGGCTACCAGCGATGGCTCCTTGGCCACGAGGCTTGAGCCGAGAGTCAGAAGGTCGCTCGAAGCTAGGCTGTCGAACGCCCTTGCGATGAACTTGGCATCGCCGACCTGCTCTGAGGTGGAGAGGAGGATGGGCATCAGTTCGGACGCGAATGACCTCCTCAGGCGCTCCATGTCCTTCCTGCAGCCGGAATAGTCATCCATTACGTCTTTTGCAGCCTTCTCTATGCGCTCTTCGGGGGTGTTCAAATAGACGGCTACGCGCTGCAGGGTGGATTCCATCGACTGGATTGCCCTCAGTGCAGCCTCGCCCGAAGCGAATTCCATTCTCTCAACGCCGTCCTGTATGCGCTCGGACTTGGTAATCTTGATCATGCCTATCTCGCCGGTGTTGGAACAGTGTATTCCGGCGCATGCCTCCACGTCCCACCCGTCGACCTCAACGACCCTTATTGTAGGACCATGGACTACGCCGCCTTGGTAGAGCCTGAAGCCGAACTTCTGCTCTGCCTTGTTCCTCTCTTCGAGGTATGTCCTTATGGGCCTGCACTCCTCGATGGTTCGGTTTGCGATTGTCTCAATCGCCCTCAGCTGTTCTGGAGTGACCTTCTCAAAGTGAGAGATGTCAAGCCGGCTGCGGTCCACGTTCTTCTGTGCGCCTTGCTGCCAGACGTGGCTGCCGAGCACCTTCCTTGCTGCGCCGAGAAGGATGTGCGTTGATGAGTGGTGCTTGGCCAAGCTCATCCGCCTCTCCCAACTTACGCTGCACTCGACGTCCTCGCCAAGCGAGAAGCCCGGGTTTGACTTGATGAAGTGGACCACAACGCCTAGGGACTTCTGGGCTTCCACGACGTCCGCCAGCTTCTTGCCGGACGCGATGGTTCCGAAATCACTCGGCTGCCCTCCCCCTTCAGGATAGAAGATGGTCCTGTCGAGGACGAGCCGCTTTTGGTCAGAGTAAAGGACCTTCGCCTTCAGCGATTGGGCTTTTGGCAACGAGTAGTAGACCAGTTCCGTCTTCGGCAAGGAGGGGATGCCTTCCAGAATGTCACGTGTTGCAGATGCTGCTGAATGGTCAGCAGCCTTTGAGGAGGAGTGGCGGTCAGCCACTATGGTGTCGAATGTGTCAGGTATCTCCACGCTGACCCCTTGCTGGTCGCATACTTCCTTGACGACTTCCGGAGGGAGCCCGTTGGAGTCGTATAGCTCAATGAGCTTCTCCAGAGGCATCTTTCCTCTCTGGCTCACTTCGCCCGATCTGATAAGCCTTGAGACGAGGGCTTTGCCCTGCGCAATGGTCCTATCATAACGCAGGACCTCCAGATCAGTTACTTTCCTCACATAATCCAGGTTCTCCGTAAGGTCCGGGAACTGGCCCTTCCAGTAGTCTATCTGCATCAGCAGCAGCTCCGAGAGCGGCAGCTTGATTCGAGCGGCTTCCATTAGGCGCTTGGAGCGCCTTACGAGGAGCCTTGCGAGGTACCCCGCCTGTACGTTCGAGGGGACCACGCCGTCGCTAAGCATGAATGCAAGCGTCTTGGTGTGGTCGAGGAGGGCGGTCAAGTTCTCAAGGGGAAGCATCTGGGCGTCGAGAGCCCGGGGGTCGGTCTTCAGCATCTTGGCAACCTGGATTCTCGCATCCTTGAGCGAGCCTGCGTCCACTACATTCATCAGCCCGGCATACTTTGTGGTGGCAGCGAGCGCGCGCTGGTCAGGCTTTTCGATCATCGCAAGGGACATGAAGTCGTCGAGCAGCTTGCCGTAGATCGCTTCAAATGCGGTTGCAGTGCCTTGGGAAGCCCAAGTGAACCTTTCGAGGCCGTACCCGGTGTCCACTATCCTCAGCGGCAACTCCTTGTATTCTTTCCCAACTTTTCGGTACTGCATGAAGACGAGCGTGGAGAGTTCAATGCCACTAACCATACCCTCCAGGTCTGGTCCTGCGTCTCCGCCACCCTCCCACCAGTGCTCGATGTAGGAGACCTCCTTGCCATCTATGCCAAGATCCTTTGTGAGGAAATCGTGATGGAGGCGTACGGTGTCCTCTTTCCAATAGATCTCCCTGTCCTTCGAGTTGAAGGCGTGATGCGCCATCATCTCAAATATGCTCATGTGCCTGCCGCCTGTCTTGCCGACGTTATCCAGGTCGTTCATTCGGATGCAGGGCTGCGATATTGCAAGCGGATTGTATGGAGGCGGGACCTCGCCGCTGGTAACGTGGGGCTGGAAACATGCAATCGATGCGATGGTGAGGAATATGTCGTCCCTCCATCGCGCCACAACCGGGTAGCGTTTGACCCGCGTGTGACCGTTCCGCTCGAGGAACGAGAGGAATGCCTCGCGCATCTCGCTCATTGAGTAGGGTCGCTTGAAGGGGGAGGCGTTGATGAAGGAATACGGGACGCATGGCGAGTCGCCGCAGAGCTCGCGGTCCGGATCGAGCGTCCAGAAGTGCCTCTTGCAGCACTTGCATTCCTTCCTTGTAAATCCATTAATCTTGAAGAATTGAAGGTTATAAGCGTCGGCGGTGGATATCGTGACCCTCCCCCCAGATTACTTTTCAATAGTGATGGAACAAATAGTTAAACGTTGTCAGTCTACGATTCGGGCTCAAAAAATGGGCTTGAAGAAAAAATTAAAAAAAGAAAGTTTAACCAGGCTCCCGAGGTAGGCGAGGCGCCCGGCATTGGGCTCAACCGAATAGAGAACCCAATCCTTCAGCTGTCTCTTCCTCAGAGGCTTGCTCCTTCTTCTTCTCTTCCTTCTTTGCTTCCTTCTTTGCCTCTGTCGCTGGAGCCGCGGTTGCTGCTGGGGCGGCTGCTACTGGGATGGCTGCGGACTTTATGGCTTCATCAATGTTGACTTCACTGAGTGCTGCAACGAGAGCCTTGGTGCGAGCATCGTCTGCTGCGACACCTGCGGCAGATAGCACTTTCTTGATATTTTCCTCGTTTAGTGGTTGCTTAGCGTTGTGAAGAAGCATGCCTGCGTAAATATATTCTATCTTAATCACCCCCAACCAATCGGGATTTTATACGAAAATATCACTACTTAAATCCTTCGCCTTCGGGCTGCATTTTTAAATGTAAAAAGGATGGCGCCCGTTGCGCCACCAGCATACATCACCATTGCGCCCATAGCGATAACCTCGTTTTGCTCTCAGAACTTGAGTTCGGGGTTCTTCTCCGAGACGGCCTTGGCAACTGCCTTGCCCTTTACCTCAGCCATCGCCATTATCTCGCCGATTATCTCAGGCAACGGAACTCCGGCACTGATAGCGACGCCCTTGGCCTCAACAAATGCCTTGGAGATTATGAGCGGCGCAGTCTCTGTCGTTGGGTAAACAGCGTTTACCGACAGGTTCACTGCAGATGCCGCTGCGGTTGCAACGTTCGCCTTGTATTCATCGAGGTTAATGCTGAGTATCTCGTACGGGATGACTCCATCGTCGTAGCCCATCCTGAGCTTGAGACCGACCATGATTGGCTTTAGCCCGAGCTTTCCAAGAAGATCTGCAACATCGGCAGATATGACCTGGCCCTTCTCGACGGCCACAGTATCCTCAGCGATCCAGACGTTGCCGTCCTGAATCTTGGTAGGTATCTTGGCTGCGCCGAACTTGCTTAGGATAGGACCGGGTTGCATGCCCGTGTTGCCTGAGTTGACAACGATGTCATTTGGCGCCAAATCGCCTGGCGATGCCGCTGATTCAACCTTGTTCTTCTCGAACATGAGGTATAAGAAGAATGGATTCTTCTTTGAGAAGACAAATGCGTTAGGGCCGGAAAGGTACTTTGTGATCTCGTCGATGTCCTTGTACTTGCTCGCCAAATTCTTTATTGCAATCTTGACAAGGGTGTTCTTGGCTACGCGTATCTCCAAATCGTCCTTGAACTTCTTCTTCAGGACCTGGAGCTGGCTCGCCTTGAGCCCCTTGAGATCGGCTATCGCAAAGATCGAATAGTTCTGGAATATCGCCTGTATCTTCTGGACATTCTCAGCTTTTTCTTTAGAGACGGATGTGTTTGACGACATTGCGATTACCTCATTTTTGCAGGCTTGCCCATGGTTGTCTTAACAACGATGGACGACATGTACTGCTCCAGTTTTATCTTACGGTCAATGGTACTCAGGACGGTCATTATATTCTCCGCGACCGCTTTCGAGTCCATATCCTCCGCGCCGATTCTGCACCGGATCGCGGGCTGGTCCCTGATCTTGACCCTTATGGAACTGCGGTACCTCTTTATTAGAGGCTCTACGTTTGCTGTTGGCGGGATTGGCTCAGGCATCTTGCCCCTTGGCCCCAGCACGGAGCCGAGGGTCTTGCCCACGGTTGCCATCAAATCTGTCCGCGCAGCGAAGTAGTCGTATGCCTCTGCAAGCTTCTTGACCGCCTTCTTGTTGCCGGAGTACTGGTCGAGCTCTTGCTTGGTTATGACCAAGTCTGCGCCAGCGTTCCTTGCCTTGACGACGAGGTCTCCATCTGCAATCAAGCAGATTTTGACGTCGCGGCCAATAGAGTTGGCCAAGGATACGGTCTCGTTTATCCTGTTCTCAGGGGCTTTTACATCCAGACCCTTGAAGTTGACAACGAGCTCTATCGCCTGCGAGAAGTTCCTCTTCTTCGAGTTCTTCTTTGCTTCGTCAACAAGCGCGGTTAGCTTTGTGATGTCGAATTGCATCTCATGCAGCCTCCGCAGCCTTTATTTGTTCATCATATGTTCCCGCGTCAATATCTTTTTGAGCATCGCGGGGGTCCTTACCGGAAACGGTAACGCCTATGCTGACACAGGTGCCAAGGACCTCCTTGAGGCACGATTTTAGTGACCTTGCCACAGAAAGTGGATACCTCGTTTTTGCTATCCGAATAGCCTGTTCTATACTGAGGTCTCCCACCTTCTCAGCCTTGGAGTTGCCCGAACACTTCTCGAGCTTGAGCTCCTTTACTATGAGGGCTGTGGTGGTAGGTACACCGACCTCGACCTCGAATTCCTTGGTTTCTGGGTCGGCAATTACCTTTACCGGAACTTTCATCCCTTCAAAGTCCTTGGTCTTCTCATTGATGACGGTTATCACCTGGAGTATGTTAAGGCCTGTTGGGCCGAGGGTCGGGCCAATTGGCGGACCTCCGGTCGCCTTACCTCCATCGACCAAGAAGCTGAGGGTTTTCTTAGTTGCCATGTTTATTCATCCTCTAACTCTTCAAATGCCTTGAAAATATCGGTCTTCTCTTCTGTCTTGTCAGCTGGTTTCGCCTCTACTGCCTTTGGCGGCTCTCCGTGCGAAATGAGCTTCACCTGCTCAGCATGGACCGTGATTGGCAACGTATACGGGGCTTCCAGAAGCTCGAGGGTTACTTCGCTCTTCGCCTTGTCCACCCGTGTTACCTTGGCCTGCATGCTCTTGAACGGCCCGCCGATTATCTCGACCTTGTCATTGACCTCCACGATATCCACGACAGGCTTTGGCTGTATGAACTTCAGTATGTCGTTGAAGTCGACTTTGCCGGTTACCCATCCCTTGATGTGCTTGACATCCTCGATTGCGATGTTGACGATATTAGGTCCACTCGCTTCCAAGAATACATAGCCCCTCACGTCTTGAGGGGAGACGACTGCCTTTATTGGAATCTTCTTCGCGTTGCAGCGCCTTTCGATTAACAGCGCCACGTTGGACTCCTGACCAGCGGTTGTCCTGATAGCGAATATCCTCGCTGCAGAACTGGGCGTTGTGGTCTCGGGCAAGGGTTTCAGCTCCCCAGACCGGTAAGCAGCGAAGCAAGCATTTGGATTACGAATCCGAAGATGCCCACGGCTGCCATTCCCAAGAAGCATATCTTCAGGGAGAGCTTCACCTCGTCGAAATCGGGTTTCCTCGACAGCTTGAGGACCTTACCCATAGCCTGTAAAGACTCAGATAGACCCATCGCTCTCACCATTGTGTTTTGTGTGAGCAAAGGGCTAAAAAGATAAAGTTCAATTTAAATCTTTGTATTTTCTGTAAAGCTATATCCTAACCAATTCGATACCCAGCGAAAAGGAGAGCGATTTGAGGAATTCCTTTGCGGTGGATGGAGTTCCCCTCCAATCGACGATTATGCACGAGCAGCCGCCGAGCGTCCTCTCAATGCAAGTTCGGAAGATTGTTGGGTCTTTGTTAGCAGCCATGGCGTACTTCGGAACGATGTGGCCTATGCAGTACTGCCCAGATGCCATCAGTCTTGTGAATTTGTCAGGGTAGTGGCCTCCTCCGACAGCCAAGGCGTTCCTGGGGGCTCCGCTCGACGTTTGTTGCGTGATACTCATTGCGACGGCTCGGGCTACAGCCTCCCCAAGCGATGGATCTGCCCACGACGATTCTGCGCTCCCGATTTCAACGAAGGTTATCGGGAACCCCAACTCAGAAGGGCCGTGGTGCGTAGCTTCGACGGTCACCTCGATCGACAGCCCCAACGCGTCCCTTGCCTTC
>CAZWMA010000007.1:58487-73078 GCA_964634735.1 uncultured Nitrososphaerota archaeon
GGCGCCGACCTGAATTCGGATGGCGAGAATGGCAGGAGTGCCTCAAGATGCGCTGCGATGTTTGCACCAGCGGGGTCAGATGTCGAATAGGCTATTACCCTCAAGAAAAAAGCACCTAAAATAAAAAAGGGATTAGAGGAGAAGAGCCATGATTCCCTTTTGGGCGTGGAGCCTGTTCTCCGCCTGGTCCCAGACGACGGAGTTCTTGCCGTCGATGACTTCGTCCGTTATCTCATCGCCCCTGTGGGCGGGCAGGCAGTGCATCACGATGGCATCACTCGGGGTAGCTGCCATGAGCTCTGTGTTCAGCTGGTAGGGCTTCATTGAGACCTTGCGTGCGGCAGCTTCCGCGTCCTGGCCCATCGAGACCCACACGTCAGTGTAAACAACGTCGGCATCCTTGACTCCAGCCTTGGGGTCGTCTATCAGCGTAAGGTTTGCCCCCCTTGACGAGATCCGCTTGAGTTTAGCGATGAACTCCTCTGAAGGCATGAATGCCCTTGGCGATGCGATAGTCATGTTTCCGCCCATCTGCAGCACTATCTCGGCTAGCGATCTGCAGACATTGTCGTTGCCATCGCCGACAAAGACTACGTTCGTGCCTTCAATCTTGCCCTTCTTCTCGATTATGGTCAGGCAGTCACCCATGGCTTGGCATGGGTGGGAGGAGTCGCTTAGCGCATTTATGACCGGCGCCCTTGCAACCTGCGCCATTGCCTCGAGGTCGGCATGCTTGAAGACTCTTGCGACAATGCCATCCACATAGCAGTCGAATGTCCTGCCCGTGTCTGCGACTGTCTCGCCACGACCAAGTTGGAGTTCGTTCCAGCTGAGGTAGATAGGGTGCCCACCAAGCTGGTGGACGCCAACATCGAAGGATATGCGTGTCCGTGTGGACGGTTTCTGGAACAGAAGCGCGACGCTCTTGCCCTGAAGGTACGGCGCAACATAATTGCCACACTTGACCTCCGATTTAATCTCCCTTGATTTGTTGATCATTGCAGCAAGTTCTTCTTTGGTAAAGTCAGCAGTAACCAGAAAATCTCTTCCTTTCAAGCTCCTCAAATCAGGTCACCCCTATTTAAGGAAAATTTAACAAAAACAGCTACTTAAAATCTTTTCGATAAGAAAGAGCGACCAATACTAACTGTCAATCATTTCTTATCGGTCTTTGATAAGATGTTCTGAATTACCCATGACGCGTCGAACGGCACGAGATCCTTGTAAGACTGACCGACGCCAAGGAACAGGATGGGCTTCTTTATCGCGCTTGAGATGGATATCGCAGCTCCTCCCTTCGAGTCGGCATCCACCTTGGATAGGATTACGCCGTCAATGCCGACGCTCTTGTTGAAAGCTTCAGCCTGCTGAAGCGCATCGTTCCCGGCAAGCGAGTCGCCGACGAATATCTTCATGTCGGGATTCACAACTCGGTTAATCTTCATGAGTTCCCCCATCAAGTCCTTGTCGGTCTGCATCCGCCCTGCGGTGTCGATGAGGACGGCGTTAATGCCATTTGTCTTGGCATAGGTTACTGCGTCGAACGCGACGGCAGCCGGATCTGCTCCATACTTGTGTTTTATTACTTTAATTCCGAGCCTATTTGCGTGAACTTCTATCTGCTCCTCCGATCCCGCCCGGTAGGTGTCACCACAGGCGAAGACGACTGAAACGCCGTTGTCTTTGAGGTATCTGGCAACCTTTGCGATAGTGGTGGTCTTGCCGGTCCCGTTGACGCCAACGAACATTATCGAGAAGGGGGACTTGGATTTCACTTGTGACAAAAGGTCAGCGGTGGAGAGGCTTTCCTTTAGAAGCGACTCGAATGCGGACTTTACCATTGGGGTGATGTCCTCGAATCGCTTCACCTTTACGCCGACAAGTTTCTCCTTGAGCGAGTCCGTTAGGGATTCGGCTGCTGGGAGCGCGACATCGCACTCGACAAGCGCGAGCTGCAGATTCCAGAGCGATGCCTCGAGGTCGTTCTCGGAGATGGGTTTCGTCGAAACGTCGGTAACGAACTCGCCTAGAGCTTTCTTCAGCTTGTCGAACAAGGATCATGCCTGCCCGGCATTTTCGATCTGGGCATATAGTTGGTCAATCCGCGCTTGCAATTGCTGCATCCTAGCGGCAATCTGTGCATGCTGATTTTGCACGGTCATTGCCTGCTCCTGAGCTTGCTTAAGCCGCGCCTCCACTTCAGCGATGGCCGATTCTAGGTTCTTCTCTATTGAAACGTTAGCGCCTATCCCTACTACGACGGACTTTACGCCTTTCAGTTCAGCTTTCACATAATTTCCAGCGCCGATGTGGATCAGCGTCTCACCCTTGCCTCCCCTTTTGGAGATCTCCTCGAGGGAATTGCGGGAGAGCACGAGCTCAGCTATTACATTTGTAGTGAACTCTGCCTGCTGCCGCATCGCGTCGCCATAGTTCTTTAGCTGTGTGAACTCCTGCATCAGGACATTCAGCTCATCGTCAGGAGCTAGCTTTGGGGCAGCGCTTTGCTTTGGGGATGACCTATTCTTGCTCATTGTGCCTTCACCGGAAGCAACTCGACCGAGTCAACCTTGATGTCGAAGCGCTTGACGCCATGGTTTCCACCCAAAATGCTCAGTGCGGCGTTCAGGGCGGCCTTTTCGTCCTTTGCTTCAACGGTCTTTGTGAACTCTTTCCATTCAAATTTCAGTTTTAATTTTCCTTTGATGATATAACTATTGCTCATTTTCAATCACCTTGCAAACCCAAAGACGACTCTATCCTTGCCATCTCAGGCCCAGTCGTTTGCTGTCCAACGACCACTCCTTTTGAATTTGCGGTCATCCCGACTCGGAGGTAGGGGAAACCGCAATTAATGGTAGAGACGTCGATAGGCATATTAAAAATTTTGCTCAAATTAGCCATTTCCGATTCGCTAGTTAGCGGGTGGGCGACTATCCCTTTGCTGTTTACTGCTGCGCAGACGCCTGCCATGCTTATTCCAGCAATGGTTCCCTCATGAACCTCAACCTTCAGGTGGCTTGCTATGAGTTCCTTAAGCGCATTATCACTACCGGGCCCTACAAGCGCGGTCTTCTCGTTCATGAGGACCATGTTCCCTAGCGCATTCTTCTTTCCTTCGTAGATAGCGATTGGGACATTCAGTGCCTTCTCGATTATGCTAAGTTCCTCGTCGGTCACCGTGTAGGGCAGGATCAATCCATTTGAATTGCCTATAATGAAGATGCCCAGGAGGACGCTGCCGCCAACGGATGCGCGGCATACAGGGACGTCAAGCGTAGAAGAGAATTCTCTAGTCACGCCTTCCGGCATGTCGAAGGGCACCATCCCGAATTTGTCGGTTGCGAAGGTAAATGCCCCGACGTTTGGGTTGCCGTATAGCGAAAGGCGTGCTATTGACAAGGGTGCTATGCCTCCGCTGGCAGCACCCTCACAGTTCCGCTCTCCAACTTCTGAACCTTAACGGTTACCCTGCGGGCAGTCTTAGTCTTTCCCCTTGCCCAAAGGAGCTCGTTAAGGCTGTTGCCGATCGAAACGTCCTTGGTCTTGAAGATCTTGCAGGTTACTTTTTTCACTAGGCGAACCGCTTTTGGCGCCGCTCTTCTGCCGGAAGTGAGGTAGGCATGCCTTAGATTGATAGTCATGATTTTTTCTTCAACTACTTTGTCTTCAGGCTCTTCCTTCTTCTCAGACTTCTTTTTCTTGCCCTTCTCATCAGCCTCGGCCTTTTTCTCCTCTGGCTTGGCTGCCTCTTCAGGCTGAGCTACTGGCGAGGTCTGCGGAGCCTCAACAATCGCCTTGGCATCCGCTACGGTTGATTCAACCTCGGTCTTTGCAGCCTCTTGTGCGGCTGGCGGGTTGCTGTCATTGCTCATTGTGAATCACCTTACAGGTTTAACTTGCGTACTCTCCAGTTCCTCATCTTCGGGTGCCTGCGGAACTTGCCTTTGGTCTTTCCAACGGCCCAAAGAGGGACTGCGCTGCTTTGTTTGTTTGCTTTTATCAAGCGTTTCTTTCGGCTGAGGTGCTTATTGCTTGCCATATGACTTCTCCTCATCAAATCCTTGTTATCCTAATATCTCTTTTTCTGTTCTGCAGACCGGTCAGTATCTGTCTCAATTGTTCGTCGCTCAAAGGTATGGGTAGACGTTGGGCCTGCGCCAGCTGAATCAGCTGCAGTTCGATCTGCTCGCAGAAGTCAGGCCGCACTATCTTGAGGTTCTGCAACCTGCTCCTTGCCTCTGGCGACAGGATAGACCTCAGAATGCGCTCCTTCTGTGCTTCAGCCTGTCTCCTTTCCTGGGCTATCGCATCCTCTTCGCCCGATTCAGCGCGTCGCCTCATCTCAGCCATTTTGCGCTGCTTGAGCATCTCGAGCTCATCTTGGGAAGAGGACACGGATGTATACCCCATGAAATGGTTATATTGTTAGCTCTGCGGTTGAGCCTTCTGCGGGAGGTACTTGCTGAGCTCAGGCATATCCTTCTCCATATCCTTGAGCAGCTTGTAAGCCACCCTGTCAACGGTAGACATGCCTTTGTCGGTAAGCTTCCTGCCCTTTGTCGTGGCCTTCGCCACCAAGCCTGCGGCCTCCAGCTGTTGGAGGGCCTTCCTTATCACGGAACCGCCAGACTTCATAAAGTGCTCGTTCCACATCCCTTTCTTGGTCCTTCCTCCATACAGTGTTCTGAGCCTCTCGATGCCCACTGGAGACTCGATGTAGAGCCTCCTGAGCAGCGATGCGCTCCGCACGTACCAGAAGTTGGTCGATGTTGGTACTCTAGTTACGTGTGGGCCAGTCTTCGTGTAAAGAGACCACTCCGGCGGAGCTACCTCCTTGACATTCTCCTTGAGGTGCAGCGCTAGGGCGTCGATGAGCTTGTCCGCGGGAACGTTCTGAGCTAACGGCAATTAAGTTTCTCTCCTTTTAAGTCTTCAGAGATTAAAATAAATCTCCATATAAATTCTTTTGCTTAATTCAGTTCATAAAAAAAGGGAAGCATGGTCTATGGGGAGCATAAACAATGGCAGGCGTGCGGCAGCCTTATGACGTGTCTGCAGAAGTGGATGGGGACGCCGATTTCTGCACCAACCTGTGCCGCGACACTTGTCCGCACCGAAGGCACGTCACTGTCTTGTGGGGTGACCTGTGCTGGTTGATGCGCACCCTAGAAGCACCCCCCGGCGTCAGGAATGCGCCGCAGGACTTGCAGAAGCACCGCTTCATTTGAGTGGGCAAGCGCATCCTTGTCCGTCTAGCAATCCGAACAGCCATTGCTACATACCGGTCCGCGAGGTCTGGGCGGTCGTGCGCAACGCCTTCAGCCATCCAGAAGAGGTGCTCTATGCGCTGCTGCGCTATCTCCTTGATGATGTTAGCATGCCTCACCATTACCGGTTCGCCTTGGTTGAGACGGTGCGCGCCAACGGTTAAGTCTTTTTTGCTCCGCAATCGATGTGGCAGCAGGAATCGCAAATAATATAGGTTTGAAAGGGCGTTCTTTAGATTCAAGCGGCTGTGGTCTAGTCCGGTCTAGGATAAAAGCTTCCCAAGCTTTGGATCCCGGGTTCGAATCCCGGCGGCCGCACCATCCTCTGTCGGCTTTATATAGCATGTCGGAGTTCAGATTGTCATGGCAAAGCTGCATCTCAAGCTCATACTAATCGTGATTATTTCCGCTGTCCTATTGTTCTTGGCTTGGAATGCATTCGGCTCTGAAAACAAATCGTTCTTCTACATGAATATAGCGGTCATCATCGGGCTCATAGTACTTGCTATTATGAATAGGAAGACGCTCTGAGAGAAAGGAGGGCGCTAGGCGCCCTCGCAATTCAGTATACTTTCCTCACATTCCCGGTTGGGTCTACCATCAATGCAATGGCGTCGCCGGGTTCGGCAAGTTGTATCTTCAGCATCTCTGAGTCGCTTATCATCGCGGCGTTGACCAAGAGGGCCACAATTGATGTGCCGTTGTTGACGTCTATCCATTGATGCGTATTGCCGTCTTTAATGTAAGGATCGTATTTGCCGACCAGTGTCCCGTTGAATGGAACCAAATCTGAATTGTTTGTCGGCTGCTCCGTCACTCCGTAAAGCAGCCTGAAGCCACTCTTCGCCTGGTCCACGAGCTCCGTGCCTGTCGCGCCGCTGGTCTCGATTAGCTCGATGTAGACCTTGTTCTGCTCTTGGGAGTCGACGAGGGCGAGCCCTGCGAGCCCGATAAGTCCGTTGGAGCTCTCGAAGTATATAGGAACGAACCAAACCTGCTTGCTAACGTTCCCCACCTGCATTGGGTAGAGGAGCTCCATCGCGGTGTAGTACTCGGTTCCGGTCCTCTCGGTTATCTTGCTCTTGGCCACAGCGCCCGCCGCTATTCCTGAAATCATGTTCTCTTGGCTCAGGTCGTAGTAGAATATCCCAGACGGGGTTGCCTTGAAGGCTCCTGCCAGCGAGAACTCTCCATTGTCCCTGACGGGGTGGACCATCGTCACTGCCACAATCTGGTCAAGATCAGGGTCATAGATGTACCTAGTGTCCTCTGAGATCTCCACGCGGTTATTGCTCGGGGCGATCCAGAGGAATCCAGGCGCGAATATGTCGAAGCCTGTCCCTCTCTTGTGCGACCCCCAGTCGCTTATGCCCCCCTCGAGGAAGTCTTGCTCATCGTACGCTTGGACTATCCAGCTTGGAAGTGCCGTATTGTTGAGGTGCTCCAGAAAGCCCCCTTGTTGGTCGAGCGTGTATATTCCGGCGTACTTCCTGACGAAGGTAAGCTCGGGCTGGAATGCCGTTATTGCGATCACCCACTTCCCGTCCGCGTTCTGGACTGGGTAGACGTCGCCGTATTTGATGGCGGTGTCAATCGAGTAGTATCCGTATGCTTTAGCGTTTCCAAAGGCGCCGATAATCGGATTGAAGTCAAGCCCATCGGCGATGGCAAAGGTTTCGTTCTTGATAATGGTCGGCGGCATATTCGGGTCGTTTCCATCCACCACTATCAGTCCGACGACTTGGTACGTGGCCCCCCACGACTCCTCGCGAGCGACCAGGACTATCCAGGAGAGGCGCCCCTGATACGTTGTGAGCTGCTTGTCGACAATAATCGTATTGCTGCCGAACTCGCTCATATGCTGCCGGGCGATCGAGTCGGCGAGTTCTTCGGTCGTGAGCCGGACCATGTTGCTGGGGATCTCGCTTGTCACCGGGTATCCTCCAGTCTTCTGGATGAAGCTGTCGAAGTAGAGTGCGTTGTTGTACGTCGAGAGGAACGAGAGGGAGGCGTAGGTAGCAATGAAAATCAGCAGAATCGCAATTACGGCGGTCTTGATTTCCCGCCTTGCGCTGGCGATGACAGCTTCGATTGCGGTCCAGAAGATAATCCAACCTGCGAAGAGCCAAATCATGCTCGCATCGGCGATTCCTCCACCCCATAGTATCATGACAATCAGGAGGGTTGCCAGCACTAGCCTGGATGGGAGCATCATTTTGTAATAGGTCGCTTCCCAAAGGCTCGTGCGCTCTCGTTTCTGAATGCGGTTCCTGACCAGTGTCGGTATCGGAAGACCGCCAATAATAATCCAAAGTAAAAGCCAAATGATCCAGCTCAATTCACTCACTTGAATAAAAGATGAAGGCGATGTGATTTAAGCTTGATTAGCGGGATTTGGAGGGGGAGGTTAGCCTCGCGCCTAGAAGAGGCCGAGGGCGCGCTCGAGTTCATGGGAGAGCATCGATGCGGCTACCCAAGCGTCAAGGGGTGTTTTGTAGAGGGATATCTTCTCTTCGGCGAGCTCCAAATCGCTGTCGTAGAACTCGCCCCTCTGGAAGCCGCCAATCACGAAGAGCGGGTTTCCGCCTTTCAAAGTCTCGGTAAAGTAATCGCCCTTGGGGGACCTGCCATTCTCGGTAAGGAAGATAACCTTTGAGTGCTCCACGTTCTTGATGAGGTCGGATAGTTTCCCCTTCTTCAGCAGCATGAGCGGCAATCCGGAGGGCGGTATTCGGTTAATCTCGAACAGCTGTTCGACGAGCCCGACGAACCTGTTGTAGTTCCGGGGCAGGTTGATGCCCGGGTCGATCTCTATTATCATGTCCCTAACAGTGTGGACGTATACCTTCAGCTTCTTCTCCTTGTTAATCGGTCGCTCGAGGAGGTTCAGGAGCGTGAGGTAGGTGATGTCCGGTCGCCCTCGTCTGTCCCAGTCGCGCATGTTCTTCATAGCGGCATAATGGTAAGATATGTCGAGGAGGGTTTGCTCCGGCTTCTTCCCCTTCCTCTCAGCCGCGCGGGTTACTGATGGGTGATCCAGTATATCACGAGGCACAGTTTCGAGAGCCGCTTCGGCTATCACGATAGTGATCATATGGATCGCCCTTTGGAAATATGCTGCCTGTGATGAGGCTTGATAGATGAAGGAAATAATCGCCCATATAAACATGCTCAAATGCAAAAATGCCGCGAGCTCGCAGGCGGAGCGGCATTAATTGGGCAAAAAACAGGAGTAATGGAAAAAAAATGAAAAAGAAAGGCTGTGCGGCTGAGCCGCAATGCCCTCTCACTGGGGCGTGAACTCTTCTGGACTCGGCGGATTTGGTGAGAGGCCCTTCCTCTCGCGGATCTTCTTGACGGTTTCCACAACGAGGCTCGAAGGCACTGGCGCCCAGCGGGCGAATTCGGTTCCCCAGAATGCCTTGCCTGTAGTAGCGCTTCTAAGCTCGTCTGAGATGTTGAATGTCTCCGAGACAGGTAGCTCTGAAACGAGGTGCATAACCGGAGTCGAGCCGACCTGGTCCATGCTGATTATCCTGCCGCGCTTGCCAGCTATGATCCTTGTCACTCCACCAAGATACTCCTGCGGGACTTTCATGTCGAGCTTCATTATTGGCTCAAGCAGCATCGGGTTGCACGATAGGAATCCTTGGAAGATAGCGTCCCTGATTGCGGGCATGATCTGGCCTGGCCCTCTGTGTGCGGTATCTTCGTGGACGTTTGCGTCGGTCAGCTTGACCTTGAGTCCCCTTATTGGCTCCTTCGCGAGCGGCCCCTCAGCGATATCAATCCTGAAAGCCTGGAGTATGGTATCCTTGATCTCGCGTATGTACTGAAGACCCTTGGTCGAATCGACGAAGACGTTTATGAATGGGTCGACTGCCCAGATCCCCTTCGCCTCGTCGTTGTCCCAACCTGCCTGTTCTCGGAGCAGCTTGACGCGCTCCTTGGTCTCCTGATCATCGTGGACCGCTCCGCTCTGGATTAGCTGAACCGTCTGCTCGTTAAGCGGCTCAACGATTACATAGAGCCGGTTGTGCTTGTTCGGCGACTTGCCTTCGAACGGACCTCCGTGGCCGGTCAGGCTCTCCCTGTAGACCACTATCGGAGGGGTCGTTGTAATCTCTATGCCGCCAGTCCTCTGCTTGAGGTCCCATAGGGCGATCTCAAGGTGGAGGCTGCCCATACCCGCGATGAGGTACTCACCAGTTTCCTGGTTGATCTTCACGGTCAACGTAGGATCCTCGATTGCCATCTTGTGAAGAGCGTCAATCAGTTTTGGCAGGTCCCTGCTGAACTTCGGCTCAATTGCGGTGTTTACAACTGGGTCGGAGATGTACTTCATCTTCTCGAACGGGTGCATATCCCCTTTGTCAGCCGGGCGAACCAGCGTATCGCCTGATCTTACGTTATCAAGACCCAGAAGCGCGAC
Source organism: uncultured Nitrososphaerota archaeon (assembly GCA_964634735.1). GTDB lineage: Archaea > Thermoproteota > Methanomethylicia > Methanomethylicales > Methanomethylicaceae > Methanomethylicus. The sequence continues at coordinate 68,190 of CAZWMA010000007.1, forward strand.
GATGTTGCCTGCTGCCATCTCCGGGCAGAGCTCCCTGTACGGACCCATGTATAGGCTCACCTGCTGGACTCTTCCTTCAGTCTTTGACATGAGACCATAGACCTGCTCGCCTTCGTGAATTGTTCCTGAGAATATCCTTCCTGTGACTACTGGTCCGGCATGCGGATCAACTATGACCTTGTTAACGCAGACGACTAGCGGACCGGTCTCATCGCACCGGGACATTGCCTTCCCGATTGGGGTGGTAATATCGCCCTTCCAGATCTTCGGAATCCTGTAAGCCTGCGCTTCGATCGGGTTGGGGATGAAGTCAGTAGCCATATCAAGTATGGCAATGTCGAGTGGGAACTCCTTCTGCAGCTTCTCAATCTCACCCTTCGTGTAAGCGTCAATGATGTCAGAGAACTTCCATCCCTTAGCTTGAATGATCGGGAGCGTAAAGCCCCACTTGTGGAGCGCGGAACCGAATGCTACCTGACCCTTGTTCGGATTGACCTTCCATACTTCTTTGAACTCAGGGTCGGCATATGATTCGAGCAGCGCGTTGAAGTCCCTGATAATCTTGAGGAGGCGTTCAAGCACTTCCTGTGGGCTTAGCCTGAGCTCCTTTATCAGCCTGTCAACCTTGTTCACATAGAGGAGCGGTTTGACCTTCTCTTCCATGGCTTGCCTGAGGACTGTTTCGGTCTGAGTCATAACGCCCTCGACGCTGTCAACTACGACAATGCCTCCGTCCATGACGCGCAGCGACCTTGTGACGTGGCCGGTAAAGTCAACGTGTCCGGGGGTGTCGACCAGGTTAATGACGTAGCTCTGCCCATTCTTCTCATGCAAGAGGCTTACGTTCGCAGCCTTTACGGTCATCTGCCTCAGCTGCTCAATCTCCACGTAATCCAATGCTAGGGCTTGTGCAGCTATCTTCTGGGAGATTAAGCCTGCCCCTGCTAGAAGGCTGTCAGATAATGTAGTCTTACCATGGTCTACATGTGCAAGAGTACCGATGTTCCTTACGTTCTTCACATTGCTCATGAGTTTTATGATTTCATCAGTCTGTTTATACTTCGGCAACTTCCTACGCCTCGCTAAATCTTGACTAAGAAGGCAAAATGCATCGGGGTTTTTAACCTTAACGGCTAAGCAGGTGCGTTGCCGATGATTTAGAGGTGACCCTCAACTTGAAACGGCGACAGGGGAAGAGGCGGATCACTCTATCGTCGCGTGCCTCTTCCTGAGGTCGACCTCGGTCTCCCCGAGCCTCTGCATCAGCTCGGCTACAAGGCTGTCGAGGAAGATGTTGAGCGTTATCTCAAAGAGCGTGCCCAGCGGCGCAAGCGGTTCATGCGATCCAAGAATCTGACGTACGACATAGTCATCCTCTGAGGCGAGCTTTGTGCGCCCGGGGATCACGATGAGTTGGTCGGCCATCTTCGCCAGCGTTGAATCCTTGTGCGAGGTGATCGCGATTACCTTTGCGTTCATCTCTTTGCCAGCGGTCGCCGATGTGACGACCATCTTTGTGCCGCCTGACCCTGAGATGCAGAGAATGATATCGTCCGCCCCCATTGCAGGGGTTATCGTCTCACCGAGAACGTAAACATTAAATCCCAAGTGCATAAGCCTCATGGCGAATGCGCGCCCTGCGAGGCCTGACCGTCCAGCGCCGACAACCAGGACCTTGTGTTGGCTCTTCATGTTGTCGATGAGCATGTCTAGCGCTTTTTCGATCTGCTCATCCTTGATGATCTTTGATGCGAAGAGCACGTAGTTGGCTATCTCTTGCATGAAGCGCTTGACAAAACTTTCCTGATTCGACATACTGGTCAAAAATGAAGAGCTCTGACTATCAATTTAAGGTTATTCATACGCCCTTCTTCAGCTAATGGTAGCTTCGATTCGGTGGGCTTGGAATTGATGTTCAGGGGACTGCGAATAGAAAGCGCAGTGAGAGAATGGCGGCAAACGATGCTGTAGATAATAAGACGAAGAGGATGTCCCTTCTCCCGAATCGCAGCACGTATATCGACGTCCGCTTCTTGCTTGCGCCAAATGCGCGCGACTCCATGGCATCTGCGACCAGCTCTGCCCTTCTGAATGAGCTTATTATGAGCGGTATAAGTACGGGAATGTAATTCTTTATCTTTGCAATTAGGTTCCCTTTCTCCATCTCAAGTCCCCTGGACTTCTGCGCGTCCATGATATACTGCGCCTCCTTGCTGAGGGTCGGGACGAAGCGCATTGCCATGTTGAACGTGAGCGCATAGTCATAAGGTATCTTGAGTTGCACCATCGATTGGGTCAGATCCTCGGGCGATGTCGTCAGGAAGAAGGTAGAGAATACAGAGATGAGCGAGATGAAGCGTATTGACATGGTAGCGCTGGATAGCATTGCAAGCTCGAGCGAGTTAGCGCTGAAGAAGTAGAGCGCTATGAAATTGAAGAGGAATATGAAACAGATGAACATCAAGGAGGCACGGATCGACTGTGCCCATCTGCCGGATATCTTGCCTATGACCACGATTGGCAAAGAAGAAGCGAATATTGTGAGTAGGATTAGTGGGCTCGAGAAGTAAACGGAGAGGGCAGTGAAGAGGATAAGGTAAATGAGCTTTGCACGAGGATCAATGAGGTGCATCAGCGTTGTACCTTTGCGGTACTCGAATCCGCGGAAGACCTTCAAGGCATCGCCTCCCGTGAGAATTTCAGAGCGCCGGATACGACCTCGTCGAGCTTGATTGATGGCTTTTCAAGCTTGAGTTCCCAGGAGATCTCAGCGAGCTGAGGCGGGACCAGCGAAGCCCTCTCCAGGATGTCCTTCTTGATCAGGATCTCCTCAGTGCGCCCATCAGCTATCACCTTCCCCTGCGACATGACGATTACCCGCGGTATGTAATCCGAGACAAATTCCATGTCGTGGGTCACTACAAGCACGGTCTTACCTTGCTTGTTCAGCTTCTGCAGGATTGATGCCATCTTGACCTTTTGTCGATTATCTTGACCGGTCGTAGGCTCATCGAGTATCAGGACATCTGGGTCGTAGCAGAGGACAGATGCTAGCGCGAGCCTCTTCCGCTCGCCGCCGCTCAGCATGAATGGCGACCTGTCGCTGTATTGCGCCAGCTCGAATTCGGTCATTGCCCAATCTACCCTCCTCTTTATCTCGTCTTGGGAAAAGCCAAAATTAACAAGCGCGAAGGAGAGCTCCTTCTCGACACTCTCAGCAAACAGCTGGTGGTCTGGGTTTTGGAATACAAGACCCACCTTCTTGGCAAGGGATGCTACGGTAACTTTCTTCGAGTCCAGACCGCACACAGATACCTCGCCGCTTTCTGGTTTCAGAAGCCCATTGAGATGCTTCACCAGTGTGGTCTTCCCTGCCCCATTCTCGCCGATTATGGCAACCAATTCCCCATCGGTGATGCTGAGCGTAACATGATCGAGGGCGTTCTTGCCGGGCATATAAGAAAAGGTAACGTCATCCAAGGAGATCATCGCTTGTCGCCCTCCAGAAGCTTAAGGAGGTCCCTTGAAGTCAGGGGCATCCATTTTTCAATCTCCGGGCGTTGGCTCATCGCCTTTGCAACAAGGACGGTCTTCGGGACGCCGATGCCAAGGTGCTCCGCGACCTCAGAGTAGAGCACATCCTGGGGCGGACCATCGAGAACTATCTTTCCAGCATCGAATATGACACACCGGTCGGCAATATGGCTCACCATCTCGAGCCTGTGCTCGACAAGCACGATCGTGACCCCGACAGAGTTCAGTTTTTCCAAGATGTGGAGCACTGACTTTGCGCTCATCGGGTCAAGGTTTGCAGTCGGCTCGTCGAGGACCAGCACCTTTGGCTTCATTGTTAGCAGCGCGGCTATCGCAACCTTCTGCTGCTCGCCTCCGCTGAGTTCCTCAGGGGATTTATCCCTTAGGTGCGATATGCCAACGGTCTCGAGGGCTTCGTCGACGCGCATTGCAATCTCTTCGCGGGAGACCGCCAAGTTCTCGGGACCGAACGCGACCTCGCGCTCCACGGTTGTGCAGAACAGCTCGTTCTCAGGGTTTTGGAATACAAGACCCACACGCTGGGCTATCTCAAAGACCTGCTTCTCCGTTGTCACTAGACCGTCAATGACAACTCGCCCCTTGAAGTCTCCTCCATAGGAGTTGGGCACGAGACCGTTGAGAGCGCGGCAGAACGTCGTCTTTCCGCATCCGCTTGGGCCCGATATGATTATGAACTCTCCTGAATTTGCCTTGAAATTGACGTCTATAAGGCTTGGCTGATTAGATTCAGCATAGGTATAGCTGAGAGATTCTACCTCGATTATAGCCAAGCACGTCACCAAAAACAGTAAAATGGAAAGGGCTACATCTAATAAATGTAGCTACTCACTTTTTAGTATTGATAAGCTTCAAATTCTGCTTTTTGATGCCAAGTTTTGATGTGGCAAGCGAGAGGGTTTTCGATAGCACTTCATCGGCTGTTGCTGAGAGGTTGACTGAGGCTGCTGTCGGATGTCCGCCGCCCTGTCCCGCAAAGGCATCTGCTAATGGTTTCATTATGTCACTCGATAGGTTGAAGCCAGTCTTCCTGTAGAATTTGTCTGTTGCTCGCCCGGTGAGCCTCAAGGATGCCTTGTCGTCGTTAATTATGAACGCAAGATCCGCGCCCACGTCGGTTAGCACCCTCGCCACAGATGCTTCGAACGACCCCACCTTGGAAAAGGCGATCAGCCAGTCCCCTGCCTTGTAAAGCCTCATCCTCGAGGCGCCTTTCAGGCGGGCGATCTTCTCGGACGGGTCTTGTTCATTCGTCAGCATCTCAACTGAGAGCCGAAAGTCAGCACCTCTACGTATCATACCAGCAACTGCGCCAATCGATGTGTCGGGAGGTAGGA
>CAZWMA010000008.1:0-70107 GCA_964634735.1 uncultured Nitrososphaerota archaeon
GAAGCCACCCACCAGCATCGCCAACCTCTCTAGTCCGAAGCCTACCCCGATCCAGGGGTCCCGTATCCCCCAGTTTGAGTCTATCGGGTTCGGTCCCATCGCGGCCGAGGCTACCTCGAGCCCTTTCACTTTGACATCAAGGGTGTCCCCGTATACCTCGGAGCATTCCGAAGTAATCTTGTAATCCAAGCCTAGCGGCTTCAGCATGGCATCTATGTACTCAAGTAGGAGCACTTTGTGGTCCTCGGATTCAGGGGCAAGCTCAACCATATTTAGCATGGTAAATTCTTGGAGGTGCATCGGCCCCTTTGTGTCGAGTCTGAAGCACTGACCTATCTCGAATATCTTTACGGGTCGGGCATAGTCAAGCAGCTTGCCCATCATGGTGTAGAGGGAAGGCGCGAGCATAGGCCGCATGGCTTGCTTGGCATCGATCCAGATTATCTGCTTCCAGAGTGGGTCTCCCTCTTTGATGCCCATGCCCTCAATGAAGGATCTCGATATGAGTATGGGAGTCGTGACCTCTGAGAAGCCCAGGGATATGGCGGCTTTCCTCAGTATCTCTTCTATGACCCTCTCTAGGGGCTTCTTCCTATTGTTGATGAAATCGTCAACATTCTTTACACTCTTCTGGGTCAAGCCCTTTGCGATGATCTTGAATGAGGCATCACGCGCTGACGCCGAGTCGAACTGCTTTTCCAATTCACCTGTATTTGCACCCAGTTCGGTCAGCCGCTGCTTCTGACTTGAAGTATACTTTAAATCAGCCACAATCATTCACCTTGAAATTGCCCAGTCGCAATTCCCTCCGGCTAAATTTCTTTTCAGGCGCAACCTTGAGCTTCTCTTTGGATGCAACGCTCTTCGAGGGTTTCTCCGTGAAGCAACAGTGCTTGCACTCGGACCAGTAAATCATCTCGTTCAGCCACCTCCCTGCTCTACCCCTTGAAGAGTCCCTTACAATAACCTTCATGCCACAATCCAACGTGATATACATCATCACTCCGACATGCTGTACTTCTTTGACTTGGTGCACAATTCGGTTCCTCGACGTGTAAAGCCGTCGCTTCTCTATCAACTTCGATAGCTTCGGGCGCGGCTTTAGTATATTAAACACCTCAAGAAAAGGCATAACTACTTGGCGCCTATATTACTTTTTCATCCCCTGTCGTCGTAGAAAACGGATTGCGATTGGGCTAAATATAGCCTCGCTAATGATGGCAGGATTGGGGGCTTGGCCGGGGCGGCCACAGGGGCTCTATCCCTCTGCAGCCGGGTTCGACACCCGGAGCCCTCGCTCATTTTAACCACCATTCGTACAGGCAATCGCTTTTAGTATTTGTATGTAACAAAGAGTACTTTTTGTGAGCATTTGTGGTTGTAAAGAACGAAGCTGAAAACATCCTAATGAATCTAGGTTTGACGAGCCGTGAGGCGCAGGTCTATTTGATACTGCTCCAGTCAAGCAGGATGTCCGCAAACCAGATAGCCAACAATATCAGGATTCAGCGACCTGAAGCATATAGGCTAGCGAAAGAGCTGGTCGAAAAGGGGATCGTGACAGATCACCTGGGGCGACCGACGTTATATGAGGCGGTTGCACCAGAGAAAGTTCTCGAGTCGCAAATTAAGAAGCGGGAAGAGGGGTTATCCGAGCTGAAGAGCGGGAGCGAAAAGCTGGTGAAGCTCCTCGATTCCATTGTGAAGAAAAGGTTAGAAGAGGAGAATCAGCCACGTTTCCAAATGGTAAGTAACAAATTTTTCAGCGAGAAGCTTTACGAATCGTTGAAGCTTGCCAAACAGGAATTATTTTTCGCGCTTAAAGAAGATGATGCTGTGGCGCTCTCATTAGATACCTTCCAAGATGCACTATTGGATCTTGCAAAACAAGGAATCGTGATAAAGGGGATAATCGAGATCAACTCGCTCAATACACCGTTGCGAAGCTTCCTGAAATCTCAAGAGAGCATGAAGAACATGTGCATTATGCACGACCTGGTCAATTTTGGGTATCTCATAATCGATAAAAACAAGCTGCTCCTAGGTTCTGGCTTCAAGAAGAACACGTTCTGGCTACTGACGAATAGCGGCGACTTCATTGCTGCCATTGCGGCCTCATTCATGCAGCAGTGGCAAACCTGTAAAAAATACCAGAACAGGCTGAGTGAGCTGGAAGCGGGGGTTTCGGAGGCGGATTTGGCGCAGTATAGATCATTACTTCAAAGCTTCCATGGCATTGTGTATCGTTGCAATGAGAAAGACCAGCCAATTTTCATATATGGAGCGCTCAAGGAGATCACGGGCTATTCCGATGAGGAATTCTTATCAGGTAAGCTATCCTGGAAAAAGCTGATCCATCCCGACGAGAGAGAGCGTGTCCAAAGCATCCGAAACAAGGTCTTCAAGAAACACGGGGTAAAAGTTCAACAAGACTATCGTTTGCTAACGAAAGGAGGAGAGGTCATATATGTCGCTGAATCCCTTGAGAATATTGGAAGTTCTGAGAAACCGCTCATCCAAGGCGCCATTTACGACATTACAGAACGGAAGAAGACCGAAGAGTCGCTCCGAGACAGTGAATGGAAATTTAGGACATTGACTGAGAATGTCCCAATCCTTCTTTTCAGGTGCGCTCCAGACGAAGAGATGACAATGCTCCACGTGAGTGGGTATTTTGAGGTATTGCTGGGATACCCGATATCGGCGTTCGAAAAGAAGGAACTCACGACCAAGAAGTTTGTTGATCCAGACTTCTGGCATACATATTCACGCACGATCTACGACAGTTTAGCAAAAAAGGAGCCATATACTATCCGATGGAAGCTCATTGATCGCTATGGCAAGAAGCACAATGTTGAGGAACGGGGGAGGGGCATTTATAATGAAAATGGAAAGTTATTGTTCATAGATGGTGTGGTCATAGACCTTATTGAATGATCAAAATATAGTTCAATATAATTACTTAAAAAAAAGAAGCAGGTTCCCACGCTGTAGCATATTTTCATTCCCCAAAGAGGTCAATATGCGGTTGTTGCGGGAATCGCTTAGCTTCACATCTTAGATAGCCTGTTCAATCGATCGACACAGTTGATATTTATGCCGAGGACTTGCGCTATTCTTGACTTAGCCTCAAGGCCAATGGCTGCTCCTGGAACTCCGGTTATTACGCCTATATCCAGCTTTTCTCGAAGCCGGCGCATTGCAAATTCGTCAGGGAGCTCCATGACATCCACTCCAAGCCTTTTTGCGACATATGCCTTGGAATCTTTTAGTCGCATCTTGCGCATCTGCATGCGGGCAACCAAGTCGCCACATGTCCGTAAACCCCTGAAACCGCCGCTCAGCATATGGGGAATGTGCATCCCTATGCAATCCCCAATTCCAACCTATACACCATCAACACCTGCTATCTCTATCATTGCCTTATTGGCTCGAGTCACGGCATCAACCGGCGGAGTCTCGAACATTGGTACACCGCCAACGCCCATCCCCATATTTACGTGGACAGGTATTGATGAATCCTTGACACACTGCTTCGTGAAAGTCACTGCACGAGCAAGGTTCCATGAAAACGAGTTCTGCGACTTTGTGTTGATCACAGGTCCGAAAATATCCGCCCCAGCTTTCTCAGCAAGCTTGACTTGCTGGTGAGGCCAGAGTCCTGCAAGTCTCGTCCCATTGTACTTCAGCTGTGCATGGAAGCCATGAACCGATTCAGTTGCCATACCAAATTCGATGGAGAGTTCGGGGTTTTGCTTCTTGATCGCTTCTGTCGCGAGAAGCGCCGAGTAGAAGTCAGGGTCACCTGCTGCTCCAATGGTATCGATGTTTATTCCATCGATTCCAATTGTGGCTAAGTGGGTCGCGACGTATACAATTGATTCGGTGCATTGTTGCACTGCACCCTCCATGGAGGCGCGCGCAGCGTCGAATTTTCCCTCTCTCAGTAGCCCTATAGGTTCGTCCCACGGACCATCAGGTTTGTAGAAGTAGCCGAGGTTGGGCATAGATATGTGCATAAGAGGGCTTATTGTGGACTGGAGAATGTTCTGGCAAACGATCATTAGGTATGGCGAAATTGGCTTCATCGCCTTGAAGCTTGCATCAGGTTCCGACTCCTGAATTATGTCAATGCCAAGGACCTTTTCGGTGATGGCGCCTAGTGCCAAGGAGCGCTCTATTGGTAAACCTAGACCGCTACTTCCCGAATCCATGAAGAGAGTGAAACCACCTGCGTCTGCTGACATCACTGCTTCCCTCCCCATCTCCACTCCGACGATGCGGCTTGGGTTTGTGACTATTTCATAGAGTGCTTCAAGTTCATTGCCATTAAGCTCCGGAATTTTTGCCTTATCTGCTGCTTCATTAGTGCCTGTTTCTAATTCTGCCTTGATCTTTTCGGAGGTCATCCGAATAACCCGCCCGTCGCCCATTCGTGTTATGTGTTCAGTCATTTTTTTCAATCCTCCTTCTTCAGGTAACTCTTTGCCTTTGCAACAGCGTCAAGGGCGTCTGCCCCCCATCCATCGGCTCCAATTTCCTCTGCATGGAACTCGGTTGTAGCGCCTCCTCCAACCATTACCTTGACCTCGTCACGCAATCCAGCGTCTCTCAGTGCCTTGATAACAGCTCCTTGCGTTGTCGCAGTTACGGTCATCAATGCTGACAGCCCAACGAAAGTTGGTCGATGCACCTTTACAGCCTCTACAAATTTGCTAGTTGATACATCCCTACCCAGATCAATAACGTCAAAGCCTTCAGCGTCTAGCATTGTTGCGACGATGCCCTTCCCAATATCATGGACATCTCCTTCGACGGTACCAATAACATACTTTGCCCTCTTCTTTTGGCGCTCCTTTGGAACATCCTTCAGGAGCACTGTTGAGGCTTTTTTCATTGCCTCTGCTGAGACTATGACTTCTGGAAGGAATATCTCCGCACGGTCAAAGCGATCTCCAATCTTCCTGATGGCTTCAGAGGCAGTGTTCATCGCACGTATAGGATCAATCTTTGCATCTACGCAAGCTTTGGCAGCGGTTTCTGCACCCTCGATATCTTGGTTCAAAATAGCATTGTATAGATTATCAAGTTCAGACAGAGATATCACCAAGTATACATTTGGAATAAAGGTTAAAAAGATAAGTATGTAACATACGATTAGTACTTGATTTTATTCAAGCCAAAAAGATGGCTCAATTAAAGAAAAAAAGGGGATAGTTTACCCTCATTGTTGCCAAGCTACTTACGATTTGTTGCATCGGCCTCGACTACCACAGCTTTCATGGCTTCGAGTATGTCGTTATCGATGGGCTGAGCTTTGTGCTCTTTCAGCACATTCAGCACGGTCTGATGAGCCAACTCAATTGCACTCTTGGATCCTTTCTTGCTCCAGTTGCCGCGCATGTCTCTGCTCATGATAGTGGGGTATGATTGCTCGTCTTTCATCTTTTGGAGAGTATGACGCTTTGCAAGGAAGTCTCCACCTATACCTACTTCTTTTATCAGATCAATGGCCACTGTTTCTTCGTTCACTTGTATTCCTCTAACGGCACGTCTACATAGCCCAATTATCTCGTTGTCCATCACTAGTTGTTCCAAACTGAATGTTTGCCCAAGCTCAATCATCCCAGCACCATAAATGACATTGGCCCCTGCTAACATTGGTAGTAATGTCGTGATTGTTTTTTCATGTGCTACTTGCTCATCAAGTAGCTTGGCGTCAGCCTATGAACCGGCCACATAAGATGGCAGGCGATAATGCTGCGCTAGTTTTGCAACAGCAGCGCTGATCAAACCTAACTCGGGTGCTCCTACGGGCGCGGTCACTGTTCTGAGATCAAACATAGTTGTCGAGCTGCCATAGAGTATTGATGTTCCAGGGACTGTAAGTTGCGCCAAGGTTATGCCAGATAGGACTTCAGCATTATGGACAACCAATGTGCCAGCTAAAGTCACTGGTCCTGATGCGCCAGACATCGCCATGCTCAAGACATTGATCGGGAGACCATATTGAGCACCTTTCATAATCACGCCACATGCATTGGAATGTAATTGAAGAGGACTCGTGGGGCATAGTGGTACGGAGAAAATTGGCCGTTTTCGGAAGGCGTTCTCATCGCCACCATAATAGGCTACACCCATTCGATAGTAGTATTCCATCGACTCAGCAGTTGCCTCACCGTGGTGGAAATGTTTTGAAGTTCCAGTCAAGCCAAGATATAGTTCATGCACATCAGAAGAGAGCCCTTGGAACAGTAGATCTCTCGCAACAAGAGGTAGTGTGATGAAATCGATGTATTTGCACCAATCTGCTAATGTTATGGCATCAAGCAAATTTTTCTCAGTGGAATCGGATATGACCCCTTTCTCATAGTCTAAATTGTACATGCCGACCCCAAAGGTAGTGTTACCAGTTTTTTTACCTGCCTCCACTACAAAGTCGTTTTTTCTGTCCCTAGCTGCAAGGGTTACTCGTGATGGGCATTTCATTATACTCTCCCGTACGAGATACTCAGGTATTTTTACGATTTTTTTATCGATGTCAACTTCGCAACCAGCTTTTCGGTATATCTCAATGGCGGCGGGATCAGCGATGCCGACCCCAACCTTTGATAGAATTTCCATGGTGGCCATGTCTAAATAGTCGAGGTCGTCTTTTGTGAATAAGTTCAAAGAAAGACCGTTTAACGCATTTATGCCTGCAAATGCTCTCTGTGACAAATAAATCACCTCCTTCCTAGGTCTTTGATGATCATATCAAATCCCAAGAACCGTTTTTACCTTAGCTACAGTATCTATCGCGTCTTCGCCACGGATTGCCCCTATAGACTCTGCCCATTCATCGCTAACTGCGGATCCTCCTACGAAGTAAGTTAGTTCCAGGTTAGCTTCTTTTAATTCTGTAGCTATTTTTCTCTGCTCCAATAGGGTAACAGTCATTAATGCGGAGGCACCTAAAATATTGGCTTTTACTTCTTTTGCCTTGCTTATGAATGCACTGGAAGGTACATCGCGCCCCAGATTGAAGACTTTAAACCCCTCAGCCTCCAACATGGTGGCAACGATGTTTTTGCCTAGGTCATGGACGTCTCCTTGGACTGTTCCAATAACGACGGTGCCTAGGTATTTCTTTTCCTTGCTCGCGTTCAGCTTTGGGGCCATTAACAGGGCAACAGACTTGAAGGTATCTGCTGCGATCATGACTTCGGGGAGATAGATATCTCCAGATTCAAATGCTTTCCCAATCGAACGCATCTCTTCTGTGCATTGGTGCAATGCTTCAACTACGGAGATGTCATCGTTGAGGACCTCTGTTGTTATAGCATTTGCGGATTCAGTTTCCCCCTTCCTAATGCTCTCACGTAGTTGTTTGAAAAGTAATTGCTTGTCCATTTTTTTCACGCATTTGTACTATTGAGGTTGTTTTAGTAAATACTTTTTAATTGCAGGAATACGCGCTAAGAGGGCGTAGCTGCCAGCAGTGATTGCAAAGGTGGGCATAGATGCCGTCAGGAAAAGAAATGCATCATGCTTCGGGTACGAAAGCCAAGGATCATATATCCCAAAGTAAAACGCAACTGCCAGTACTAAGGAGACTAGAGCGATTAAATTGAAGCCTTTTGTGTAATTATAAATGCTTTTATTGAAATAGAAAAGCGAGCGTACGTGAAGTGTTTGTTTGCGAACTAGGAAGTAGTCACCAAATAATATGCCAAGACCCCAAGCACATGTAATACCAACCACTGCTAAGAATACAGGGTAGAATGTTAAGACCCACCCGCCTATGGTTAAAAGCAGTAAGTAAATGACCCATGGAATAGAAACAATGATTGAGCGGATTTTAGGGAATATTGTCTTTGAACTAAGTGTAACCGCATAGAAGCCCACAGCATTTGTACTCATATTGGCCATTGCCAGCAAAGCCAACGAGAGAACACCGTAAGTTGACCCAAGCGTCATCAACCAATCAGTTGGATCTTGTGAGAATCCGCCTGTGAGGAAACCGTAATAGAGGGCAGTAAATGCGCCTGCAACAACAGCAATTCCAGCAATAAATGTGTAGGAGCCCCACATTGCCCAGAAGGTGCTTCGAGTTCCCTTTGCAAGTCGCGTTATTCCACCCATTGCAGGGAACCAACTAAAGCCGAATGCGATGTTCCATTCTAGCGTCAAAGCCAATACATAGAGGGAAGTTGGATAGTAAGCAGTCCATATTGGTTCTACTGTTGAAAGCTGAGGGATCGTGGTATGAGTAAAAACAAGGACTATCATGAATAAGAGCACCGCAACCATTGCGGGGACAACAATCCGATTGAACCACTTCAGTGCAACAGGTCCAAATATTGCAACCACCCATGGAACAATTATCACTATTATAGGCCACAAGACAGAAGGTAAAGTAGTAATCCCGAAGCTAAGTGCTACTTTATCAGCAGCCGCACCAAACATCTGCGAGTTAAGAGCATACCATCCCCATCCCGAAGCCCAAGCTACAAGCATTATGACACCTGAACCAATCATGCCAAATGCTGATCTAGAGGCGATCCATTGGTCGATACCGTATTTTGTGTAAATTGTTGCAACTATTGCAACAATTGCTACGCTAAAAGCAAAGCCAAAGAGCGTGTTTGCAACGATCATCGCGGGATGCATAGTTGCACCTAAATATCCTCCTTGGGTGAAACACCACGAAGCAATTGCAAAACCGCCCAATACAAGCATCAGGTCCAAAAAGCCATATTTCCGCTCTTTTGGACGAATAGGAAGAATGCCAAACTCAACCTCTTCTTTGATCCGTTTCTCAGACATTCTTAAACCCCCCAAAGCACATATACTGCGATCATCGCAACGAAACTTATCGCAATAATTGTTATAGCAGCAAAGGCGTCTTTTTTGTTGAAAGTCGTTCCGTAATCATAATCAGGATTCTCGAACTCAGCTACGCGTTCTGCTAATTCCTCTTTAAAAGCGCTATCAAAATCAGCTATACTGCCGTCTTGATTTTCTTTGGGCATGATTTATTGTTTTAAGGATTCTTTGTATAAAAGCATAAGTATGTAACATACTATTAGTACTTAATTCTTCGAATTGACTAAATTGTATACTGTTTGTCAATAAATGACGAAAAGAAAAACATCAATTGCATATACTTCATGAGGTTCAGATTCCTCACTCATAGGGGTAAATTCAATGATGCCCGGTATCAATAAAAGAAAGGGAGCTTTATGGTTGTAAAATATTATTGCTTTACACCATCAAAAGTTAACCTACAATATAAGGGCATGTTCATAGAATGAATTTTTTTGTAGATCAAAATCTGATTTCAAATTTTAGATGTTTGTTCATATTTTATAATGTCGGGTCAGCCCGTTTAAATCCCCCCAATTATTCATAATCAATGCGTTCCACACCCATTCGGGTCTGGATAGCGATGGGCCCACCAATTTTCATTTTCGAGTTGACCGGCAAACACCTTATTGAACACGAACGAAGGTGTTGCAGATATGTTAAAGCATGTGTAATTATGTTAAAAAATATTCAATATGTTTATGAACGAAATGCTGAGCTAATTGAAAGCAGGACTGGATAACATGGCGATTGTAATAGGGTTGGATATAGGGACAAGCGGGATCCGGGCGCAGGCGATAGAGCTCGAGGCGAAGAACGTGCTCTCGACAGCGATTACCCTGCGTCACCCACTGCCCGGCAGCAACGTTATCGATCATCTGGACTTCTGTCTCAGCAACGGAAGGGATGTCGGGCATAACATCGTCGTGCGGGCCGTCGATTCAGTCATGAAGAGCCTGGACATTGACCTCAGCCAGGTGGAGCGGATCGCTGCGTGCGGGAACCCTATCCAGATGTCCATATTCCAGAACATGGAGATCCGGGACTTGGCGTTCGGGGGTGAGAATACCCTGAAGCGCCTGGGACTTGCAAGGCCAGAGAGGAAGACCGCGATCCTTGATGCGGAGAAGATAGGTCTCGATTCAGTAAATCCTGCCACACAGATCTGTATCCCGCCTTCGGTAGCGCATATGATCGGGGCGGACGCGATAGCCATGATATTCAAATCGGGCTTGCTCGACAGGAAGGAGACCGCCCTGGTTACAGATTACGGGACGAACGCCGAGATCGGCCTTAAGGTCGGGGATGACATTTACACAGGTTCGGCTGCAGCCGGTCCGGCGATTGAGGGGCAGGAGATCGGCAAGGGGATGCTCGCGTCTCCGGGGGCAATCTCTGACATAAACTCCGTAAACGGGGAGCTCCAGATCACCGTCCTCGACGATGCGATGATGGGGCGCCAGTCCTACAGGCTTGACCCGCAGACATGGTGCATCACAACGAAGGAGCAGGGCTACTACATCCCGAGGGGCTTGACGGGGACGGGGACGATAGCGCTCGCTTATACGGGGATGAAGACGGGCTTCATTAAGCTGCCCAAGATTGCCACGCTGGGCGGCAAAATCCACCTCTTCGGCGGCGAGATAGACTTCAATGAGAAGGATCTGACCGAGGTGGGCAAGGCCTTCGGAGCGTTCAGGGCAGGGCACCTGACCCTTGTCAACCACGTTGGTCTGAAGATGAGCGATATCCAAGCCGCTTACATGGCGGGCGCTGGCGGCACTTATGTCGACCCGATTAAGGCGCAGGGGGTCGGGCTGGTCCCGCCGAACGTGAAGGACATCTACCAGGTTGGCAACACATCGCTTGCGTTTGCATGCGATATCGCAAAGGACCTGAAGGTAGTCGATAGCGCGCAGGAGATCGCGGACAGGCTCAAGGGCACGCACGTGCTCTTCCCGGTCGAGGAGGCTTTCAAGAACGCCTACATATGCGAGCTAGGATTCTGGGAGGGAATATCGATGGACGACTACAAGATGTTCCTCAACATGTATCAGCTTCCAGAATACCCCGAGAGCACGGTGGCGCCGAACATCCATAGGGTCGCAGTGAGGGACATTCCGAATCTCGGCAGCAAAGGGCTCCACATCGTGAGGGACATCGGCACTACGATGACCGCGACCTTTGACGGCTGCACAGGCTGTCTATCCTGCGAGAAGGCGTGCATAGAAAATGCCCTGAAGGTAGAGGCTAACAACGGCGGCTTCACAGCAACAATCCGGACAGAGCTCTGCGACGGGGTCGCATGCAAGAAGTGCTCAGCGGCGTGCCCTGAGAAGGTTTACGACTACTCCAAGTATGTCGTCAAAGAGTAGCAAATCCCTTTTTTTTCTTTTTTTGGGTCTTTGTGCTCAAGGTTGAACACAGTAGCGTAAATAGTATGGAAAAAAAGCCCCGTTTTGGGGCTTTAATGGTAAAAAATGCCCTTACACGGGTTTGTTGCTGCCAACTTGCGCCGCGCCGTCTTGCCTTTTCAGGAGCGCGGTTCCTTCCTTGACTATGGCGTCCATCTTCTCCGCGATGTCTTTCGGCATCGGCACCGGCTCGTGCTTCTCAAACTCCTTGAGTTTCTCGCGGCATATGTCGTGGCACCATGAAGGCGAGCCCTGTTTGACCCAAGTGTCAGGCGGCGTCTGGTCCAGAGATAGGCTCTTGTAGAAGAGGTCGAGGCGCGCCATGTTGAAGTCGCTCGTCATCCAGCCTTCGCCAATTGCACCGACCTCTTTGCATAGTTCGAGAGCAAGGTTCTCCTTTGTAGGCACTATCTGGTCGAAGGTGGACATGATATGTTTGCCATAATGGGCAATTTCGGCGGCTATCACAAGCGTTGTTGGATCTAGAGCTTCTTGCGAGTGCTGAATCATTATCATGTCCGTGCCGAAGAGGGATTGCATCATCATCAACATGCCCAAGCCGAATGCCTCCTGGTCGAGGCTGGCGGTACCCATCCCGGTGTACTGGCACATGGGCAAGCCATAAGTGTCATGCCAGACTTGGTTCATGGCTACGGTGCCAAGCATGAAGTGGGAGGATGTCAGTGTCCCCTTCCCGGTGAATGGGTCTAGGCAGAAGACCATATTGTTGTTCATGACTGCGGTCCCAGGATCGTAGAGCCCCTTCATCGCGGTTATCCATAGGAGACCGGCATGAGTTATGGCGGCATTGCCTGCTGCAGTGGCAGGACCGACCAAGGGCGCAGCGGCTGCAACGCCGGTCATTATTGGCCAGTGATGCTCAAAAGATTTGCGCAAGGACCAGCTGTTGAACTTGTTCATCTGCAAAGTTCCAAGCGGGTTGTAAACTGACCAGAAGAGAGGGCGCTTTCTGAACTCCTCCTCGCCACCCGAGATGGCTGCTGCCAGCTTCGCGGAGTAGTCGTGCTCCTTGATATCCGAGACGGTCGTGCAGTAATTCCCTCCGAATTTAGTCGTGTTCCTCAAAACCGCGTCTAGCTTGATCAGTTCGGAAGGAAGCCCCAACTGGCCTTCTTCGCCAAGGTCGTAAACGTAGCAATTGCTATCGAAGTCGTCCACGCCGTCAATTATCTTGGAGGCATGCGCGCAGTCCTTTGCATTAGCTCTCCTCCTCGAGTAGTTCCTCGTAGCCGGATCCCATTGGAGATGATCCGTGGCGCCACTCTCGGGAGCCCAGAACTGCTTCCTGCCGCCGCCCTCGAAAATCATGTCCCACTCAGGGTCTCGACCTGCACAGACAAAGTTCCTTGGGGCTTTGGCAACGCTCTCCCTGATGATATGTTCAGGCATGTCTTTCACGATTTTCTTCTCGAAGTTTACAGTGCCACCCATCTTCTGGGCCATCTTAAGGAGTTCGTCGTCGGCTATAAAGAGACCAACATCCCTAAGGATCTCGTAACCGGCATTGTCGAGTATTTTTACTTGGTCATTACTTAGAGCTTTCCAAGGGGTTCCCTTTTGGTATACTCCAGTTTTGTTCAATGATTACACCTCAAAAATATTCGTCAAATGAAACTGTGTATTTATAACTAATAAGATGTCATGTTAAAATCAATCATAATAAGTTATAGATATGTTAGAATGTGTGCATTGTATGAAAAAATGATAATCATGACTGCGATTTGAGAAATGGATATGCCATAAAAAAGGGGAGCGCCCTGCTAAATTAATAGCTCTCAGGGCGACGGAGGCGCTCCATCATCTCCCGGTCCACGTTCTTGACTTCCTTGAGCGCTTCGTTCGTCTTGAATGCAGTATTAAGGTGCTCCCCCTGAATGCGCTGCTGCTCCCTTTCCAGCTCATTTTGGGCAGCCTGCACCGCGCCCGGATTGGTTGTCGCAATGATATCGCTGATCGCCAGTATCATCGTTGCGGCGTCTGAGGATGCGCTTATCGCGTGTCTCTTTACAACGAAGACGTCCAGTGGTTTGGCAGCATCGGCAACAACCTCAACGCCCAGATCATTTGAGCCGCGGGCGTGCCCTGCTCTCAGCGACGTAAGAACGTCAATTGGGCTCTTGCCAGAATTCACTGCAAGCGCCTTGGGGATCTCCTCAAGTGCGTCGGCAAATGCCTCGACCGCCAACTGCTCCTTCCCCCGGAAGCCCTTGGAATATGCCCGGAGGTCTTTTGCAACCTCAATCTCGCAGGCGCCTCCGCCGTATAGTGCCCGACCACTCTCGACGGTCTTTGCAACGGCATTTGCTGCGAACTTGAAAGCTCTTTCGATAGAGTCGACTGTCTGCTGCGTACCTCCCCTCAGGATGACGGTGGCGGTCTTTGCGCCTCTGCTTCCCTCTATGAAGAGCATCTCGTCCCCGGAGATCTTGCGGAACTCCGCTAACTTTGCTGTTCCGAGGTCGTCGGGAGCCAGTGAATCAATCTGGGTCATTATTCTGGCGCCAGTTACCTTCTCGAGCCTCAGCATATCCTCCTGCGACACCAGCTCGAATGCAAGTATGCCAACCTCCGCAAATCGTCTAAGGATGGCTTTGCTTACCCGCTTCTGGCAGAAGAGGACGGTGGCGCCTGCGTGGAGGGCATGCTCTACGATACCTCTGTTGAACTCCCTCTCGGCTTTGATGATTCCACTCAGCTGCGAAGGCGTGTTCACCTCATACTCGCGCAGGGTCTGGTCATTGTTGTAGGTGAGCGGGTCGAGCGCGCTTCCGATAAGGGCTATCTTCGCACTTTCGAGCCGCTCTGGCATCTTGGAGCTTGGCCGGTCTTTGTATAGGACAAAACCCCTGAAGATGCTGGACTCGATGCCGCTGCCTCCTGCCTTCTTCCGGACAGCCAATCCATCCAGATCAGCCTTCATCTCCCCGCGTGATTCCTCGGCCAATATGCTTACGGCATCCACTGCTAGTTTGGCAATCAATGCTTTCTCGGCGCCGGTGATGCGCCCACCAATCGCGGTCTCCGCAGTCCGCTGCAGCGCCTCGGCATCGCCAGGGGAGACGTTAAATGATTCTGCTTTAAGGACCTCGAGTGCCCGTTTACGTGCTTTTTTGTATCCCTCAATGATAATGGTCGGGTGGATCTTCATCTTGAGGAGGATGTCGGCCTTCGTCAGCAGCTCTCCAGTCAAGACAGTGACCGTCTTTGTGCCATCGCCTGTCAGTTCGTCCTGCGTCCGAGCGACTTCAATCAGAATCTTGGTGATGGGGCTGCTGAGGGTCACGCTGTTTAGAATAAGCAACCCGTCATTGGCGATATTGATTTCTCCCTGGGGCGAGACAAGCATCTTCTGCATGCCGCCTGGACCGAGGGTCGTCTTTATCGAGTCTGAGACCTTCCCTATAGTGATTATGTTGGCCCTCCGGACGTCCCGGATCCTGCTGCGGCCTTTCTGCAATATCTGGTAAGGGTTGATTGCCTTTTGTGCTGACATCGCATTCATCCTCGGTCTATCCGTTCAGTAACTTCCGCTCCTATTTGCTGCTGTAGATTTCGCAATCTTATCCGCGAAGTCGCTGATATTGAATCCGCACGCATCCGCGCCGATCTCCTCGGCATACTCCTGAGTCACTATCTCTGGTCGCCCACCAATCACTACCTTGTGCGAGTCCCGGAGCCCCTTTTTGTCCAATATCTCTACAACTTGCTTCTGTGTGATCATGCATTGGAGCATCAGCGTTCCGACGGCTATTACGTCTGCGTTCAGCTCCTCTGCCTTCTTGACGAACTCCTCGGCTTTGACATCCTCCCCGAGGTCGAAGACCTCAAACCCGCGTGAGCAGAGCATCGCCTTTGATATCATTTTGCCAATGCTGTGCGGATCCCCTTGTGCGATTCCGAGCACCACCCTTCCTGCTGGAGGAGGGCGCCGGTCCTCAGGTAAAGATGATATCAGCAAATCCCTGGCTTCCCGAACGGCATACTCTGCTGAAACAAGGCGCGGTGAGGAAAGCTTGCGCTCTTCAAAGCGCTTCTCGATCTCGGTTATCCCGCGCATCAGGCCTAGTTCTATGGCGTCTATTGGATCAGCCCTTGCCCGGATTGTCTCGTTTGCTGCGCTAATAATTGCAGTCTTGTCGCAGCTGATCACAGCGTCTGTCAGCTTTTTGATGGGTCCGAGCGGGGTAGCCATTTCGGTCTCACCTTAGTATCTCAAGGACCGCCCTCGGCAACTCAATGAAGTTCTTCACGTATACGCGCCTGCCCTTTGATACGGTTGCCATTGCGATGCAGGTCTTGTCGTCGCCGCCGCCTATGCCCATCGGGACCTGAATCACGTGGAGCCTAGAGTAGTTCTTTGCCACCTCGATTGGGTCGCCGCCTGTTGTAGCCCAGCCGTCGGTCGCGATTATGCCAAGCTTCTCGTGTGCGACCTGTTTCGAGAGCTGCTCTAGTCCCTTCTCGAGCGCTAGCTTGATGTTGGTGATCCCCTTCGACTGGATCTCAAGCATCCTGTCGAGCAGCTTCTCGATGGACATCTCCTTCTCCATGGGCTTTACTATATCGACTTCGTTGTTGAATGTGAGTATGGCGTAGTGCTCCCCTCTCAGGCGGTAGGCGAGCACGCCGATGGCGAGGGTCGCGATCAGTATCTTCTCCCTCTGCATTGAGTTGCTGACGTCCAGCATCAGGACTATCCCGCGCTGCTTCGGGCGCTTGTCGACCATGATTATGTCCTCGTAGTCGGGGCACTTCTTACCCAAGACATTGTCCATCGTGTCCTCGATCTCCATCTCGTCAAGCCCCGGATGGAATGTTGTAAGGACGCGTTCTGTCGACCTTATGCCTCGCGCAGAGATGCGGCTGGCGAGCTGCATCAGGAGGCGTATGAGTACGTCCCGGGCAATCCGCTTCTGCTCAGGGGTCAGGTTCTTCTGCACGTTGTAAAGGAAGAGGGCTGCTGACCACTTCATGTTCGTAGCATCGGCTGCTTTGATTACTTCCTTGAAGATAGAAGGGTCCTGCAGCAGCTCAGCAAGGGTCTTCGGGCTCTCCTTTGCCATCAGGCGCATGAATTGGAAGTCGCCCTTGCTCAGCCCCTCCCTCGCCAGAGGGAGGCTCTTCAAAAATTTTCAGTGTGCTCCTTCGATTCCGTTGGAGCAGGAACAGTTCCCCCAAGCTCCTTGATAACCTGATCAACTATCTTCGAGAGCATCTCTACGAGCTTCTCGTTGGAGCCTTCCCTCAGCTCCACCTTCGACGATAGCGCCATAATGGTCGACGTCTTGAGAAGGCGCTCAGCCTCTATCGGTTCCAATTCAGCAAGACCGACGGTCTTGGCTTGCTGCAATACGGAGACGATATCAATAGCCCCCCGGATGGACGCGCCTCGCCTTATCGCTGGGTTATTCCGAGTATGCTTTCCTATCTTCACGGCAGCTTTGACCAAGAGCGAATCGTTGGAACCGGTCTCCTTCTTCACGATCGCCTCCTCTTCCTCTTCGGACTGGTAATCGAGCATTATCCACACGAACCGATCCTTGAGAGCCTCGCTCAGCCGGCTCGTTCCGATGTACTCCTCGGGGTTCTGGGTCGCGATTATCGTAAAGCCTTCCTTCGCCTCGACGACGCCTATCCTTGGTACGACAATCTTCCGCTCGTCCATCGCGGGGAGCAGGACGTTCTGCGTACCCTCGGGCATCCTGTTGAGCTCGTTGATGAAGAGGAACGCACCCTCCTTCATAGCTTTCATGAGAGGACCCTCGATGAATGCGTCCGGCGTGTACCCCTTAACCATGACCTGAGGGGGGTCGAAGTATCCGACCATCTTCTGCTCGGTGTACCGCTCGTCGCCGTCGACCCGGTAGATGTTCCTCCCGAAGTGGTTGGCCAGAGCAACCGCAATCACGGTTTTGCCTACTCCGACGGATCCTTCGATGAGCGTGTGCCGCTTGGCTTTTATCGCTAGAAGCGCCTGCTTCAGCTCGTTCGACCTGCCGATGATCCTGTATTTTTCCTGAATGTCGAGAATGTCCTGTGAAATCATGCCTATCGGTCCCCGGTTATTTTCTCTGCTTGTAGTATTTGTCCCTTGCCTTTACCATTGCGAAGATGTTCTTGGTCGGCGTGTATGGCGAGATGCCGCAACCTGGCGCGAGGACGTTGACGCCCTCGGAGAGGAGTCTGCTGCATTCATTTTCAACGCCTCCTTCGCCCATCATTTGGAGGACTGCGATGGGGTTAAGGTTGCCAATAAGGCTGCACTTCCCCTTTATCGCCGATTTTGCCTCAACCGCGCTGACCTTCTGGTCGATGCTTATCCCATTTACGCCAGTCTCGACCATCATCTGCATCATAGGGAGCGAATCGCCGCATATGTGCAGTATTGTAGGCGCATGCACAGATGCCGTTACTTTCTTCATGTATGGGATGACGAAAACTTTGAAGAAGTCAGACCCGATGATGGACGCCGTCGGCTCGATGAAAGCGACAACGTCTGCACCGCTTCTTGCGACTGCGTTGGCGAAGTTAGCCGAGATCTGCCAAGTAGTATCAAGTATCTTATTGACCAAATCGGGATCAAGTATGACGTCCGTTAGTATGTCGTTGACGCCCCGCATGTGTCCTGCGAGCGTGAATGGCCCGGTAACGCCGACGATTATCGGGACGTCCTTCCCAACCTTATCCCGGCACAGCCCTAAGGCATCTATGATTACGCCCATTATGCCTTCTGTGGGCTCGGGGATGGGGATGGCGTCGAATGACTGGAATCCGCATTCGACCGTGGGCGTGAAGTCGTTTTTGTCTTCATGGTAGTTGACACGGCACCCCATGGACGCCGCCTCTCCCGTCAGGCCAAAGGGCAACCTCACTGCCTCAAGCCCGGCAACGGTGTGCCCGGCTACAGCTAGATCTGCCATGAGCTTCGCATTGCTGTGGGCTGCAGGCCAGTAGGCATTTGATGATTTCATGAGTTCGAGGGTCCCTGTTTGGGTAATGCTCGCGACGGGGACCTTGTCGACGGGCTTGTTCATCACCGCTGCAACAAGGCGTTCTTTCTGGGTCATTTTTGCCATGATCAATCGCACCATCGTTAAACAGAATGATTTGCCATCATTTCAGTCAATTAGAGCGTTCAAATTATATGGGAGCGGCATTTGTGCATTTAAAGAAGTTTGTTAAAGACTGTGCGTTTATGTTATAATATATTTAAAAATAAAAAAAGGAGGGTTGGGAGGAATCTCAGTACTCTGGGTTGAGGTTCTTCCCTACCACGCCAAGGCGCTTCAGGGTGTTGCCGTAGCGGGCTGCCTTGAAGAGGAAGTACTTGAACTTGAACGTCCCTTCCTTCATCGCCTGCTGCCCGTCGAGCTCGCCCTTCGCTATCTTCACGAGGATGTCATAAGGCCCGGTCCCGATGAACTCGGCGTCCATCTTCTCGTCGACCTCCTTCACCTCGACGACCTGCCCCTTGTCGAACTTCATGAAGAAGCTCAGCATGCCGCCGGCAGCGTTCTTGCGGTCGGTCATGCGGTATATGTATGTGGTAGATATTCCGGACTTCTTGAACTCCTCGTCCTTGTTCAGGCCCTCAGCAAGCGCCTGGTAGTACTCTAGGGTTCCAAATTTCACCATTTTTTATCACCATTTGCTCTATTATCTTACTTCTTCCTCTCCGCCACGCATTTCTTGGCGACCTCGAGACCGATCGTCACGTCCGTCGCGAAGCCGTCTGCACCGATCTCCTCGCACCACTCTGCGCCGGGGAACGCGCCGCCGCCGACGAGGTAGATGTACTTCTCGCGCAGCCCCTGTCTGGTCAGCTTGTCGCCCAGTATCTTCTGCTGCTGCAGCGTGTTGGTCATCAGCGCCGATGCGCCGATCATGTCCGCGCCCACCTCCTCGGCCTTCTTGATGAAGGCGTCAGGGGATACGTCGTGGCCCAGGTTGTAGACCTTGAAGCCGGATGCGCTGAATACGGCGGAGACTATGTTCGATCCCAGGTCGTGGATGTCGCCTTCGACGGTGCCTATGACCATCGTGGCGAGGGGCTTCGGCATCTGGTCCGCCGGGACCTTGGATAGCGCCTCCTTCGTCGCCTTGTCCATTATCTTGGCAGCAAGCATTACGAAGGGTATCGCCACCTTTCCTTGGGCGTACCTCTCGCCGACGGTCCTGATCCCCAAGGAGAGGCCCTTGGTCACGATGTCGACCGGAGGTATCCCCGTTTCCAAAGCCTCCTTGACGCCGGCCATTGCGTCGGCTTCTTTGTATGTCACTACTGCGTTTGCAAGTTTAGCTAATATTTCCTCTTTTGTTGTCATCATATCTCCCTCTCATAATGGTCGGGCACTGCGAGGTGCCTCACCGCTGTCCTGCCTCTTCAGCAGCTCAGTGCCTTCTTTTACAATCGCGTTCATCCTCTCGGCTATGTCCTTTGGCATAGGCACAGGCTCGTGCTGCTCGAACTCCTTGAGCTTCTCGCGGCAGACATCGTGAGTCCATGATTGGCAGCCTTCCCTAAGCCATATGTCGAATCCTCGAGTGTCGAGCGTAGGGGTCTTGTAGAAGGTGTCGATGCGATTCATGTTGAAATCGGCGGTCATCCAGCCCTCGCCGGTAGCGCCAATCTCCTTGGCAAGTTCGAGCGCAAGGTTCTCCTTGGTGGGTATTATTTGGTCAAAGTTCTTCATAAGGTCCCTGCCCGAGCTCGCAATCTCGGCCGCTACAACCATCATCGCAGGATCCAACGCCGCGTCTGCGAACTGCTCCCAAATCAGGTCGCAGCCAATCACCATCTGAAGCATCATGCTCTTCATGAGGGCGAATGCCATCTGATCCAATTGCGCTGCGAACGTGCCCGAGTACGAGGCAACCGGCAGGCCATACAGGTCGTGCCAGATGCTGGTCAAAGCATTATGGCCCAACGTCGAATGGGCATTGCCTAGCGACCCTCTTCCCGTGAACGGGTCCAATGAAAAGACCATGTTGTTGCTCATAACCGACGTGCCTGGGTCGAAGAATCCCTTCATCGCAGAAACCCAGAGCAGCCCTGCAAGAGAGTTGGCAGTATTTCCTGCTGCGGTGGCCACGCCGACTAACGGTGAGGCGGCAACTATGCCCGGCGTAAGCGGGAAGTGGTGCTTGAAGCTTGCGCGCATCAGCCAGCTGTTGTAGAGGTTCATTTGCAGAGAGCCAAGGGGGTTTAGGACGCCAAACCACAGCGGGCGCCTCCTGAATTCCTCTTCGCCGCCAGCGACGGCTGCGCCGAGCTTTGCAACATAGTCATGTTCCTTGATGTCGGACACAACGGTGGTCAGGTTGCCTGCCCATTTTGTTGTGTTTTGAAGCATCGTGTCCATCCGTATAAGTTCCGTCGGGAGACCGAGCTGCCCTTCCTTGCCAAGGTCGAAGATGTAATTGTTCATATCGAAGGAGTCTATGCCATCCACGATTTTCGTCGCATAGGCCAAATCTTGCTTGTCAGCCCTTCGCCTGGAGAACGTCTTCCCGTCAGGGTTGAGGAGCAGACGCTCGGTTGCGCCGCATGAAGTTCCCCAAAACTGCTTCCTGCCGCCGCCCTCGAAGACCATGTCCCAATCGGGGTCTCGGGCGCCGAAGACGAAGTTCCTCGGGACTTTGGCAACGCCTTCCCTAATGGCATACTCAGGGAAACCTTTTACTATCTTCTTGTTAAAGTCCACCTCGCCACCCAGTTCCTTTGTCATCTTGAGCAGCTCTTCGTCCGCAACGAAGACGCCGACTTCTCGGAGGATTTCATACGCAGCGTTATCGATAATTTTCTGCTGATCTTTATCCAAGACCTTCCAAAAGTTGTGCGGCGGCACTATAACTCCAGATTTGTTCATTTTAGCACCTCAAGAAAGTTCCATTACGATATTTTTTGGTTTTTCATATTAATAAGAGGGGTTGTTAGAAAAAAACGGTTTATGTTATAAATATGTTAAAATATGTTAAATATTATGTTATTCTTGTTTGTCCGAATTGCTTGATTAATAAAAAATAAAAAAATTCAATCGTGTATTTCTTTTAAAACGTAAAAAAGGCATGGTTTAGAGAGGTTTATAAATTGACCGAGCCCATATCTATTTGAGTGAGAGTGGGCATGCAGCCGTCTTCTTTGAGCGCCGAGATTCCCAAGTCCAAGAAGAGCCGAGCTAGGAGTTTTTACATGGATGGCGACCTGATAAGCGATCTCGAAGCCCAATCCAAGAGGACGGGCGTATCGATCAACGCGATAGTCAACAAGATTCTCAAGGAAAATACGTTGCATACGTATTCCACAAAGGAGTACTGCAGCATGATACTCCCGAGCGCACTCGTAGCGGGGATAATGGCTCCGAATAACGAGAAGATGTTAACGGACTTCGCCAGGAAGACCGGTGGGCCGACGTTCAAGGATGCGGTCATGACAAGCGGAAGGCCCAACTCGCTGGATACGTTCAGGTATTACCTGAAGGACGGATATTGCGGTTACTGCAATTGGGCGGAGTACTACGAGCGTATCTTCTCAGACAGGATCCTCATCAAGCTAAACCACAGCATAGGACAGGTTTGGTCCAAATTCATGAAGGAGTACTTCTACGGGGGCTTGTGCGAGATGTTTGGAAAGGGGAGCATCCCGGAGGGCGCTTTAAGCGTAGTGGATACTGGGCTGGTGATATTGTTGCCAATCCCCCTCGCCAAGGGTAAGTGAAGAAGCCCAACAAAGCGCCAAAGGTCAAAAAACGAGTCGAGGTAAGTCTGCAGCTCAGGCATCGTTTTGAAAGCGCCGAGCGTGCTCACCTGAAGGACAGCTTTAGGATCGCCAACTCATGGGACGAGCAGGGTGTACTGGAGGATTGGGATTGCCGAGCCGGAGAGCGACGAGTCGTAGGGGTGGGCTATCCCGAGCGTGTTCTCAGCATAAAGCACAACCGTGTAGACGCCAGGTTCATCGATTGTGTTGAAGTTGAATGCGATCGAGAAGTTATACCCTGAGACCGCCCAGTGGGTTGGGCGCACGGTGGATATGCTCTCGTAATACATAGGGGCAGGTATCACGCCTGCCACGAGATAGCCAAGGCTGTAGGATCCCTCGCCCTTTAGTATCTCCAAGGTCGGGTTATAGGTCAGGTCGTCGTGCTCGGACGGCGTGCTCTTGAATATCAGGACGTCTGTAATCTCCGAGCCGTTGATGGTTATTGCCCCCGAGCAGGAGAATGTCCCGTTCACGAAGTTCGGCGGCTGCGCCCAGTTGACCCAAGACTTGACCATGTGAAGCGATATGAAGAGTCGGCTGCCGGTCCAGTTCGCTGAGATGTCGACGAAGTTGTTAGTTGGGTTCAGCAGCGAATCTCTGTGCCCCCAGTTGCTCCCCGCGTCGTCGTGGACCATGTCGTATACAAGGGACGAAGCATCGCTTGGGACATCGTCCGGGTCGAGGTGCGTGGTGAAGAGGTAGCCTATATTCTCCTCAATTGCGTATTGGCCGCCGAGCAGCGTGTAGAAGTAGTTGGGGAGGTAACCGCTGAGGTCGTAGTGGCTGAAATACCCGTTCGAGGACATGTCGTTGACCCGGTAGTTCGAGGCGATCGGGCTGACCAGCTGCACTTCTGTTAACCCAACCGCCAGGCGCTCCTCGTTCAGCTGCTCCAGCATCGAGTCTACAGCCAACTGAAGTAGCGAAGAGGTCGTGAATGACCATGAAGCCTCTGCATAGTTGCCGGAGGTATCCTGCAGGTAAACGTAGGCGTTATGAATGCCGTACGTCGCAGGCGGCGCGCACTCCACTGATGTTGAGGTTAAGCTTGTGAAAGCAACCCAAGAGCCATCGATGCGAACCCTGACGGTGCTTAGGTTTACCGCCCGGTTGTCATAGTAACTTACAGTGATGCCCGACAGCCCAGTTGCGACACTGCCGTTGGACGGGGAGAATCCGGCGATCGTAGGTGCGGTGGTATCTGGCACAATATTCGGGGTGAAATTCAGGAGTTGCGCCAGCAAGCCCGGCTCGGAGATAATCGCAACGCCAGCGACGATGACCAGCAGGAGGAGGATCAAGACAGCAATCTTCTTTCCCGATCCGCCCTTCTTCTCAGGCGTCAAAAAATTCGCGTCGGTTACCGCGCTTGATGGGGTAGCAGTAGCAGCGGCCAACCCAGCCGCACTGGTTGCTGCAGCGACAGTAGCGGCGGTTGCTGAAACGGGCGGAGGAGGAGGGGCAACGCCGGCAGGTGATATGGACGGGAATATGCCCTTGATAACCCGCAGGACATCTGGCCTGAGACCGCCGAGCTCCCCCTGCATCACCTTGGTGGGGTCGCAGTACGGGGCAAGGTCCATCCGCCACCTCTCTACGAGCGCCATCTCGAGCGGTGCGGCGCTCTGTGGCGAGGATACGCCGGGGTAGTTCGCCCGGATCTCCTCCAGTTCGTCACCGACGGCTATAACTACCTTCCTGACGAGCGAGAGGTCCCCTTCGTAGAAAGGGCTGTCCTTTAGATAGCTGATTACGCGCTGGCGGTTCGGGTTAGCGTAGATATAACCTTCGATTCCCATTTCGGTTCGCTCTCTTCCTGCCTTTTCCGAGTACCAGAATAGATTGCCTGCATGTTACTTATCGTTGACGCATTATAAAGCTCATTTGAGGCTTCGGGCGGCGAGTCAGGGGAAAAACATTTTTAATCAATTGGCTCCTGACAACAGCTATAGGAATGACATTGTTATGAAAGCCAGAGCCAGCCCCTTCGAATCGTTCAGAGCAGAGTGCACCGCAGCGTTGGAGGAAGCATTTAGGGCAGAGGGGATGGCATCAGGGTCTGAGGGAATAAGGCTCTCCGTGCCGTCGGATGCATCCCTTGGCGACCTGAGCTTCTCGACATTCGGGATGGCAAAGGCACTTCGCCAGGACCCAAGGGCGATCGCGGCGAGGATAGTCGGCAGGCTCTCCGGGAAACCGGGCGGGCTCGTAGGCCGGGTCGAGGCTGCTGGCGGAGGATACGTCAACTTCTTCGTCGATGCAGGCAAGTTCTCAGAGGCGACGATGGGAGCGATAGCGCTAGCCGGCGCCAAATATGGAAGGATGGGGCCTGACGGCGAGAAGGTTATAGTAGAGCACACCAGCGTCAACCCGATACACCCCATCCACATAGGGGGAGCAAGGAACTCGATAATAGGCGACTGCCTAGCGAGGATACTGGAGGCATCCGGTAAGAGCGTGAAGCGGCACTTCTACGTTGACGACGTGGGGCTGCAGGTCGCGCAGACGAGCTACGGCTACAGCAAGCTCCCGGGGAAGGCGCCCGCGGGGAAGGGGAAGGGCGATCAGTTCATTGGGTTCATCTACGCAACGACGAGCTGCGCCATGAACATCAAGAAGCTCAAGGCGGAGGTCGAGAAACTCAAGTCCGAGGGCAAGGACGAGGATGCGCTCAAAGGCATCAAGGAGCTCGACGACTGGGTCTCGGCGGCGAACGACCTCAGGGCGAAGGACGGCGAAGCCTTCGACAGGGTCTTCGACGCGGTCGCATCGTCCCAGGACCCGGAGGGGGACATCGCCAGGCTTCTGCAGAAGTATGAGTCCCAGGACAAGAAGGCGGTAAAGCTCGTAAGGGGGCTCTGCGATGTTGCGATTGGTGGGTTCAAGGAGACGTTAGGCAGGGTCGGCGTGGAGTTCGATAGCTGGGACTGGGAGAGCGACATTGCCTCGTGGAGCGGGGAGGCTGACAAGGCGGTCGCAGAGCTCTCCAAGACTGAGTTCACGAAGGTCGAGGAGGGGACGACGCTACTGGAGACGGAGAAGGTCGTCGCGAAGTACAACCTGAAGGAGAAGTACTCGATAAGGCAGGAAGTCCCGCCTCTGACCCTGAAGAGATCCGACGGCACGACGCTCTACACGACCAGGGACATCGCCTACACCCTCTGGAAGTTCGGGAGGGCGGAGACGGTCATCAACGTCATATCAATTGAGCAGAGGCTTCCGCAACTGCAGCTGAAGCTCGCGCTCTATGCGCTCGGGAGGGGCGACCTCGCGGAGAGGCTGGTCCACTTCAGCTATGAGCTCGTGCACCTGCCGGGTTTCAAGATGTCGGGGAGGAGGGGGAGGTATGTGGCATTCGATGACGTGCTCAACGAAGCGGTCGAGAGAGCGTACCGGGAGGTATCGTCAAAGTCCCCGCACCTTAGCGAGAAGGAGAGGAAGGGCATCTCAGAGGCGGTTGGGATAGGGTCGGTCAGGTATGCGATGATAGCCGTGGCGTCGAACAAGCCGATCACGTTCACTTGGGACAGAGTGCTCAACTTCGAGCAGAACAGTGCGCCTTTCATCCAGTATGCCCATGCCCGGGCTTGCAACATACTCGCCAAGGTCGGAGACGACTGGGCGAAGGGCGAGCGCGACTGCGCGGCGCTCTCCTCAAAATATGAGAAGGATCTCGTGATTAAGCTGGCTGTCTTCCCGGAGCTGGTCGCCGACGCGGGCAGGAACTTGAGGCCGGAGGCTGTGGCGGACTATGCCAACGATCTGGCATCGAAGTTCAACCATTTCTACGACAACGTGCCGGTGCTGAAGACGGAGAGCGCGCCAGCCCGGAATGCGAGGTTGCAGCTTGTGCATTCGACCAAGGTCGTCCTTGAGAACGCGCTAAATATCATAGGAATCAAGGCGCCCGCGAGGATGTAGCAGCTCGTATCGCTATGAAGACGCCGGTCTTGGTTC
Source organism: uncultured Nitrososphaerota archaeon (assembly GCA_964634735.1). Taxonomy (GTDB): domain Archaea; phylum Thermoproteota; class Methanomethylicia; order Methanomethylicales; family Methanomethylicaceae; genus Methanomethylicus. Next base: position 26,002 of record CAZWMA010000008.1, read on the forward strand.
CGTGAATGCAAGCGTGATTCAGGCATAGTTGGACAGAAGTGGCGTCAGTGCCAGTGCCAGCAATGAGCAGCAGCACTAGCGCAATCAACATTATGTCATATCAACAAATCGTTTTCCAACCAGGCTCATGTCATATGATCCCAAGAATGAAGTTCAGAGTCAAGCCGATAGCGATTGAGCCGAAGTAGAAGGCTCCGATGACGATGTATGTTGCTCGCCTGCCTATTGTCGCCATCAGCGGCGGTATTGCGGCCATGCACATGCCGGTTCCGGTGAACGTAAAGGCTATAGCGTGACCGACTGGCAATACGGCGTCACCCATCATGGATGCGCTCATGAGCGGCTTGAGTATAAGGACTTCTTGCCCGTGGCAGATGTAAAGGGGGAGAGCGATAATGCCCGCTATGAAGATGCCCAGAATTCCGGAAGTGAGGTAGGGAGCAATCACCTCTGGAGGGACGTACTTTGCCACGATGGCTCCGATGAGTATCCCTTGGCTGATTGGTGCCCCAAGGTTCAGCAAGAGGTTCCAACTGGCAATAATGGGGCTCTTTGTAGCCTCTGTCTTTATCGTTCCTGCCTTGGAACAGCCAACGCAGTTGTAGGCTTTCCCGCCCTTCCCTTCCTCCTTAACGCCTGTGAATTTTTCAACTATTACCCCAGTAATGGCAGCCAACAGGACGATGCCCACTATCCTCGATACCGTGAACTCAACCCCGAGCTGGAGGCTGAGAGGGATGACGATGGGACTGAGCACAGGAGCCACCATCATGAAGGCGATTATTGTTCTAACCCTGATCTTCTTAGTTTCCAGCATCGCTCTGCCGATTGGTATGGCGCCGCAGGAGCAGATTGGCAGCAGGCTGGCGAAGAGCATGGCTGCGGGCATGCTGTCCCTCATCTTGAATCGGTTGGTGCTGAAGTATGTCATTATGAAACCGCCGATGAAGCACGCGGCGATGAGGTATGGGAAGAAGCCCAAGGCGTATCGGTAGAGGATGTGGAAGAATGGAAGGGAGGAGTCGAATGTATTCTGGTTGAAGCTAACGCAGATGTAGTTGCAATAGAGGAAGAGGTAGGCGGCGGCGGGGAGGAGGCCGACCATTATCCACCACTTAACCTTCTCTGGGATCTTCCCCCACGATGCAGCCTTAGCCAGTGCATCACGCCCCTTCTTGAATCGCCTGAAGTACGAGACTGTCGATGCGAATAGGAGGAAGACGAAGAGGACGAGGCCGAAGTATGTGTGGAACGTCCATGCATCAGGATCATCGAGGAAGATTATCGTGTCTTGGTCCGCCTGCGTGAGCTGCCATACACCAAGCATCAGAAGCGTTATGAATATCGCCGGGAGGGCGTATGAGAGGTACTTGTTCATAGGCTTCCCTTCAGTTCATAACGGGTGATGAGAAGGGCAACGTCGTCGTCCTCCACCATCAACGTGAAGTAAGCCTGCTCGCCGGGGGCCAAGGAGTAAACAAACGCGTATTCGACCGCGATTGGCCTGTTTGATGAGTAAAAGGTCCCGACGATCTTGATGTTAGAGAGGGCAACAGAACCGTTGTTTGTGATTACGCCGGTGAGGTTGTAGTGGTTGCCATCCACAATCGCATAAGTGATATTCGTAAATTGGTAATCGTTGGAGGTGGTCTCGTTGGTTACGGTGAAGTTGACTACATTAGCATCGAACTTCTTCAGCTGAGACAGGATATAGGAGAAGTCCGGGAAGTCAGAAGGTAGGACTATTTTGAATGGGGAGACCTCGCCGGGTTCCAACAGATCTATCACGGCGTATGCATACGCAATCGCGGGGTATTCTTCATCGTTATTAATCACGTTCCCGTCGTTGCAAAGGAAGAGCCCCTGAACGAGAACGTTCTTTACGCTGGTGTTCCCGGTGTTCTTGACCTCGCCGATGATCGTCGGAAGGCCTGATTCAGTATTGTAGTAGCCCGTCTTTGTCAGGATGGAGACGCTTCCTGTAAGCCCGGTATCGGGTGACGTGGTATTGACATTGAATGTCCAGTTTACTCTCGCAACGTTCCCAGCGAAATCCGATACCCTCAGCAGTACAGAGTGGGTTCCATCTTGTAGGGCGGCAGTATAATTGAACCCGGAGCCAGTAATCTGCGCAATTTGCGTAATGTCTTCATAATCCAACTTAATCATTACCGAGGATGGGTCAACGCCAGTCATGAAATCTGAGAATCGCGCGGATATGGAGGTCACATTGCTGCTCAAAACGGCACCGTTCGACGGGGTCGCTGCGCTAACGCTCGGCGCCGTTGCATCCACGGTAAACAATATCCGTTCGCTTTTCACGTTATTGCTGTAATCCTTGACGGTTATGCTCGCAGAATAGTTGCCGTCCATGTAGTACCCTAAATAGCTGATGTTCCATCCGGAAGAGGGGCTTCCGATGCAATTGAAAGGCACGACGTAGCTCATCCTGAATGCCGTTGAGTTGGCGTCAAAGTCTGCGTCAGTGTCGTTGAAGTAGAACCACACAAGAGGGGCGGGTGTATTGATAAGGGAGTTGTTCGCTGGGCTAAAGGCGATAAGGTATGGAGGAGTAGAGCCCTCGACAGGATGCGTTATCGTAAGGAACCATGAATACGACCCAGTATTGTTGACTGTGTCGGATAGCACGATGGTGAAGTTGTGCGTTCCTTCGCCAAGCGGAGTAAAGGGTGCATAAGAGACGCCGTTCTGTAATCTTTGGGAGGCGCTGGTAATGTCGGTCCCGTCGAGCAGCAGGATTACACTTGAGACATCAACACCGTTCTGATCGGAATAATTCGCCACAACCACGAGCCCTTCACCGGTTTGAGCTGAACCGTTTACTGGATCGAGATTAGTCACCCCTGGAGCTGAAACGTCGATGCTGAAATTCCAGGCTGGGCATGCCAATATTTTTTGGGCGTATGCTATCTCCACTCTTGCACCATGCAGCCCTTCAGAGAGCGGTTGGGAGAGGGTGAATTGCACTCCGTAAGGGTTTTTTACAAGACTTGCCGGCGTCGCTTCGCCATCGAGGTAGAGTGAAAAGTTTAGCAAATTCGAATCTGCATCATGAAGAGTGAGACTAACCGATATTTGCGGCTGGTCGTTATTGACCACGGATAGGTTCGACGGGTAAACTGCGAGGATGGTCGCAGTCGGATCGTTCGCATTTAACATGCCTGTACCGAAGACAAATGCGATTGAGATTGCTGCAACCAGAGCCGCCATTAGAACCAGTAAATAAGCAGTCTTCACTTGCTCATCATCTTATATCAAGGAAAGGGGATTATGGGCTAATTTAACTTTCCTATTTTTTTTAAGCGTTCGTTAAAGAATGAAAAAGTTTCTTCTGCTTAGTAATAAAAAAAGAAAAAAGGAAGTTGGCGGGTCCGCTGGGATTCGAACCCAGGGCCTGCGGCTCCGGAGGCCGCCGCCATGTCCAGACTAGGCCACGGACCCTTGCTTCAGGAAATTACAGGTACGAGTATATAATCACTGCCACGAATAGAATGGCGACGAAAATGAGGTAATATTTGAAGTACTTCTTGAACTTCTTGTTCCGGGCGATCTTCGACTCTTCCTTGCCGTGCTCAGTCCGGCACTTGAAGCAATAGTCCCTGCCCTTGAGCTCTATCATCTTTCCGCAGTAGTTGCAGTGCTTGTGCGGGTAGACATACGGCTTCTTTTGCTGCGTCGCCTTCTGTGCATCCTCTTGTATCTCCTTGTCCGGAGATTTTGCGGTTGCGGCAGAGTCCAGCTTCTTTTCTGACAATTCAAACACTCCAATCAATGCGTTCATTCCATAGTTCCTATGCTCATCGCCATAGACTTGAGCCGGTCGATGCGCTTCCAGGTCGAAGGGTGTGTCGAGAACATCTCTGATAACGAATCGGCTCTGAATGGGTTAATAATCCAAAGTGGGCTTGTCGACGGGTTGATGTTCAGCTTCGCCCCGCTGCTTGCGGTGCGCTCTATCTTCTCAAGCGCTGAAGCCAGCGAAAGCGGCTTGTGGCTCAGCTGAGCCCCCTCCCTATCTGCCTCGTACTCCCTCCCCCTCGATATTGCGGTCTGGACCATCATTGCGGCTAGCGGGGCAAGGAAGCTCATTATTGTAGCCAGCCACCCTGCGTTGCGGTTCCGGCTGTCGGAGGCGTAGTAAGCGCCGTACCTGCCAAAGATGGCGAGGTAGCTTATCGCGCCGGCGACTGTAGCTGCAACGGATGCCACAAGTATGTCGCGGTGCTTGATGTGGCATATCTCGTGGCTCAACACGCCTTCCAGCTCGCTCTCGTTGAGCATGCTTAGTAGGCCGCTCGTCACTGCTACGACAGATTTGCTTGGGCCCCTTCCCGTGGCGAACGCGTTCGGGGTCGGGGAGTTGATAATGGCTACCTTGGGCTTCGGAATGCCAGTACCGAGCGCGAGGTTTGAGACTATCCTGTGCAAGGCAGGCTGCTCTTGCTCCCCTATTACCTTCGCTTTGGTCATCGACATGACTATCTTGTCGCTGAACAGGAACGATACAACATTCAGCACGATGGCAATAGCCAGTGCGCCTAGGGTTATCAGCTCCGGCGCGCCGAAGAGCGTGCCCACGACATATCCCAGAAAGACGAAGATGCCCGTGAGCAGCGTCATCATCAAGGCGAGCCTTAACATATTCCCACCCTTAGAGAGAAGCCTCTATAAAGCTTATCAAGGTTTCGCATTGATGAAAGTTGCGCCTGCGGGCGAGCTGCCCGACTTGTCGTCTTGGGTTACCTCGGTATAATAGTATTCTCCAATCTCCTTCTGGTATCGGTCCAGCCATGAGTCCTTCTTGTTGACCCTTGGTCTCCCGGTCTCCGGGTCGCGCCTGAAGGTGATGCCCACACCCTTGAGGAAGAAGTTCATGCCTTTTCTAAGCCCAACCGGAGGGTTCGCGATCCCCGCTACGCTAGGCTCGCCGGAGAAGACCATCACGTTGTCGGCTAGCAGGTCGTTTGCGACGATGTCGTGCTCTACGACGAAAGCCGCGCACCCGCGCTTCTCGACGACCCTTCGGATCGCCTTCGAGATGGCGAGCCTGTGCTCGACGTCGAGGTGCGCAGTCGGCTCGTCGAGGAGGTATATCCGGGCGTCCCTCGAGAGGCAGACCGCGACGGCTATCCTCTGGAGCTCGCCGCCGCTGAGCGAGTCGGTCGGCCGGTCCAGCAGCGGTGCGATATCAAGCGGCGCGTAGACCTCTGCTTGGTAGAATTGGTCATTGAGCAAGTCAGGGCTTATCGACGTGAGTATCTCCTTGAGGGACTTGGACGTCGATGGGACGACATACTGCGGCTTGTAACTTATCGTTAGCCCGGTCGGGAGGATGTGCCCCTCTGTGGGGGGTGTGATGCCCGCGATAATCTTCACGAAGGTCGTCTTTCCGGTTCCGTTCGCACCGACTATGCCAATCACCTGCCCCCTGTGGATCGACCCAGCCTGGGCATCGAGCGTGAAGCCACCCAGCGCCTTCTTGAAGTTTGGCCATTGGAGCATTACGTCCTCGGAGCGCCAATCGCCCGGGGCAGGGGAGACGTGGAACCGGATGTTGTAGTCCCTGAAGCGTATGTTCTCGTCAGGTATGAATCCGTTGAGGTAGATGTTTATCCCGACCCTGACGCCGTGCGGCTTGGACACTATGCCGTAGACGCCTGGTTTGCCGTAGAACAGGCAGATCTGGTCGGATATGTAATCCAGGACTGCAAGGTCGTGCTCAGCTACTATGACGTATTTAGACTTGCGCGCCAGGTTCTGGACGAGCTTCGCCATCGCCATTCTCTGGTAGACGTCGAGGTAGCTCGAGGGTTCATCGAAGATGTATACGTCTGCATCCCTTATCGCAACGGCGGCTATAGTCATCCTCTGGAGTTCGCCGCCGCTGAGGGTGTGGATGTCTTTGTCCAGTATCGGATCGAGCGAGAGTTGGGACTTTACCTCATCGAGAGCGCGCCTCTCGTCTATGCGTGAGAGAATCTCGGAGACGGTCCCGGTTATCTTCTGAGGTGCCTCGTCGATATACTGCGGTTTCGTGATCACTCGGAGCTTCTTCTCGGAGAGCTTCCGGAAGTATTCGTGGAGCTCTGAACCCCTGAAATACCGCAATAGGGACTTCCAGTCAGGCGGGGCGTCGTGGAGCCCCAGGTTCGGCATAATTTCGCCGCCCAGTATCTTCAGTGAAGTGGACTTGCCCGCGCCGTTCGCGCCGAGCAGCCCCAGGACCATGCCCTCCTTGGGTATCGGGAGCCGGTATAGCTTGAACGTGTTTGGCCCATAGCGGTGGACGCATATCTCCTCAAGCTCGTCTGGGAGGTTAACGACCTTCAGGGCTTCGAACGGGCACTTCTTGACGCATATGCCGCATCCGGTGCAGAGCGTCTCAGCTATGAGCGGCTTGTCCATCGTCGAGTCGTACTTGATGGCTTCGGAGCCGGTCCTGACGATGGGGCAGAACCTTATGCACTCCTTGCTGCACTCGCCGGGTTTGCAGAAATCGGAATCCAAGACTACTACACGCGCCATCCCTGTCACCCGGCTACAGCCTAAATGAAAAAATTACTCCATATCGTTGTCTTCGGAGGACTCTTCTTCTTCCTCGCCCTCTTCGCCGGTTGACTCGTATATCTCGAAGTTATCCTTTATGAGCTCGTGCTCCTCTTCGTTCCGTTTCGCGCCCTTCGCATGTTCTGCTTCGAGGACCAGCGTCTTCCGTCGCTTGGCTTCATCGACGGGTTGGACAATCTTATAACCCTTAACCTCAGTGGCGGCTTTGTGGTATCCGCATGATCTGCAGACTAGCAGTATCTTCGAGTCCTTCTTTTCTGGCATCAATAGTTTTCCGCATTTTGGGCAAAATTCCAACCGATTACCCCCGGAGCAAACAGGAGACTGTTACCATTCCTCGTCTTCGTCAGTTTCATCATCGTCATCGTCTGGCCACTCTTCGCTGTCATCGTCTGGCCAGTCATCGTCATTTTCTTCGTCAGACCAGTCATCTTCAAATTCTTCTTCTTCCATATGGAGCATAATTGAGACCTCACGCGAGAGCAATGGGATTGGGTATCGTTGGGATATTTAAGTTTTACTTATAATAGAGTAGGCTGCAGGTGGCGACTATGACAAGGATACACCTTAGCGAGAGCGATTCGGAGGGGACTTGCAGGGTGGGCGAGGCGGTGAAGAGGGGGGCGGTAATAGTCTACCCGACCGACACGGTATACGGAATCGGCGGGAACCCATTCGATGAGAAGGTGGTGCAGAGGATACTGCGGATCAAAAAGAGGGAGCGCAAGCCGATGCCGGTGCTGGTCTCGAGCGTGGAGGGGGCGAAGGCGTTAATCGAGGCAGGACCTGTGGCGAGCGCACTCATGAAGCTATGGCCGGGTGCGCTAACGATAGTGTCCAAGAAGAGACGTGGAGTCCCGGATAGCCTTACGTTCGGAGGGGGGACCGTCGGAGTTAGGATGCCCGACCATAAACTCGCGCTGAGGATAATAGAGGCGGCTGGCGGGGCAATGATTGGTACGAGCGCGAATGTTTCAGGCAGGCCGGCTGCGAGGTCGGTTGAGGAGCTCGACGCTGAGGTTGCTGAAGCTGTGGACATGGTTGTCGATGCTGGTGCCGCCCCGGGCGGGATGCCATCAACAGTCGTAGAGGTGAAGGAGGGCGCAGAGGGCGAGTCGTGGAAGGTTGTGAGGGCGGGCTCCGTAAGCGTCGAGGTTATAAAGGCTGCAACGGGTAAGAAAGTGGGAAGCAGGAGTCGATCACGATGAACAATTTCAACTTGATCCTCACGACCCAACGGGGCAACGAGAGGGCGTGCGTGCGCGAATTCGTCAACATGGTGAATGCTGTCCAGGGACCGAACATCAGCCTGAGGAGAACGCGTTTTCCCGGGCTCATACTCGGGCGTCTGGACGGCGACCCGGTCAGCCTCTGCAGGAGCATTGCTGCGATTGTCGAGGAGGATCCGTGGGGCGTCAGATTCGTCCAGAGGGCGATACCGATACAGGTCAATGTCGACGCCGAGATCAAGGCAATTAAGGAGGCGGTAGGCGAGGTCGCAAAGGGCATACCGGAGGGGGCCAGCTTCAAGATAGAGGTCGCTAAGAGGGGGTCGGACCTCAGCTCGTTGGAGATAATCAATGAGGGGGCATCCATGGTCAAGAGGAGGGTCAACCTCGATAAGCCGGCTTATTTCGTAAAGGTCGAGATCATTGATGAGAAGGCGGGGGTCTCGCTGCTCGCGGAGTCGGACATGCTTTCGGTCACGAAGCTGCAGGAGAAGGCGATGAAGGAGAGCGCGCAGTAGCAGGCGTTGGTTGCGTCAGGCAGCTAACGCTTGAACTCGGATATGGCGACTTTTTCAAGAACGAGGGACTGCAGTGCTGCAGTATCGGAGCCGGTGAGCGTTCTGGCTATGGATGTTGCTTCGCTTCCGATCCCGAACGCCTCGGCAATGGTTTTTTTCTTTTCATCGGTGATCTCAACGACAGAGTCGTCGAGTTCCCCGAAGCGCTCCGCTTCTCTACATAAGGGCGCGATGGCTTCGAACGAAACACCAACGCCAATAACGACCCATAGCGCAGACCCGGTGGAGACGCCCATCGAAGAGATTGCCGCCTTTATCTGCCTCTTAGCAGAGGCGTAGACAAGTATCTCGGTAGCAGGCGACTTGGAGATGTTCTCCCCCCGCTCCCAAGAGTTCGATGCCATGAGCGCGGATGCTTGGAGGTGCCTGAATCCGGCCACCTTTGATGCGTCGAGCACCTGGGCGCTCAGGCCATCGCTCCCATTCAAGGCTGTCAGCAGCTCGGCAGCCTTTGCGCCGGGCTTGGCCCTAATGCCCTGCACTGCAAATATGGCGAAGCGCCCCTGCCCCCCGGTCTCGAATGTCAGCATAGCAGCCACTCCAATATCACAACGCCCCCGCTATTGCACCTTGGGCATGTAGCGGCGGACGACCTCTTCAGGGATGCCCGCGTAGACCAGCCTGGACCTGAGCGCGTCTGCGTCCTGAGTCTCCTGGCCCCATATCTTGATCAGGTGCGAAAGCGTCTCCCTCAGCTCCCAGGGATAGAGTATCCAGCTCTCGGTGCAGGATATGTAATAGTCTGGGACTACCTTAGACCACGGTTTCTTGTGGATGGTCGCTATCCGGATGGAGCGGGCGCCGTTCTCCAGGAGGTGCTTCTTCGCGAGCAGGAGGCTCTCGCCGCTGTCCGCCACATCGTCGACGATGAGAACATTCTTCCCCTTGGGCGACTCCGATACCGGCTGCACGATAATGGGCTTCTTCTGCTTGTCGTCGATCCCCTTGTAGAATGAGATCTTGACGGAGGCGAGGTCGTTTATGTCGAGCAGGTCCGAGAACAGCCTTGCCACGACCCATCCACCCCTCGCTATGCCCACAATCATATCGGGCGTGTACCCATCGCGGTCGATCCTATCTGAGAGTTCCAACAGATGGGATTGAATGTCGCTCCATGTAACTGTCAAGATATTCATTTTGAAGGTCTCCCTAACCGCCATGAACCGAAGGCAGGAATGTAACTTCATCGTTTTCTTTAAGCTCTGCAGATCGCCCGCCCAACAGGGAGCAATCCACACCGTTCACGAATATGAGCAGGTCCGGGCGCACATCTCCGCTCGGGGCAAAGAAGCGCGATTTCAGGGGGGCGTCCTCGTTCAGCCTGATATAGTTAATAAGATCCAAAAGGCAGTGCCCGTCGAGACTCACCGGCTTTTCAGGCTCCTTTGACAACCCCTTTAGGACCGCAAGGTACCGCACCCGTATCGATAATGCCATTGGCCAGCTCCCCTCATGGCTTTCGGGGAGCATAAATATAAACTTCCTCTTCATACCTGCGCCCTTTCGTGATCGAGCCCGCGCGGACCCTCCTGAACGACCCTGAGGAGAGCTTGGTACGCAACAGCCTATCCGCCTTGGCGGGTGGAAGCGAGAGCCAGTCGATGGGCACGTCTATGCCCAGCGGGCGTGACGGGAGCATGTGCCTTGTAGATTTCTTGGGGAAGAGCTTCCCCGTTGTAGCGGAATATATAGCCTCCTCCTTCAGTATGGGCGGAGGCGCCAAGACCATTGGGGCGCTTCTCCTCTGCAGCAAGGCTATGGCATCCGCTTCCGTTGCATACTCGACCCGCCGACCTTCCGACCGTTCGGACTCCTCGACCTCGGAGAGTATGTTGTAAGCCTCGAATACGTCGAAGCGTCTCGCCCGGATGACCTCCGATCGCTCCCGGCAAAGGGTGGCCAGGTGCGCCCGCCTGGAGACCACAAGTGAGATGGCATCATCGCGGCTAGTCTCGAGTGCCCCGAAGGCGCATCCAGCGGATACCTTGCTGGGGGGCGCCACGCATCTGTACCAGCAGCCAACCCGTATGTTGTTGCTGAGGTAGTCGTAGAGCGCAACGGGAATCGACTGGCACCCCAAAGAGGCCAGAGCCCAGAAGCGGTGGGTGCCGTCGAGTATCATGTAGCTCCCGGAGTCGACTAGGATGGGGTCGTGGATCATGCCTTCAGATTGGAGCGTTGTGGATATAGCGTTTAATATGTCCCGGTCATGGCGCTCGTGCGGCCTTATCTTTTCGATAGGCAGCATCGTTATAGTTGGTTCCAAGCGCCGAACCATTATCGTTGCCCCATATTTGTAAACAGACGGTCAGTGGAGGTGCTATTCTTCATTGGAGCCTCAGTGCAGGTCAACCACTTCATTCCAAAGGACTCTATGATTGCCGGATATAAAAAGGAATGTTAACAGTCTGCGGCTTGAGGTCATTCCTAGAGTGGAGCGCAGGCATTCAGGGAGTAATGGGTGCAGGAAATCGGATTGCGAACTGGTTGAAAAAGAAATGGGAGTAGGATTACTCCTTCTTCTCCTCTACTGGAGTTTCAGCGGGCTTGCTCTCGGTCGTCTCCGGGGCGGGCGCCTCTGCCGGCGCTGCTGGCTCTTCCGCCTTGGCAACCTCCGCTACGGGCGCTGCTGCAGCCTCAGCCTTCTCTTCGACAACCTCGACACCGGCTTCCTCTGCCAACGCTGCAGGCACCTCTACGACTTCGCCTTCAGTTCCCGCTACTTCCGCAGCCTCTGCAGCTTCTGCCTCATCCCGCTTCTTCTGGTTTACCTTTAGACGGGTGATGTAGCCTGCAATCCTGTTGCTCAGGTGCTTACTGGTTATGTCAGAATACTGGGGAACTAGCTTCTTGTTTTCATCAAAATCAGTTGTGAATGCATTACCGTACTTATTGACGAGCTCGTTAGACACGCTCTTGACTTTTCCGATACGTACTTTACCCAAAACGTTCACCACGAACAGATAGCCGATATAGACACCAAAATTTATAATTTGTGATTGCAGCCCACGGTGGAAGGACGGTTTGGCGCAGCAGGCAAAGATTTTATACGGATACACACTATTCTTCAATGGTGCGAGATTTGACTGACATTGCCATATCGCCTATAGATCGGATAATGAGAAAGGCCGGTGCGGAGAGGGTTAGCGAGGAGGGTGCGGATGCACTCCGCGAAGTTATCGAGTCGCTAGCCTTGGACATTTCGAGGGAGTCCATTGCCCTCGCCAAGCATGCGGGCAGGAAGACGGTCAATGCAGAGGACGTAAAGATGGCAAGCAGGAAGCTCATCGCGCTCACAAAGCTTGGAGTTTAGTCCGGTTTTATGGTCACGAAGCTCAGAAAGGCATATATAGAAGTGTAAAAGTCTTTTTTATCGAAATCTGATTGAGGTGTATTCTATGTCCAATGCTCAACTTGGTGGAGTTCCTGTTCTTATCCTGAAAGAGGGGACTCAGCGAACGCAAGGCAAAGAGGCTCAGAAGGTCAACATGATGGCCGCTAGAGCGGTTGCCGAAGCAGTAAGGACGACCCTTGGTCCGAAAGGCATGGATAAGATGCTTGTGGACACACTGGGCGACGTCACAGTAACCAACGATGGCGCTACCATCCTCGGCGAGATCGAGATTCAGCACCCGGCGGCGAAGATGATGGTTGAGGTCGCCAAGACCCAGGACGATGAGGTCGGAGACGGAACAACTTCATCGGTCATCCTTGCCGGTGAGCTGATCAAGAGGGCGGAAGAGCTCATCGAGAAGAATGTTCATCCTACGGTCATAGTCCAGGGCTACAAGAATGCGACAGAGAAGGCCATAGCGCTGCTCTCGAAGATCTCAATTCCTGTGACCATTGACGATGACAAGGCGCTCAACAAGATAGCCTACACAGCCATGAACAGCAAGGCGTCGTCAGGCGTCCAGGACTTCTTCGGCGACATCGCAGTAAGGGCGGTCAAGTCAGTTGCGGAGAAGAGGGGGAACAAGTACATCGCTGACCTCGACTACATACAGATAGTCAAGAAGCAGGGAGGCAGCATAACCGACAGCCAGCTCGTCTACGGCGTGATCGTTGACAAGGAGATCGTTCATCCGGGCATGCCGAAGAAGATAGATAATGCCAAGATAGCGCTGCTCGATGCTCCTCTCGAGATCGAGAAGACGGAGTTCGATGCAGAGATCAGAATCTCAGACCCGACACAGATGAAGGGGTTCATAGACGAGGAAGAGAAGCTCCTGAAGGACATGGTCTACAAGCTGAAGGCCACAGGCACCACAGTAGTCTTCTGCCAGAAGGGCATCGACGACATCGCGCAGCACTTCCTTGCAAAGGAGAAGATAGCGGCGATACGCAGGGTCAAGAAGTCTGATATGGAGAAGCTCTCGAGGGCAACAGGCGCGAGAATAGTCACGAACCTGGACGACCTTTCAGCATCTGACCTAGGCACTGCAAAGAACATCGAGGAGAAGAAGTTCGGAGAAGACAAGATGACCTTCGTCGAAGGTTGCAAGCATCCGAAGGCGGTAAGCGTCCTCATTAGGGGCGGCCTGATGCGAGTCGTCGACGAGGCAGACAGAACCCTGCATGATGCACTCTGCGTGGTTGCAGACGTTATCGAAGATGGCAGGATAGTCGCAGGCGGCGGAGCTCCGGAGCTTGAGGCAGCGAAGGTAATCAGGGAATACGCTGCGAGCATCGGCGGAAGGGAACAGCTTGCAATTGAGGCATTCGCAGACAGCCTTGAGTCGATACCGAGGACTCTGGCAGAGAACGGCGGACTCGACCCGATAGACATACTCGTCGAGCTCAGGTCTCTCCACGACAAGGGCGAGATATGGGCAGGCGTGAACGTGCTCGAGGGCAAGACCGCGAACATGCTGGATGCCGGAGTATACGAACCTCTTGCAGTCAAGATCCAAGCAATCAAGTCCGCGACCGAAGCGACATCCATGATCCTAAGGATCGACGATGTCATAGCGTCCGCGAAGGGAGCGGGTGGACCTAAGATGCCATCTGGGCCTGGCGGAGCCGGAATGGGCGAAGAGTAAAACGGAACGTCTTCCCTTTCCTCTTTTATCTTTTTTTTATTTTTTTTATTCTTCTCAGCATTACATCCGTACCGTATCCTGAATTTGCATGCGTCTTTGCATTCATTGTTTTGCTAAGTCAGGTATGAAGGGCGCGATAGTGGGGGGCGCCTCGTAAGGCTGGACCGTATGAGCGGCGCCTTCGTTTATAGGGTGGGGCGGGATAGCTTAGCTTGAGGGCAAATGCCATGGCAGAGAATACAGTCGTGATTACAGGGACGCCGGGCGTCGGGAAGACGTCGGCTGCGAAGAAGGTCTCCGAGATGAGGGGTTGGGGTCTGCTCGAGCTGGGGGCTTTGGCGCAGGTCGGCGCGATCGGCGGCAAGGACGCAGAGAGGGGCGCACTCATAATCGAACCGAGGAGGCTGAAGGCGGCTATCCGCAAAGCCTTGAAGGTGGAAGGCGGTGAGTTCGTCGCCGAAGGCCACTACGGGGATATGGTCCCGAAGGAGTTCGTGAAGAAAGCCATCGTAATCAGGCTTGACCCGTTTGAGCTTGAAGCCCGGCTCAAGGCGAGGGGATACCCGGAGAAGAAGGTGAAGGAGAACGTCCAGGCGGAGATACTGGACTCTTGCCTGATTAGTGCGGTCGAGGCATTCGGGGAGGAGAAGGTCGTTGAGATCGACTCGACTGGGATAGGCGAGGTCCCGCTCGCGGAATTGGTCTCGGAGGCGGTGGACGGGGCGGCGGGCTCGCCTCCGGGGGGAATCAACTGGATAGCGAAGCTTGAGAAGGACGGGAAGCTCTCGAAGCTTCTCCAGTGAAGGCGCAGTTTGCAGCAAGCGGGTCAGGTATGACCTTGACGAATATGTTAGATGACCGGTAGGGCAGGTTGACAACGGTTTCCCCAATGGACAATGCAGGCAGGATGAATGCCTGGCGGGGGGTCATCGACGTGGCATCCTCTATAATCTTTAAATCCTCCCCGGATCTGATCGAATGGATTATCCTTATCGAACTGTTCTTTAGGACCTCCAGCGATATCGACGACGGAAATTGCGTGATGACAACGACGCCCTCACCATATTTCCTCAGTTCCGCAAGTATCCTCTCGCCGATTGATCGCGGCTGTTCAGGCCGCCTTGGCGGGATGACGTTTTGCGCCTCGTCGATGAAGGTGACATGCTCGAGGTGCCCATGCTCCCGCTCAACAGCCCGGTCATAGACGAGCTTGAGCAGCATGTTTGCAAAGATCGCCCTGCTGTTGACATCCTTAATCGAGGACAGGTCAATGCAGACCAGCCCCTTAAAGAGCTCCTCACGATAGACCGAATCATCCCCGTTTGTTGCTAGCCCGCACGCGCCTTCGGTGAAGACCTTGAGCCGGCGCATCAGCGCCATCCTCGTCTCGTGGTCCCACGAAGACCGTATCGGCATCAGACCCAGCTCCTTGATAAGGTCAGAAAGCGTCGGGTTGAGCCTCGAACGGTAGCATGCCTTCAGCGTCTCCCGGAACATGTAAGACTGCGGGGCGGAGAACTGGAAGATCTGGGCGAAGACGTCCGTTATGAACTCTACCTGAAAACTCATATCTTTGCTGCTGGGGCAAAACAGGGGATTCACCGTTAAGCCCCCCTCGGCAGACCCCGGGTGGAACGCCTTGCCCCCTGCCGCGACGACCCGCTCAGAGTGCTCCCCGTGCCAATCGAGGATCATCACGGATACCCCCGCCGAGCTCAGCCTGAAGGCAAGAGAGATGGCGGTCGTTGACTTGCCGCTGCCGGTAGTGCCGAAGAGGGCTATGTGTCGCTGGATATCGCCAAGGTGGAATGAGAGCGGCCCAACCTTCTTGCCGTTTGAGAATGCCCACCCTAGGAACGGCCCATCGCCACTCAGGACATCTGGCTCGGGGATGGGGAGCGCAATTGATGGGCTTGCCATGGAGGATGGAGGGGGGACTGCGGTTGGCTGCGATGGCGACTGGTACCCCGTCGGAGAGGAGACCTCGTCCAGCGCGAATGGAAGAGGGCTGCTCAGTAAAAGCATTGTTGACTGCCGGTCCAGAACAGATAGCTGCGCGTTGGGGAAGATCACGCTGCAGACGCTCTCAAGCTGCTTCGAATGCCCCTCGCAAACCTCGCGCAGGGATGACTCGTTCTCCCCGGATACCCAGGTGAACATGATTGATTGGACCCTTTGTTCTTTTGAGGTGTGAAGCAACGAAGGCTGTCTCTGCCCGGAGTAGGTCATATATGCGACGGGGATGCCGAGCGAAGCAATAGTTTCGTTGAACTTGCAGAGGCGCTCATAGTTGAGCTCGTTGTCGATCCGGCTTGCCGGCTGATCGGACGGGGTCGCCAACGAGAGGGCAACTGCGCAGTATTTCCTTCCTGCGAAATCCAAAACCGGCGAGGGCGCGAGTTTGAGGAATGAGAAACCCCTGAACCCTGAGCCTCCTTTCCGCGAGATAAGCCAGTATGCCGATAGGGCAGCTATGGCGACCAAGCAGGCAACTGCAAGCATCAGCTTATCAGCGACATAGTCGTTGAGGAAGAGGGCTACAAGCGCAATCAAGAGCAGGTAGGGAAGAGGGCTCATCTTCAGGATACCCTTAAGAATGCCATAACCTGGTCAATGGACTGCTTTATCTGGTCAAGGAAGTCCTGCCCGTTGAATATGGATAGGTCGAATGTGTTCTCTACCCCTGAGAGGAGCCCAACCACAATCGACATGACTACTGTAAGAGATACTATGGACAGCCCCAATAGGAGACCCTCTTCAACAAGCGGAGAGCCACGCTTCCGGTTTTTCATCTTTTTCATTTTCGCTCACCCACAAAAAAAGGCACTATTAAAGGCTGGACCCCATTGTCAGCACGAGAATCAGGTAGGTCGTGAAGTAGACGGCTGCGGGGAGCAGCAGCGATTTCAGGGGTAATGTGCCGCGTATTAGCCTTGATGAGAGGCATGTGGAGAGTAGAGACACCGAGAGGAGAGAGAAGAACGCGGGGGCATCAAATCGGAACGATAGCGCGGCGATTCCGGGCACCGAAGATGTCGAAGTGAAGGCTATCCCAAGGAGTGGGAATGAGAACGAGATTATAGCAAGGGAGGCGGAGCCGATGACGGACAGGACGGTGTTCCTGAACGAGAGAACGTTCAGTTTCTCCTGGAGCTCCGCCCTCAACCGCTGCTTCTCGCGCTGCGTCTCAGCGATTCGGCGGACGCCGTCGGCGGCTGCTCCTGCGTTGAACGATACAAGGTCTGCGATGATCGAGAATATCCCAGAGCTATCCCTGAATCTGTTGGATGCGGCTTTCATCGACTCGCTGAGCGACCTGCCCTCGGAGACGGATTGAAGCATGTCGAGCAGTTCAGGCTGGGTTGAAAAGTGGCGGCAGGATTCCATAAATGCTGCCTCAGGGGGCATCTTCTCGAGGTTTCCAGCGAGAGCATCCAGATAGGCTACCGAAGGGAATGCCTGCTCGATGCTGAATGGACTTTTTTGCGTCAGTGCCCATGCCGTGGCGATATAGAACGCGGTTGCCACCGGAACGACCACTGAGTAGTCAGCAGCGCCTGACATGCCGAGCACGAGCAGAATCGCCAAGAGTAGCGCGCCGGGGCTCGAGTATCGCCTCAGGGCAAAGAGATTGTCGCGTCTTTTATCCACCATGCAATCACCACGAAGACAGCCATCTGGAAAGGAATGATTATGAAGAACAGGTAAGGGTTTGAGCCCCCCAGTATAGCCAACATTATCGACACGATGACAGGCAGGATTGCGGAGAGGGCGGTGAATATCGAGAAGATGTCCTCGACAATTGAAATCGCGGACCTCGTATCGCACAGCCATCTTTCGATAAGGCGCTTTGGATCTGACGCAACCGCCGCAGCAGATGACGAGAACGCCTGTTGATTGGGAGATCCACCCCAGAGAAAGGTAATCAGAGCCCATTCAGGGTCTATCCCGTCCCTTGCTGCGAGAAGTACTCTCCGGGAGCGCCTGCTGTAATAAATACTTGAATCAGAGGAGGAGAGCTCAAGCGCCTTCAGGATTGTTCCGCCTGATGCAAGTACCGTCGCGATTATTCCGAGGTGGCTGATCGACTCGACCAAGGCGGTCGTCCGTCGGCGGCGTGCCGCTATGAGCTTAGGCATGTTTGAGAGGCGCCCAAGAAGAGGGCGGGCTGCCGGGGAAAGGGTGTGGTTTTGGCAATGTTTTCGCAGCTCTTGTCACCCCAACTCACTTGGATGAGTTTCTTCCGGCAATGTGCCCGGGCATAACCCGGCTTTCTCTTCGGAAGCCCTCTCGAGACGATTAAGCGCGCATGACCAATGAAAGATGTCGCATATAGGCGGAAGTTCCCCTTCGTTGCACCTCCTGCCAACCAGGGAGATGCGTAGCACGCGCCTGCGGATCAGGTCACCTTCGCATACCTTCTGCATCTGGACAAGCAGCTCGAGATCAGTTATTGACCCGGGTTGTACACGGTGCTGCAGCACAAGCCTACGGAGTAGTGCCTCAGCCGACTCGGCATGTATGGTGTGTATGCATTTCAAGCCGGAGGCGAGCATCTGGAAGAGCGCGGCGCTGTCCTCGATTGAAAGGACCTCTCCGAAAAAGACATAATCAGGAGACTTGTGAAGCAGGCTGTTCAGGATCGAGGTGCGCTTCTCCTGCTCGGTTTTTGACGTGCCGCTCGCGAGCAGCCTTATCTGGTGCATGGAGAACCGCTCTTGGCTCACATTCTCTGCGACATCTGATTCCACTGAGATCTTCCTCCACGAGCGGGGGGTCAGGAGGTCTAGCGCAACGGCAAGCGTGGTCTTTCCGGATCCGCTTTCGCCATACACAGTAATGCTCTTACGCTGTTTGACGCATGCCTCGAGGTAGGATGCAGCTTCGGCGGGGAGAGTGCCGTTCGAGATTAAGTCGTGCATCGTCAGCGGCTTGATGGAGAACTTCCTGATAGCCACTGCCGTACCTTCGATGGACAGCGGGGGGTTGTCGACCGAAACCCTGACGTGGAACTCCGAGGTCTTGATCGACGCGCGCAGGGATGGGTGGGAGTAATCGAGGCACCGCTCTGCTTCCATCTTTGCGAAATTGATCAGCCTGGATAGCTCATCCCTCGAGAATCTGACCCCTGTGCTGAGCCGACCGAGCTCCTGGTGGTCAACATATGCAAACGATCCCTCCTTGTCGGCGAATATCTCAGTTATGAGCGGGTCGATAAGGAGCGGAAAACTGCGGGTAAGGCCAACGGAGCAGTAGGCAGCAAAGGTGGCAATGCCTGTGTTGATGCCGGATGCTATAGCGAAGGCCGACCTTCCGTCGATTACTGATGAGAGCCTGAGGGAGAACGGGACTTTCAGAGTTCGCCGCTCGTGCTCCCTAACAGACCTGATAAAGGCAGAGATGGACACCATCGTCTCGGCAACAGAAAAGTCAGGCAGCGGGAGGAGCATTGGGCCCAAGCTGCTATCGAACTCGTACATAGTAAAAGGATCTGCCCTTGAGAGTGCGTTGCCTTGGCAGCCAATCGTCTTGGGGACGCGAAGGGGCTTAAGCGCTGCGACCACCGAAGCCGCGTCGCAGGATTTTGGGGATATAACATTGAGCGCGGAACCGTTGCGAAGCGCGCACCGGCAGCATGTGAGCCGGGGATTGCATGCGAAGGCTGCATATGAACGCAGAATTTCCAGAAAGGGGCGAGAATACACATCCTTCAACGGCTTCACAAAATGGCAATTGGATTTGGAAACGACCGAGTCGTGAAGGCGTTCAATCCCTCTGGCAATCGCCCCGAGTAACTCTATCTGGCTCTCTTCGAAGAGCAGTGCCCGGTCCCGAGCCTCAAAGAGCGCGAATGGGCTACCAGCAGCCACCTCCTCGAACTCCTCAACGTCCTGCAGGCGGAGAGCGGGGGCGGAATGTCGCGCAACGCTAATCCCTCTCGGACGCAAGCTCATCGACCCTCTTTGAGAGTACTGACAGGGCGTATTCGATGATCAGAATGCGCTCTTCGATAACGCCGATCTTTTCGAGCACAAAGTCCATACGTACAACGTTTAGGTCTCCCTGCCTTTCCGCCTGACTAGCAATCATTGTGCGACGCACCGATAAGATGAGGCGCTTTAAAGGCTAGTGTTTTAAGCGGGTGCTTTAAGGGGGGGCAAAATGGCGTCGAGGATAATCGAATACAAGATCGCTATGCTAATCTGGCTTGCACTATCATCATCTCTCGGAGCGGCGATGGTCGGGAATGCAGTGTTTTTGCTTCAGGATGAACAAGACCGGGCATCGGAGGGAGAATGCGTGCTAGCGGATATAGCAGAGATGACACAGATGTCAGAGAGTTTTATTGACGTTCCCGCAGGAGAGGTGGGCACCGGATGAGCTCTCTCCTCGAGCTGCTCGTGGTCTTGCCGTTGCTAGTCGGCATCGTTTCGATGGACAGCTTTGCGATTGGAGAGGCGGCAGATACGTTTGATGGCGCAAGCTACGTTTACAGCGATTATGTCAATGCGATTCGCTCGCAAGAGTATGTTCTAGACGGAGTTACAGGTAACAGGTACCCGATAGTTGGAGGGAGTTTATGCGGATTGGGTTTCCCCTGATCGATGTTGCAGCCGCGTTTCTGATTGTAATCGCGTTTTCAGGGTTCGCGTTCGAAGTGGGACAGCCACAGCAGAATGCGCTGGTCCAGAGCTACGCCGAGGCGGAACGGCTCCGCAGTGAGGTGTATGCCCTCTTTTATTCTGGCGCATTAGCCCGGATTGCAGATATGGGCAACGAGGAGTTCCCGCTGGAGATCGGCAACATAACAGTGTCGGTCGCCGGCTCCGAATATGATGATGTGTATTTTTTCATCTTCTCTGACGGGGGCATGAGAAAATTCGCAGTCACGGCAAAGGATTGATGCTGGCTTTCAGCCAACTGCTGATACTGCTGGTGCTGGTCAACAGCATCGCCGCGGCAAACGCCCAATCGGATGAGCTGCGGGCAACACTGGCTCGGATTGATGAACTGAAGTCGCTTGAATGTGCATCCTACAACGTTCTCTTCGACCTCTGCATATGTCTAAAGCGGGAGGTTGAGTCGGGAGCAGACATGAAAGGCTTGATTGAGGCTGTAGCCGAATGGGAGTTGGCAACGGAATCAGGGCTAGCCAACTGGTCGTCAATAACGGATGTCCGTGTGGAGCCGTTCGATATCGCAGTCAGCGAGTACGAAGGGCAGCAGCTCGATGCTGTGCAGATGAGGGTGCTTAACAACACCTCGTTCAGGAGCCTCGTCACCGGGGATTTGTACATAACGTTGTCTGGCAAGCTTGTTGAGAGCACCGTGCGCTTCAGAATCTGCTTCTCTGCCTAAGCAACCGCGGGCACGCATACGCAAACAGGGGCAGGCTTTATGTCGAAGAGTGATGAGAGGTGGTTCCTTAGCGTGAACTCGGCGATGCCCACATCCTTGGAGTATTGGGCTTTGTTGAAGATGTTCTCTCTCTTCGACTTAATTGCAATGTGGACGCTCGAGGCGAAGACTGCCGAGGCTGCGAGGAGGAACGGGTTCTTCCCGGACCGCTTGTGCGGTGGGATTTGGGAGATAAGCGCCTTTGCGTTATGCGCCAAGTCCTTGAAGTACGCTTCTGGGACTGTGTCGGAGAGCGATATCCTGACGTTGACGCAAGGGATCTCCCGAAGTTTTTCGATCACCTTCCCGACGAACTCATCAGGCTGCCTGAACTTCGATTGGACAGGCATTATGTTCTCGGCATACGAGAGGTTCTTCGCCAGCACCCGGAGCGAAATCCTGTAGTTCTGCCTGGCGAAGGCCTCGACGACCTCCGTCAAGCGTATCGGCGCGCGCTCGCCGATGTTCCTGCACACAACAACTAGGCAGATCGCCATGAGTAGCCCGTAGTTGTTGTAGGGGTTCCGGGCCTTGGCGATTGTATCCTCGAAGCACCTTATCGCCTTCTCGGAGACATCGGCAGGGAGCATGAGGTAATCTGAGATCGACTCGATGTCGCGGTTCATTTTGAATGGGTCAAAGGTCGCTCCGCTATAGACCATCTCCTGAAGCTTGCAGAGCCTGAAATACTTCGAGTGTCGGATTGCGCTGCCATCCGGGCAGTCCCGGTCCACGAGGGAGTGCATCTTCCTCGACATCAAGCTCCCCAGGCGCTGCTTCTTGATTAGGGAGGGGGCGCGGCAGTCCGGCTCCTGCGTCTGCACGAGCCCGCATTCCAAGCAAACGGCATTCCCGCACGAATCGTAAGCGGTATTGCCCGAGCATTCCTCGCATTGTAAGGTCATATCAGCCACCAAAATTATTTTTTCCTTTACGGATCCGCAGACATACGGCCTTTTGCCGTTAAAAAGGCGATGAAGATAGCAGCTCACATCAAGGGAAAGGGTGATATCACGCTCAGCAGAGAGGTTCCTGCTGGAGGGGGCTTTTAGGTGGATAAGTAAGACGGGGGTGCGC
Source organism: uncultured Nitrososphaerota archaeon (assembly GCA_964634735.1). GTDB lineage: Archaea > Thermoproteota > Methanomethylicia > Methanomethylicales > Methanomethylicaceae > Methanomethylicus. Next base: position 47,914 of record CAZWMA010000008.1, read on the forward strand.
GAAAATATTCATTTTGTATGCCCTAGCTGGTGTAAACGGGGAGAAGTGACTCCCGGAGCTGCGAAAATCTCGCTACTTTTAATAATTACTGTTTGTTTAAAGAAGTTCAGGTGGATTAAGATGAGTGTAACTGTTGGCGCTCGAAGATTTGTCAGCGAATTGAATGGCTTCATAGATAAGAGTGTAAAGATCATTACAACAAGAGGGGTTACCTACGAAGGCATGCTCATTGGGTTCGACACTGCTAGCCTGAACCTAGTTCTTCAGGATGTGGTTGTGAATAAGGAGAAGTACTCAAGGGCAATAGTCAAGGGCGATGCTATTTCTGAGATACTCCTGAAGGAAAAGCCATTTGATATGAGAGGGCTATCGGAGAGGCTACTAAAGATGTTCCCCAATATGGTGAAGTATTACGATGAGTCCGGCTTCATCACAGTGATGGACAGGATAAGGGTGACCGTTGACGGCGTAGAGGGAACAGGCCCGATGGTCGACAGGGTGAAGAAGGTTTACGATCAGTATGTTTTAGAGCAGAAAGGTGCCTAAGCACCTCATTTAATTTTTTATTGCGGAGCAGATGATAATGAGTTTTGAGGTTAAAGACAGAGACCTCGCAGCCAGAATAGGCATCCTCCACACTAGGATGGGGGACGTCGAAACGCCGTGCCTTATGCCGGTGATAAACCCTGTAAAGAATATGATTCCACCTGCCGAACTGAAGAGCGAATTCGGCTTTCAGATGATAATCACGAACTCGTACCTGATCCTGAAACACTTCGGGGACGAGAGACCGGACGTTCACAGGCTGACCGGATTCGACGGACCCATAATGACGGACTCTGGGGCGTACCAGCTCCTGATTTACGGCGGCGTCAACACCAACCCGAAGGAGATAGTCAAGTTCCAGGAGAAGATACGGAGCGACATCGGCGTCATCCTGGACACGCCAACGGGCGGCTTTGCCACGCGGGAGGAGGCGCTGATCACGGTCGAAGAGACGCTCAAGAGGGCAGAGCAGAGCGTCGCTTTCAGGGAGGACGATACGATGCTGTGGGCTGGGCCGATACAGGGGGGGAGGCACCTAGACCTCATCGAGAGGAGCGCCAAGAAGATGGGCGAGCTCGACTACGACACTCACCCACTGGGGAGCCCGGTCCAGATAATGGAGGAGTACGACTACGCACCGCTCGTCGACATGATAGTCGCTGCGAAGAGCAACCTTCCGCCGGAGCGACCACTGCACCTCTTTGGGGCGGGACACCCGATGATGCTTGCAATATCGGTGGCTCTAGGCTGCGATCTCTTCGACTCGGCGGCTTACGCGCTCTTTGCGAAGGACGACAGGTACATGACCGGGACGAGGACGCTAAGGCTGGAAGACCTCACGGAACTCCCGTGCAGGTGCCCGGTGTGTACGAAGGTAGGCCTCGATGGGCTGACCCGTGCGCCCAAGCGAGAGCGCGAGGCGATGCTGGCGCGCCACAACCTCTACGTCACGATGGAGGAGATGAGGACGATCAAGCAGGCCATCCGCGAGGGGACCCTCTGGGAGCATGTGGAGTGCAAATGCAGGGCGCATCCCAAGCTCTACGATGCCCTGAAGAGGCTCTCGGTCCATTCCAAGTATCTCGAAAAGAACGACCCGCTTATTGGAAGGAGGGCTAGGGGAATTTTCATGTACGACGGAGTCTCGCTATCTAGGCCGGAGGTGGTAAGGCACAGGGCGCGCATTATAGAGAGGTATCAGAGACCGCAGAGCAGAGACATCGCGCTCTTGTTGCCGAATGCCCAAGAGAGGCCGTTCAATAAGTCCCCGGTATACGAACGCGTCATGGCAGAGACGAAGGGGGCGAAGGGAATACACATCTGCTTCTACGGCGAGCCATTCGGCATAGTGCCGGGCGAACTGGCAGAGACTTACCCGCTCTCGCAGTACGAGAGCTCGGTCGACGGGGAGACCGACTTGGTCGCGGATCTGGAGAAGTTTATCGCGGTCAATGCGTACAGGAGGGTTGTCGTGGTGAGCGATAATCCGTCGATGAAGGTAAGGAATGCCATTGTTAAGAAAACAATTGAAGATGCATGTCGCGAGGTTCTTGCCGATGCGAATACTGCTTGATGCGCATATCCACACCAACAGCTCACCGGACAGCACGATCACCCCCAGCCAGTTGCTTGCGGGCATCAAGTACTCGGGGATAAACGCCATAGCGGTTACGGATCACGATACCATCGAGGGGTTCAAGAGGGTCAAGAGTGGCGGCCTCTTCGCAGATGTAGTAGTCCTTCCAGGCATAGAGCTCGAGACGGATATCGGGGAGGTCATAATAATCGGGCTTGAGAACCCCCCTATGACAAGGGACGCCTATGAAGCGGTCAGCATTGCGCACAGGGCAGGAGCGCTGGTCGTTGCGCCCCACCCATTTGACCCGGCCAGGAACTCGCTCTTCGAGGCGTGCAGCCGCCTAGGGGTAGACCTTGTGGAGAGCGTGAACGGCAAGTGCCAGCTGGACAGCAACAGGCAGGCGCGCGAGTTCGCGAAAGCCATAGGCGTGCCGGAGATTGGCGGGAGCGATGCCCATGAAAAGTCCCAGATAGGCGAGGTTGTCAACGTTATCGAGTGCGAGAAGAGCGTCAGCGCGGTAATCAGTGCCCTGCGGAAGGGGCCAAAAATGATAGTGAGGAAGAAGGCCACCAGATTCTGATGGCTCCCCGCCTATCTTAGTCTAGATGTATAGCGTCTGGTGGTCCGGCTTCACGCGCGCCTGCCTCTGCTTGTTGAACTCTTGAAGCTCGTTCTCGATGCGCTGAGCGTCGTTGATCAGCTGGGACACATCAATATTCAGCTTGGCTATCTTGTTGAGCTCCTCTACAGCGATGGAGGCGGCCATCGGGTCCGGCCTCATCGGGTTTGCGTACGGCAGAATCGCTATTGCCGGGAAGTTGCTTATCTCGAACTGTGTGAGCATTATTGCCAGTGGCCCTACTACGAACAAGCCCTTCTCCAGGATGGGGATCTCGAGCTTGGAGGTGTCGACCGCCCGGGTTACTGTGCACCTTATCTTGTCGGTCTCGGATGGCTTGAGCCGGCTGTCCAGGCCTCCGACCAGGTAAGCCATCGACATCTTCTCCTTTATCGCCCAGTCGGCTATCGCCTTGGAGAACTCCTGCCTCTCCTTCGGGTGCGGCGGGGCGTTCGTGAGGATGAAGATGTAGTTGTCCTTGCGGTAGACTTCGAACGGCAGCGAGAGGCGCTTGTCATCCATCGAGACGAACGGCGGCAGCTTTGATGTATCGATGTAGCCTATCAGCTCCGCGTTGAGCGAGGTGACTGCGTGCTTGACGGATATGAATCCGGTCGCCCCCAAGCCGTGGAAACCGGTAACCAGAATCTTGCCCTTCAGATCATTATCCTTCAGATGAAACGTGATAGCCATTATTGCCAACTCCTTTTTTTTGCTAAACTGGACTGACTGATAAAACGTGACGTCTATCTAATATATTGACTGAGTTACAATAGAAGTATATTTAAGAGTGGAAAAAGTTGTTTTTGATGGTTAATAAGGAGGAAAGTTCAGTTTGGTAAGCGTATCAGTATTCGGCGCCGGAAAGGAAGTGGGCAGGTCGAGCTTCGAAGTAAAAGGATCAGATACGAAGCTCCTGCTAGACTACGGGGTCCTGGTCAAGGAAGAGAGACCGGCATTCCCGCTTTCGACGTCGTCCAAGGACCTCAACGGTATAATAATATCACACGCGCACCTCGACCATTCGGGGATCGCGCCTCTATTCTACACGTCAGAGTCGCCTCCGATCTACATGGCGAACATTACAAAGCAGCTGACTGACATACTCATCAGGGACCTGCTGCACCTGTCGTCGTACTACATCCCGTTCGAAGCGCTCGAGCTCAAGACTATGCTCGAGAAGAACATCGATATCGCCGAGAGGACCTACAAGATTGGCCACGCTGATGTCAAGTTCCAGTCGTCCGGCCACATCCCGGGCAGCATGAACTCGCTCATTGACATCGACGGTAAGAGGGTCTGGTACTCCGGCGACATCAATACTATCGACACGGCGCTGCTCAACAAGGCCAAGATTGACCTGCCTGAGCTCGACATGGCGATAATCGAGAGCACGTACGCGACAGTTGACCACACGCCCAGGGAGGAGTGCGAGAGGAAGCTCATGGAGACCGTCAACGATGTTGTCGAGAACAGGGGCGTTGCCCTCATCCCGGCATTCTCAGTCGGGAGGTCGCAGGAGATACTCTGCATCCTTCAGAAGAACGGCTTCAAGTACGATGTCACCATCGACGGCATGGTCAGGACGGCGACCAGGATGATCGCGGGCAGGCCGGAGGAACTCAGGGATCCCAAGATACTAAGGGATGCCATGAACAGGGCGTTCTGGGTGCAGGGCGAGAGGGACAGGAAGAGAGCTCTATCGAAACCGGGCGTGGTCGTGAGCTCGTCGGGAATGCTCAGCGGAGGCGCCTCGACGAGGTACATGGAGAAGATAAGGAACAGGTCGAACGACGCGGTTGTCCTGGTGTCGTACCAGGTCCCCGGAACGCCGGGCAGGATCCTGATGGACGAGGGCAAGTACGGCCCGCCGGGCGAGCTAAAGAAGGTGAGGTGCAGGGTCGAATGGGTCGACTTTTCATCGCACTGCGGCAAGACCGGCCTCATGGAGATCGTGAAGGGGTTCAAGGGCAACCCCAAGGTGCTCTGCATCCACGGCGAGGCGGCATCCTGCACCGACTTTGCATCGAGGATAAGGGAAGAGACGGGCTTGGAAGCCGAAGCGCCGAGCGTGGGCGACAAATTCACAGTGTAGAGCTGCAGATGAAGGAACGGACCGGCAGGCACGATGTGCCTGCAGGATGCTTTTTTTCCATAGACTTAGAATAGCAGCAGTAGCCCCCCAAGCACGCCCGGTTCTGATCCGTTAGAAAAGGTTTTATCTCAGGCGCCAAAAAAATAGAGGGTCCTAAGATATCGGGATTCTGCGGTGCGCCGCGCACGGTGGCGGATTGGCTCCCGAGATATGTCATCAAGGTGATAGCAGTTGAGCATGAGAGATGTCGAGACCATACAGAAGATTGTGAAGGAGCACACCGAATGGAGGGGCTCCTGCCTTAACATGATTGCGAGCGAGAATGTGACCAGCAAGGCCGTCAAGGAGATGCTGATATCAGACATGGGGAACAGGTATGCCATCGGCTTTCTCCACAAGCGGTTCTACTCTGGGACAAGGTACGTGGATGAGCTGGAGGGCATCACGACTGACTTGGCCAAGAAGGTTTTCAGGGCTGAGCACGTCAACTACGTCCCGATATCGGGGACCATGTCAAACCTGGTCCTCTTCAACGCTATGACGGCGCCCGGTGATGTGGTGACCGCACTCAGCGTTATAGACGGCGGCCACGCCAGCTTCCGCGAGTGCTCCAAGATACACGGCGTGAGCCTGGTGCCGCTGCCCTTCTCGCTCGACCAGATGAACGTAGATGTAGGCGAGACGGAGAAGGTCATCGCAAGGGTCAAGCCCAAGATAGTGCTGCTTGGGGCGAGCGAGATGCTCTTCCCGCACCCAGTCAGGGAGATAAGCAGGCTGGCGGACGAGATCGGAGCCATCGTTGCCTACGACTCTGCGCACGTACTTGGGCTCATCGCCGGGGGCACATTCCAAGACCCGCTGAAGGAGGGCGCGGAGCTGGTCACCGGGAGCACACACAAGACGTTCTTTGGGCCGCAGGGAGGCATAATCCTCAGCAAGGGCAAATACGCAGCCGAGATCGACGACGCGGCTTGGCAGTTGGTCAACAACCACCATGTCCACAGGGTCGCTGGGCTCTCGGTAGCTCTGGCCGAGTTCCTCGCATTCGGGAAGGACTACACCGCGCAGGTAGTGAAGAACGCCCACAGGCTGGCAGAAGAGCTGCACGGCATGGGGGTCGCGGTGCTGGGCGAGAAGATGGGGTTCACGCGTTCCCACCAGGTCATATTCAAAGCGCCGAACAACAACGGCGACGCCACTGCGAAGAGGCTCGAGGATGGTTATATAATAACGACAAAGACGCCGCTTCCTATAGACAAGACCGAGGAGGATTGCTCGGGAGTCAGGCTCGGTACGCAAGAGCTCACGAGGTTGGGCATGGTCGAGGACGACATGGAGAAGATTGCAGGCTTCATCAAGAGGACAGTCATCGACCGGGAGGACCCGATGGTGATAAGGGCTGACGTCAAGAAGATGATGTCGGGGTTTACCGAGGTCAAGTACGCATTCGAGAGCAGCGACGCGGCTTACAAGTACGTAAGCCTCTAGCCTTTTTCTTTTTTATTTTTTTTATCGTCTCTTCTTTGCGTTTTTAATCTAACCATCCATCAGGCTAACCCTTCTCGACCATCCAGACCATGTCCTGCTTGAAGGACGTCAGCGGGCGATAGTCGAAGCCGCCGAAGACGGACCATTTCCTGAAGTTGGCTAACCTCAGCAGGAGCTCGAACTCCTTCTTGTATATCAGCGCAAGCTGCAAGACGCCGCGCCAGTACAGCTCCCCGTCCTTGTAGAGCACCGCGGTCGACTCTATGACCTGGTCGGGCTCGCTAACGAACGACGACTTCTCGCGGAGCACATACTTGCCGGTCTCGCTGACTATGATGTCCTCGGATTCCTTGCCGAAGCTCATCAAACGCTCGAGGTCAGGGTAGAAGAAGTTCAGGATCAGGCGCCCACCGGGCTGAAGATGCCTGTGGAGGTTCTTCAGCGTCTTGAGCTGGTCCTCCGAAGTGAGGTTGACAAGGAAGGACCTGAAGGGCACTATTATCAACGAGAAGCGCTCCTTCAGCTTGAAGCTGCGCATGTCACCATGGAAGACGTTCGGCGATAGCTTCTCGTCCTCCGCCTTCTTCCTCAGCGTGCAGAGCATCTCCTCAGAGATGTCAATTCCGTATACGTCGACGCCCTGCTTCAGGAGACCCAAGTATATCCTCCCGGTCCCGCACCCGACCTCGAGTACCTTCCCCTTCGACTTCTTGGCTTCCCTCAAATAGAATTCAAAGTCGTCACGGTAATTCCCGTACATTATGTCGTAGACCTTTGCCCATTCATCATATTGGCCTGTAATAGAGAGCACGCTCCGATGATTATGTATACTGTTGGCGGGAATAGATTAAACGTTTTGGTCAGGACTGTAACAACAGATCCGTTCAGAAGGGACAGAGTTATTTGCTAAAAAATGCGTATCATATATCGGTGAATAAAATGGCAGTTTTGCCGAAGATATCTGTAGCGACGTGGAAGGGAGGAGCCGCCGGCTGCGTTTCGTGCGCAGGAGAGCTAGCGCTCAGCATCAAGAACACAGGAACCAGCGGCAGCATCAGGATCTACATCGAGGGCGTTGGGCTGCAGACGGCCGCAAAGCTATACGACGCGCCATACAGCCTATCCGGAGGGCAGACAGGCTCCTGGACGTTCAAGGCACCATACTGGTCCAACAAGACACCGTCGCTGACGATAAAGACAGGTTCAGCGAACAGCGAAGCTTGGACTGACCAGAAGACAGTGACCCCGGCTTAAAAACAAAAAAGGGGGAGTTTTTTTTAATCCTCCCTCTTACCAAAGAAGCGAATACCCCGACGATGCAGAGTGCCGTGAATATGATGAAGATTATTTGTGCAGAGATGTTGAAGAGAGGGTAGAGGTCAGGGGTAATCTGCCCCTTCCCAACGGTGAGGGTAAGCACAATCGTGGCGATGCCCATGCTCATTACCTGACCGATCTGCCTCATTGTGCCCAGCATGTCGGATGCAACGCCGAGGAACGTCTCGACAGAGCTCATGATGGCGTATTGGTTGGGGCCGTTGAAGAACGCAGCGCCAAATCCCAAGAGGCAGAGGTTGAGCAGCAGGAATCCGAGGCTCATGCTGCCATCGATGAGTATGAGCGGCCCGGAGCCCAACGCTGTAACTGCCATGCCCACGGTTGCGATGAGCCGGGCGCCGAATTTGTCGGTGAGCCTTCCCGCGACAGGCGAGAGGATGATCGTCAGTACGGACTGGGTTAGGATTATTGCCCCGGCATCGGTTGGAGAGAACCCTTTCGAATACTGGAGGTAAAGGCTAAGGGTGTAGTTGATTGCGAACGTTGCGCTGAAGTATATCAAGGCGGCAACGTTGGAGAAGATGAAGGGCTTGTTGTTGCGTTTGAAGAGGTCGAAATTCAGTATCGGATTCTTTATCGACCGCTCTAGCTTCGCGAAGAGCGGAAGCATCAGCAAGCCTATCGCGATGTAAACGAGGCCTTCCATCGACGGGAGCAGCGTTATGCCGTACATCACCGCCACGAAGAGGATACCGTAGAGAACCGACCCTTTTACGTCGAACCGCTCCCCTTTCGCTTCGCACCACTCCATCTTGAGCTTCCAGAAGACGAGCGCGACGATCAGCAACCCCAGCGGTATGTTGATGAGGAATATGCTCCGCCACCCGATGTACTGCGTGAGGAGCCCGCCCAAGAATGGGCCGCACGTGATTCCAATCGACACGGCCATCGTGTTTATCCCCATCGCGATCCCGCGCTCCTTCAGGGGGTACACGCCGGTGAGGATCGCCATGAGTGTGCCGAGGTAACATGGCGCCGCCTATACCCTGAATAACCCTGAGTATGATCAGCGTGCCTGCAGAGTTTGAGCGTCAGAGGTATCGAGACCAGCAAGAAGAGCAGGAGCCCGTAAGTGAATATCCTCTTGCGCCCGTAGATATCGGATAGCTTTCCGAAAGGTATCAGGAAGATGGCAGATGCAAGAAGGAAGCCCGTCGACACCCACCCCAATGTGAACGCATCCATCTGCAACTCCTTTGCGATAGTAGGCATAGCAATGTTCATCGAGAACACGTTGAACGGGAAGATGAAGTTGGCCAGACTGGTTACAAGCAGTGTGGTCTTCTTCAGAGTTGTCGGACAATAGAGTGACCTCGCGTTTGGAAAAAAATAAAAAAAGAGGAGGTTGTGCTATTCGAAGCTACCAAACTTCCTAGCGGCCGTCATCATCGCGTGGACGTTAATAGGCGGCGTAAGCGGCGGTAGCTCGCAGCCTGGCATCAGGATGTATCCAGACGGGTTCTTTATTCCGCGCTCGATGTTGTCCTTGCATAGCATGACTACTTCGTCAAAGCTCTTGGTCTGGAACGATGGCGGATCCACGTTGCCGCCTATGACATCGTGCGCACCGAACGTTTCGATCTGCTTCTCAAGAGGAGTCTCTGGACCGAAGTTCCAAACGTACTTGCCCCTCCATCCGCATTCCTCCCTTATCTTCCGGTAGTGGGGCATGTTAGCGTTCTGGTCCGCGCACGGGTGCATAAGTACGGATTGGGCGCCCTTGTCGAGCACGTATTTGTTGATGGCAATCTCACTCGGGAGCGTGAACGTTTCGTACTGCTTGGAGCTTATCAGCTTGTTCGATTCGGTTGCGCCTCCGCTGAAGACCATGCACTTCTCGGGTCCGAAGGTATCGATGTACCACTCGGCGTTAAGCTTCTGGAACGCCAACACTTTGCTGATGACCTTGTGGACGAGCTCTGGCTTCCGGATCATCCAAAGCAGCATCCGCGCGGTCCCCATTATGTTGCCAGCGAAGGTGATGAAGCCGCCGACCTGGAATACTGCGGGCAGCCCGAGGGCGTTGCACTGCTTTGCGACCTCCATCGAGAGGGGGACTGACCCTGCCTTCGCGAGGTCGGGTATCTCTAGCTTGTCCACATCCTCAGGCGTCTCGACTGGATGATCGATGACGTAAGGTGCGCCGTGACCAACCTCGTACGGGAACCCTATCTTGCCGCCGAACTCCCAAGCCCCAATGCTGGCGTAACTGTACATCGGAGAGGAGTCGTAGCCGTGCATGTCCGCGGCCATCAGTTGGGACCTGAAATTTATTTTCGGATTCGCGTAAAAGTCCCCGATCGAGAAGCCGCATACCTTGGCGGCATACCCCATCGCGAATGGGCTGACTGGAATCCGGTCGATCTTCTGGCCGGTCATTAAACCGAACATTCTTTCTCCGGGTAATAGTCTGTCTCTCATTTTCAAACACTCCTGCTCACGAGGTCTTTTGCAACCTTAACAGCTACAGAGGCGTCCTTTGCATAGCCGTCCGCGCCGTATGTCTCAGCTGTAGCCGCGCTTAACGGTCCTCCGCCAACCATAGTGAAGATGGATGGCTTCACGCGCTTTACCTCCTGTATCACGTCAGGCATGAAGATCATGGACGTGGTCATCAAAGAAGATAGTGCGCATATGTCTGCGTTCTCCTGCTTGACGGCAGCAACGAACTTGTCTTTTGAGACGTCCTTTCCAAGGTCGATGACTTTGAAGCCGGCAGCCTCGAGCATAAGCTTGACAAGGTTCTTGCCGATCTCGTGCACATCGCCCTGCGTTACGCCGAGGACGACCTTCTTTGGAACCGAGGTCGCATCTACCTTCAGATACGGTTTCAAGAGGTCCATTGCGACGTTCATCGCCTCCGCAGAGCATAGTATTTCTGGCACGTATGTCTCACCGCACTCGTAACGCTTGGAAACCACATTCATCCCCTTCGCGCAGCCATCCATTATGGCGGTGTATGCGTCCATCTTCGCGGCGATTGAATCTTTTGCAAATTTCTCTGCTTTTTCGATGTCGCCAGCGATGACAGCCTCTTCTAGTCCCTTTAAAATGTCTTGGCTCATTAATTCGCCCTTTCACACTTTAACATAAAGTGTTAATATATCTTACGATAGTAATATTCAATTAAGTACAATCGCACCTATTTTCGCAATTGCACGCAATTGAAACTGTAAAATGAAATTCGGATTTCAGCATGCCGCGAGATGTGCCATATCGCAGCGACAACCCGGTTCGAAAATAATCGTTAGCATGTGAACCCCGGTATATTGGCTCTTCATCCAGAGCTTTCAAAAAACGGATATGGTGGGCCGGACCGGATTCGAACCGGTGACCACTGCCGTGTCAGGGCAGTATCCTAACCAGGCTAGACGACCGGCCCATGCGTTAGTAAATCAAAAGAAATGGGGTGTCAAATTAAGCTTTTGCTCCTTTATTTTGTGGAAAATAGGCAGAATATTCTAGACGGAATAGCTGAGGAATAGCGTCCGGTCCTTTTTGTATACATTGCCATGCTCACATGAAGAAGAGCGCGATGCCGATGATTATCATAAGTGCGACGGAGACGTATCTTATGTAGTTTTTAGGGATGTTGGTCGACTTGGTCAGCGAGTAGAGGATTAGGACCGCAACGAGGGGGACGACGAAGATCAGGTTGTAGATGACCAAGTATGGCACGACCTCCGCCTGAGTCATCCTGCTCTGGCTGATCAGTGTAAGTGCCAGGAAGTAAGGGCCGCCGGTGCAGAGGAGCTCTATCGTCGAGAGCAGGGCGCCTGCCCCAAAGGCGGCGTAGGGAGAGGTGATCGCGTCGATCGTCTTCTTGATTATCGGGCGGGTTTGCGCCGGGAGCTTGGAGAAGAGCGAGATTATCGCGACAATAATTGCCAAAACTGCGATGACTTTGGGCAGGTAAGAGGGCAGGCTGAAGAGGCTCAATGTCGAGAAGACGACCATGCCTATCAGGAAGTAAGCGATAAAATTGCCGGCTATGTAGGCAATCCCGGACTTCCAGATGGACTTGGAGGACACCGAGAGGGCAATGGCGAGGACTATCAGCACTGACAGTGCGCACGGGTTGAGCGAGTCGGCGACCGCCATCGCGAGGAAGATCATGATCGGCGGTTCCGGCGACCGGTAAGCGGGCACCGAGGAGTTGCTCGACGGGCAGGTCCATCCGGTGTAGTTGGCGAGCAGCATCGGCAACGCTTCCTCGATGTGTTCGGCCTCCTGCAGGACGTCGTTTCCGATGAAAACTACCGGGATGTCCCAGTTGGTCATGTTCCTGAACGTGTAGAACTCGACCATGTACTGGTAGGTCGTGAGGTTACTGACCTCGAAGTAGTGGACATCGAGCCAGGAGTAATTGCCCTGAAGGGATTGGAGATATCCCTTCGCCTGCTGGCAGTGCTCACAGCTCTCCAGGTAGAAGAAGTAGATGCACTGCGGCACTTCAGCGTCCCCCGGCTGGGAGATGGCGAGCGCATTTTGGCCGCTAGCTCGCCCGTACGCCGTGGAAGAGTGCGCCTGCCCGACCGGGAAGGCGATAGATAGGGCGAGGCTAACGACAAGAGCGGCGCAGAATGCCAAGCGTAGATTCCGAACGTTTGCCATCATTTCTGGACAGCCCTAAACACAGATAGAATTATTGGAGTTGCACCTGTTCTTAAGCTTAACAACGAACCATGTTCGGTTCAAATGCGCGGGACGGGTCGCCGAGGGTTGACTATAGCGAACAACAGCCGGGGAAGCCAAAAGGGTCGCATGCGGAGCAAATAAGCTTGGACAGGTTCAGGAGGTTCCTGGAAGAGGCGCGCGGACTCGAGTTCGACGTTATGCTCGAGATCAAAGACAAGGAGAAGAGCGCCCTGGAGGTTGCACAAGTGGTCTGGGAAGCGACTAGAAGTGGTGCTGATGATGGTCACCTCGGGCAACGTTTTTTAATGCACCTGGATTAGGTGCAGCTTGAGGGTCTACGATGGAGAAGGTCAAGGTCCTTTTTCTCTGCAACCAGAATTCCGCAAGGTCCCAGATCGCCGAGGGGCTGCTCAGGCACTTCTACGGCAGCAAGTACGATGCGTTCAGCGCAGGCGCATCGCCAACCCGGGTCAACCCCCTAGCGGCAAAGGTGATGGCAGAGATAGGGATCGATATTTCAGGGCACCGCTCCAAGAGCGTCGACGAGTTCAGAGACGTCGAAATCGACATCGCGGCAAGCGTGTGCCAGAACAGCGCCAAGTCGATCTGCTCATTTTGCTCGGCGCCCTCCGCCATCGCAAGACCTATGGCGCCACAGCCAGCGCTGCCCAAGGCCAAGAAGTTCATACACAAGCCGTTCAGGGACCCCTCAGATGCCGAAGGCGGAGATGAGGAGAAGCTCAGGGCATTCAGGAAGACGAGGGACGAGATAATAGTGTGGTTGGCGGAAGAGTTCGGTTGTAAGGCACAGTAGCGACGCGGGGGCTTAGATTAGCAGGCTCATCCAAAGGTGAAGGGTCCAGAAGCGGATATCGAGCGCGGCACCAACGGGAAGCAGCCACCTAGATAATTTATTAAAGACTACACCTCACTCATTTAGCAAAAGCCGGACCCGCTGATAAAGACCTGAAAAGTGATTTCAAATTGAAACGGCACCTGAGCCTAACGAGCATATTGATAATTGTCGGCGCCATCATCTTTGCAGTATACCTGTACTTCGTTGACTTTTGGCAGGTAGCAGCGACGATTGCGAAGCTCGACCTCAAAATAGCCCTGATTACAATCGTTGTAGATTTGGCGTGCATAGCGCTTTACGCGTTCGGCTGGAAGGTCCTTCTGAAGAGCCCAGGTGTGGGGCTTAAGGACGCGTTCACCATCGTGCTTGTCAGCAACTTCGGGGACATGATGATACCTACCGGCTCGATATCAGGCGAATTGATGAGGATTTCGATGACAATGAAGAAGACGAAGCTTGGCGTAAGCGAGGTGACCGCCAGCGTAATCATGCACAGGCTGATAGTCGGAATCACCTTCGGCGTCGTGCTCGGCATCAGCATAATCATGCTCCTCAGCACACAGGTCCTGAACCTGGCAACGATCTACCTCTTAGCCATAGTTTGTGTGGGGCTCATAGTACTCGGGTCGCTGGGGGGGCTTGCAGTCGTCAACATATGTAGGTTTAAGAAGATAACAAGGGCGGTAATCGCGAAGGCAGGCGGTCTGATCCGCCGGTTCAAGTCAGGCTTTGACGTTGAGGGCACACAGTGCAGGGTCGACAAGAGCTTCGAGGAGTTCCAGTGCACCGTGATGGCCGTTAGTAAAGCCAGGATTCTTGTATCGTCGCTGCTGCTCACTGCGAGGTGGCTCATCCTGCCGCTGATCCCATACATCATGTTCGACTCGCTCGGGTACCAAGTATCGTACTGGATTGTGCTGACGGTCTCGATATTCGTCTCGATGATTCAGATGGTGCCCGTCGGCATACCGGGCATGCTCGGCGTGATGGAAGTGTCGATGACCTCATTCTTCCTTGGTTTTGGGATCCCGTCTGACATAGCTGCATCTGCCACGATACTCACCCGGCTGGTCATGTTCTGGTTCGAACTGCTGATAAGCGCAACCGCGGCATCGTACTACGGGATGAGAAACCTCGTCAGCAGCGCCAAGGCGAAAGAGAACGGAAAAGCGCCATCAGGCAACGACTGAGTATGCAAGAACAAAAGACATTCTCTACGTTATGAGTCTGCTCGGGCACAGGAAGATCCAAAATACACTGATTTATACACAGTTAACCGACCTTAAAAGCGATGATTATACGTGCAAGGTCGCAACAACGGCGGAAGACGCGAAACCACTGATAGAGGCAGGATTCGAGTTTGTATGCTCAATGCAAGATGGTACATCGCTATTCAGGAAACGCAAGTAGAAGATCGGGGGTGTAGTGAAAAGTGGACTGGGTGGGATTTGAACCCACGACTCCCTGCGTGCAAGGCAGGTGATCTGCCGCTAATCTACCAGCCCTCTTTTTCATAGAGAAACAAAGGGGATTTTTATGCATTTCTGCGGTTCAATATGAAATGAAAAGCGAACGCGTGTATAACCATGATGATATCGTTAATGCTTGGAGAATATGAAGAGTTGTTTTTGACATCGATAAAGCAAGGGTAGTATAACAAGGATTGCGCGAGAACTAGGATGAAGATATGGTGGAAAAGTTAATATATTGTAATCAAATATATACGATTATGATATAGTGAGAGCTCATCATGTTGAGCGCAGTTGAGGAGGTTCATAATAATGAGCATGGATAAATTCACCATAAAGTCGCAGGAGGCAGTCCAGAAGGCATTGGAGATATCCTCGACCAAGGAGAACCAGACACTAGAAAACGCGCACCTCTTAAAGGGGATCATGGCCGTAGACGAGAACGTCCTTCCATTCCTCTTCAACAAGATGGGTGTCAACAAGGATGCAGTCTCTAGTGCACTGGACAGGATCATAGACACGTACCCGAAGGTAACCGGCGGGGAGCAAAGGTCTTCGGCTAGCTTGAACCAGGCAGTCCAGAAGGCTACCGCCGTGGCGGCGGAGCTCAAGGATGAGTTCATAGCCATCGAGCATCTCCTGCTCGGAATCCTCTCGGTAGGCGACCCCACATCTCAACTTCTGAAATCCAACGGCGTCAACGAGAAGGATCTGAAGGAGGCAATCAGGCAACTGCGAAAGGGGGAGAGGGTAAGCTCCCAGACCGCCGAGGAGACCTACAACTCGCTGAACAAGTTCGCGACTAACCTGAACGACATGGCCCGCAAGGGCAAGCTCGACCCGGTAATAGGCCGCGACGAGGAGACCAGGAGGGTCCTCCAGATCCTCTCGCGGAGGACGAAGAACAACCCCATCCTCATCGGGGAGGCGGGGGTGGGCAAGACGGCCATAGTCGAGGGGATCGCCCGCCGCATCATCAATGGGGAGGTGCCCCAAGAGCTGAAGTCGAAGCAGCTCTACTCGCTCGACATGGGAGCGCTCATCGCCGGGGCCAAGTTCAAGGGCGAGTTCGAAGAGCGGCTCAAGAGCGTCGTCAAGGAGGTAATCTCCGCCGAGGGCGAGATCATCCTGTTCATAGACGAGATCCACACGCTGGTGGGCGCGGGCGCGGGGGAGGGCGCGATGGATGCCGCCAACATCCTGAAGCCTGCGCTGGCGAGGGGGGAGCTGCGTGCCATTGGAGCCACGACCCTGAAGGAGTACCAGAAGTACTTCGAGAAGGACAAGGCCCTCGAGAGGAGGTTCCAGCCGGTCATGGTAAACGAGCCGGACTCGATGGACGCCATTTCTATCCTTCGGGGGCTGAAGGAGCGCTACGAGAGCTACCACCACGTCAGGATTAAGGACGAGGCGATAATAGCCGCCGTCGAGCTCTCGCAGAGGTACATCACAGACCGCTTCCTGCCGGACAAAGCCATCGACCTCATCGACGAGGCTGCCGCGAAGATACAGCTGGAGATGAACTCCAAGCCCGAGGAGCTGGAGAAGCTGGACCGGAAGATAACCCAGCTGAAGATCGAGGCGGAGGCGATCAAGCGCGAGAAGGACCAGGAGAAGCTCAGGGCGCTGAACGGCGAGATAGAGAAGCTCGGCGAGGGGCAGAAGCAGCTCAGCGCGAAGTGGCTACTGGAGAAGGGGCTGCACGAGCAGATACAGGCGAAGAACAAGGAGATAGAGCAGCTCAAGCTCGATGAGGAGAACGCTTACCGTGTCGGTAACCTGGAGAAGGTCGCAGAGATACGCCACGGTCGCATCCCGGAGGTGGAGAGGACCATCGAAGCCCTCAACAAGAAGATGTCCGAGGCGCAGAAGAACAAGGCTATCATGAACCAGGAGGTTGACGCCGAGGAGGTGGCAGAGGTCGTCGCCCATTGGACCGGGATACCTGTGAGCAGGATGCTCCAGAGCGAGAGGCAGAAGCTGATGAACCTCGAGGTTCAGCTCCACGCACGCGTAATCGGGCAGGAGGAGGCGGTCAAGGCGGTCTCGGACGCCATAAGGAGATCCCGCGCCGGGCTGCAGGACGCAAAGCGCCCCATAGGCTCGTTCATATTCCTGGGGACAACAGGGGTGGGGAAGACGGAGCTGGCGAAGGCTCTAGCTGAGGTCATGTTCAACAACGAGAACAGCATGGTCAGGATCGACATGTCCGAGTACCAGGAGCGGCACACGGTATCGAGGCTCATCGGGGCGCCACCGGGCTACATAGGCTACGAGGAGAGCGGGCAGCTGACCGAGGCTGTCAGGAGGAAGCCCTACTCGGTGCTGCTGCTGGACGAGATAGAGAAGGCGCACCCGGATGTCTTCAACGTGCTGCTGCAGGTGCTTGACGACGGCCGCCTGACAGACAACAAGGGGAGGACCGTGGACTTCAAGAACACCATAATAATCATGACATCGAACCTCGGGTCGGACATAATCAGGGAGAAGATGGAGACGGTCAACGACGAGAACCGGGCTGATGTCCTGAACAAGACAAGGGAGCAGGTGTTCGAGCTGCTGAGGAGGAGCATGAAGCCGGAGTTCCTGAACCGCGTCGACGAGATAATAATGTTCCAGCCCCTTACCCGGGAGGAGATACGGAGGGTCGTCGAGCTGCAGATAGGATACGTCCAGAAGGCGCTCGAGAAGAACGGCATCAAGCTCACGGCGACCAAGAGGGCGGTGGACTACATCGCGGACACCGGCTTTGATCCGCAGTTTGGGGCGAGGCCCATCAAGCGCGTCATCCAGAGGGACCTGCTGAACGAACTCTCGAAGATGATCCTGGATGGGAAGGTCGACAGGGACTCGGTGATTGCAGTGGACGAGAAGAACGGCGGGCTGGTCTTCAAGAACAAGTGACCTGCGGGTCCGCTTTTTTTACCAGCCAAGCCTCATCCCCTCTTTTGCCATGGCAAATCTGCCTCTGCCTGATTTTGCAGCCAGAGCTATTCCGCAGCGGTGCACCTCACGCCGATTTGCTTGCCCTCTTGACTTGTTTTTCGTTCAACTTGGGCGCCCATAACATAAAAGGATTCATGTACCGCGATTTGTCCGGCAAATCAGGAGTCGCATTTTCTCTCTCAACCTCAATGAATAGCGCATAAAAAGCGAGCGCCGGATGCCCGAACTCATATCCGGGACTGGGATCTTGTTATCCGTCCAGTTGTCTGGGCTCATCCGGGATGACAGTGACCTTTGACCCTTCCACCTTCACTACCTCTACGAAGGCGCCCTTCTTTACCGGCCTATCGCTAACAGCCTTCCAATATTCCCCTTCGACCTCGATGGCGCCTTCGGGAGCCAGGTCGCATACGGCTTTGCCCCTCTTCCCGATCATCGTTTCAGCCCCGACCTTGGGCTTCATTGACTGCAGCCTGTACGTTTCATACGCGACGAAGGCAAAGTAGGCCATCGCCAGCGCTCCGATGAGGATTGCGATGCCGGTGCTAATGATCCCAGAGGCTGTGAGGATCCAGAGCAGGGCCAGAGCCAAGGCTATTGCGGCAATGTCATCGCCTACGAGCAGAAGGGTCTTCTTTTTTGATGGCGTGCGTTATCCCCACCCATTTCTCATCTCGGCGCGTCCCCCTCATTCGACCTGCAGGACGAAGAAGGCATATCCGTAGTACTTCGAGTGCCGCCGGAACATCTCGATCTCCTTCTCTTCCATGGATATGAACTGGAGCGCATCCTCATCTCCCGCGTGCCTTTCCTTTATCGATGGGAGCTTTTCTTCTATCGGCTTGTAGTAGCTTACCCACCAGCTCTCATCCGGCAAGTTGAAGCTTCCTATCACACGGTAACCGCACCTCTTGGCGGTTTCTAGGTTCTCAGCTACGCTCCTTATCGCAGGGTAGACCTCGTTCAGGTATGTTTCTATTTCCGTGGGCGGGTCATCCCTCAGCCAGCACATCTCAGAGGCGACGAGGTACCCGTTTTTCGCAAGAAGGCGCCGCCACTCGCGCAAGCCCCTCTCGACACCTATTATAAATATAGCCCCCTCGCACCAGACTAGATCGAAGCTCGCATCGCCGTACGCAAGGCTGAACATGTCGCCCTTGACGATTTTGATCGAGCCGCTGACGCCCTCCTTCTTCGCCCTCTCGGCCAGCTGGTCAAGGAATGGAGCGTGGTTGTCCAGGGCGTCTATCCTCCCCTTTGAGAGCTTCGCCAGTTCTACGGTCTGCATCCCTGGCCCACAGCCGATGTCGAGGATGCGCGGGCTGGCGGGGAGGCCCTTGAGCATGCTGAAGGCTTTTCGCGTGGACCCGTTGTCTCCCGGGCCTTCCCGCGGCAGATCGCTATGGGTCTCGAAGAAGATCGGGGGGAGACGATCGGACATGGTAATGCGACCGAGTGTCTTTTGATAGGAACGTGTATTTATAATCGCTCGGTTTCCATGGGATACCCGTTGAAACCGCGCTTTTGCTAAAAAACGGCGAAGTGTTTGTGTGCGCTCCTGGTATGGTCTGCTCCCCTATCCCTTGTGGGATGCCTTGCCGCTCATGAAGTCGATATCGATCCTGCCTATCATCACCTTGGCCAACGACTCGGGCGTCACCTGCTCGGCCACTGCATCAGGCGCCTTGTCCAGCTTCTCCATCATCAGCCTCAGCGCTCGCCTCTTCTCTTCCTGGTCCTCCACGAACGCCACGCGGCCGCTGAACTGGGCGGTCCTGAATCTGTGCTCGCAGCGCCCCTGCACGTATCCTCCGTCGATGAGCGCCTGCCCCCAGACCCGGCTGTTCGCCCGGAGCACCTCGACCTTCCTGCCCTCCCTCGCGCAGTGGAAGTAGATGCACCTCCGCCCTCCATCGTAGGCGTGGCTTATGGTGACGAGGTACGGCTCGTCGCCGGCGCACATAGCTATCGTTACGTACTCCGCCTTGTTCAGTATCGAGACCATCTCACAGGGATCCGAAATCTCCTTGTCCTTGCGCCTCATCTTGTGAAACAAGCAGCCCCCCATTGTCGGACCGGAAGTGCGTGTTGTTGCGATATGGCTGGACCGGTAGATAAAAATTCCCTCCCAATCGCATCGGGGCGGAGGGAAAGCCAGGCAACTGTTGCACATTGTTGGGAAGCGGCGTTGAGCTTCAGATTCCCATCAACCCGGCATCCTGATAAACCCCTTTTTCGCATTTCCTCCATTTTTGGTGCGTGCCATGGGAGCCGTTCTCCAGTTTCGAACGTTTCGTTCTAAAATATAGCATTATGAGCGTTCGGCGCTACTTCTTCATTCGTCTGCTTCTACTCCGATGGAGGATTTGTTCGTTGGATATTACCTACATAAACTACGGCATTACGGCGTTCTTCACAGTCTACTCGCTCTACTACGTCGCGCTCTTCGCAGCTTCGGCAAGGCGCAGGAAGGCCGAGCACCCGTGCGTCCCGGAGGAGTATAGGTCGAAGTTCCTCGTGATAATCCCGGCGCACAACGAGGAGAAGGTCGTCAGGGGGATCTGCAGCGACATAGCCTCTCAGGGCTTCTCCCGCGGCGGGGTGAGGGCGCTGGTCGTGGCGGACAACTGCACGGACGCGACGGAGTCGATTGCCAGGGAGTACGAAGGCGAGTCGTTGAGGGTCATGACGCGGAGCTCGGAGGTGAGGGGGAAGGGGGCGGCACTGGACTACGCCGTGAGCCGCTTCGGGGAGGCGTTCAGGGGATTCGAGCCGGACTACGTGGTCATCTTCGACGCCGACAACAGGATACCGCGCGACTTCTTCTCGTCGCTGGCGGAGCACGCGGAGGGGGGATACCCCGCTATCCAGTGCAACGTCAGGACCAAGAACCCGGACACGTCCCTGATAGCGAGGTCGTCGTACTACGAGGGGCTGACCCTGCAGAGGCTCTGGCAGGAGGGAAAGGACAGGCTCGGGCTATGCAACGCGCTCGCCGGGACCGGGGAGGCGATAAGGTACGACCTGATATCCGAGATGAAGTTCGGGAACTCGCTCACCGACGACCTCGACCTGACGGTCCGGCTCGCGATGCGGGGGATGAAGGTCAAGTACGCCTACTGCCCGGCGACCTACGACGAGAAGCCGAACAGGATAGACGTCGAGTTCCGGAGGAGGGTGAGGTGGGCAACCGGGCACTTCCAGACCTTCTTCAAGTACGGCGGCGCGCTCCTCAGGAGACCTTCGAGGGTGACGCTGGACGCCTTCTTCTACCTGATGAATATCGCCTCGCCGCTCGTCATCTGGTCATCGGTAGCCATATCGGCGCTCTTCATGGCGGGGGCGGTGACGTATGCGCCGATACCCGTGTGGTACTCGGCAGGGCTCTCCCTTGCCTTCCTCCCCCTCTTCTGCGGCGCAGCTCTGCTGGAGGGCGACAGGGGGTTCCTCAAGAACGCGCTGCCATTCTACGCGCTGATGGGGCTCTGGCTCGTGGTGGTGCCCTGCGGGCTGGCAAAGGCGATCCGCGGGGGCGCGAGGTGGGACCGGACACCGCACTCGGAGGCTGGGGTCTCGCAGAGGGGCGGCAGTGGGGGCAATGGCGCGCACAAAGGAGAGGGAAGGGCGATATTCGCTTCGCCTCTGGCAATCCGGCAGAAGAGATAATCTGAGGAGATGATTGCGCAGGGCTTGCGGGTGCATCCATAGGAGTTCTGCGTTTCCTGGTCCAGGCTGAACGCTCAACGCCCCTAGCCGACTGCGACGACATCTGCCCCGCAATATGGGCACTTCCGATACTCCTTCACGAACTGCTTCCCGCAGGCAGCACACTCCAATAAAGCATCGCCCGTGTACTCGCCCTTAAGGAGCTTCAGGCATGTCCTGTCGGCGAATAGCTCGAGTTTCCCGCATCCGTTGCAGACGTAAGTATCGAAGGGCACCGGAGTCCCGAGCTCAGGATAGATCACCAGTGACGTAACTTCGTTGATTGGGCCTGTCCTGAAATTCTTCTTCCCGAGGTATCCCATAGCGGAGCCGCAGTGGGGGCATTTTACAACTTTGCCGCTCATAAAAATCCCTGCATTAACTATACACTCGACCCCAATAAATCGGTTTTCGACGCGCTTTCATCGATGCCCCAGCGCTTTAATATGCAGCATGCTAAAGAAATATTGGTGCGCTTCATGTACGAAAAGATCCTTGTAGGCGAAGACGGTTCCGAATATGCCCGCGCTGCGCTCGATAGCGCCATCGGGATTGCCAAGGCGTTCAGGTCCGAACTCCTGATAGTAACGGCATTCACCGGGCCTCCGGATTCCAAGGCGCCGATTACCAATTCGCCACCCCCGCTGTACATCAGTCCCGAAGCACGAGAGCGCGTTAACGCGGTCCTGAGGAGGAGGAAGGCACGCGCGGAGAGTGCGGGCGTAGTGTCTGTTGAGACCAAGCTCATTTTGACCGCGGACAGCCCCGGGACAGCTATAGTGAAGGAGGCTGAGGCAGCGGGCGCCTCGCTGATAGTCGTTGGCAGCCGGGGCCTCACCGGGATAAAGAGGATCCTGCTGGGGAGCGTCGCGAGCTATGTCGTGGAGTATGCTGGCTGCGATGTCCATGTCGTGA
>CAZWMA010000009.1:0-68557 GCA_964634735.1 uncultured Nitrososphaerota archaeon
ATTATTTCAATGAAGACCACATAATAATATTTATTTAGTTAGTCTTGTTTTAGTCAGGTTGAAATGGATGGTAATGACGTATGTCGACAAAACCGGTAGAAATTGCCGATCTGAGAGAAGGTAGTTTCGTTGTTATTGATGGTATCCCGTGCAGAGTTGTCTCGATGGAGAAGTCCAAGCCCGGCAAGCACGGCTCAGCGAAGGGCAGGGTTGTGGCCGTTGGCATCTTTGACGGCACTAAGAGGAACATAGTCGCCCCGGCCGACACGCGAGTTGACGTGCCGCTGGTAGAGAAGAGGAGCGCCCAGGTAATAGCGGTAATGCCTGATATGGTCCAGGTTATGGACCTCGAGAGCTATGAGACGATGGAGATGAAGAAGCCGAAGGACGAGGCTCTCGCAGCGAAGCTGGCAAATGGAGCAGAGGTCGAATACTGGGACATGCTCAACGAGAAGCACATAATGAGGGTCAAGTAATCCTCATTTAATTTTGTTTTTGAAGCATGTGCTCATGCCCTTTCGATAGGGCATCTAAAGGCTTTTTTAGTAAGTTCGCTGATTCAGTTCTGAAGGTGTTCCCGGATGGTTCTCGACGGCCTCAGCGGATCTCTAAGCAACGCGATCAAGAAAGTCATGAAGGCCACAATCGTCGACGAGAAGGTGGTCAAGGAGCTCGTCCGGGACATACAGAGGGCGCTCATCCAGTCAGACGTCAACGTCAAGCTTGTCCTGGAGCTCTCGAAGCGCATCGAGAAGAAGGTCCTCGAGGAGGAGCTGCCGCCCGGGATAACGCGCCGGGAGCTTGCAGTCAAGGTCGTGTACGACGAGCTGACGGAGCTGCTCGGCGGCGAGAAGGTGCAGCTGCAGAAGTACCCAAAGGGGAAGACAACGGTCCTCCTCCTGATAGGCATCCAAGGCTCCGGCAAGACCACTAGCTCATCGAAGCTCACCTACTACCTGAAGAAGCAGGGGTATACGATCGGGCTCGTCTGCGCGGACAACTTCCGGGCAGGGGCGTATGACCAGCTCATGCAGCTAGCCCAGAAGACAGGCGCCGAGTTCTACGGCGAGAGGGAGAACCCCGATGCTGCCAAGATCGCCGGCGAGGGGGTCAGGCGCTTCAAGGAGAAGAAGATAGAGATTATAATTGTGGATACCGCCGGCAGGCACAAGAACGAAGGCGACCTGATGGACGAGATGAAGCGGATCGCCGAGGCTGTGGCGCCGAACGAGATAATACTCGTTCTTGACGGGACCATAGGCCAGCAGGCGATGCAGCAGGCGGAGGCGTTCAACCAGGCAACGAAGGTAGGCACCATATTCCTCACCAAGCTGGACGGCTCGGCGAGGGGCGGTGGAGCGCTCTCGGCGGTAGCCGCAACAAAGGCGCCCATAAGGTTCATCGGGACCGGAGAGGGCCCGGAGGAGATAGAGGTCTTCAGCCCGCCAAGGTTCGTGGGCAGGCTCCTCGGCATGGGGGACGTCGAAGCCCTTGTCGAGAAGGTCAAGGAACTGCAGGCGATGCCCTCCTCGAAGGACACGATGAGCTCGATAGCGTCCGGAAGGTTCACGCTTAAGGAGCTCTACGCCCAGATGCAGTCGCTCAGGAAGATGGGACCGTTCAGCAAGATCATCCAGTCCTTGCCGGGCCTCGGGATGAACATGCCCAAGGAGGCGATGGATGTTTCCGAGGACAGGATGAAGAAGTGGATGGTCATAATGCAATCGATGACCTCGGCAGAGATGGAGGAGCCGCATATACTCGACGGGTCTAGGATAAGGAGGGTGGCGAGGGGCTCCGGGACTACGCCGAAGGATGTCAGGGAGCTGCTCGACCAGTACAAGATGAGCAAGAAGTTCATCAAGCAGATGGTCACCAAGCAGAAGAGGTTTCCGGGCGCCATGGCCGGCATGAAGCAGAGGTAGTGGGCTTGCGCGAATTTGCGCTGCTCGCGCCACCGGATGCGCTGTCGTCCCGCGAGGCGGGGATCGTGACGAGGTTCGTTGTCGGGGCGCTTCTCGTTTCCCACGGGGCCAGGCGCGATGTCAGGGTCACGGTTTACTTTGGCGAAGCGGGGGCGGTCAGCCTGGACGGGGCCAGCATGAGGAACGTGAGGCCCGACGAGCAGTCCCTGTCAGGCATCCTGAAGGCAGGTCTGAGGAAGGTCAGGGACCAGGGCAGGGGCAGGGTCATGCAGGGGATCCACGCGGGCGACGCCGATTTCTTCGATGCGATAAAGGCGCAGAAGGGGTCCAGGGTATTCTACAAGAGTGCAGGAGGGCGGGCGGTCAGCCTGGACGGCGACTTTTACGCGGCGTTCGAGCACCCTGCGCTGCAGCCCAGGACCGAGGAGGCGCTCTCCAAGGCGGGGTTCTGCGCGATCAACCTGGGCGGGGCGCTGATGCCGGTGGACCAGGCTGCGGTGGTCATCAACAACAGAGTGGACAGGCAACCCGGCTTCCAAGGCTACACGTTCTGACAGAGCGGGTGCCCTCAAATCATTTTTAAGCAGGTTCATGGTCTCATCGTCACGAAGCATGAAGGTGCCATTATTGATTCTCGAGAGCGCAAGGAAGATGATCGCCAAGTACCCTCTCTGCGACTGCTGTTTTGGAAGGCAGTACGGCGGCCTGGCAAGGGGAGTAACCAACAAGGAGAGAGGAAGGGCAATCAAGCTTGTCCTTGCGATGGAGGGGCACGTGGAGTCGAAGAAGGGGGACGAGGGCGGCGAGGGGCTCCTTCGAGCGCTTGCGGCGAATGGAGGGTTCCAGCCGGCGTCCAACGTGCTGGGAGGGGCGGAGCAGGGAGGGGCATGCTACATCTGCGGGGGCGCGCTCGAGAAGGTTGCCCAGTATGCGGATGGCGCTGCAAAAGCCCTTGAGGGGTACGCGTTCAACAACTTCCTTGTCGGCGTGAGGGTCTCGGGCGAAGTTGCGGAGAGGGAGGATGCGCTCAAGACCGAGTTCGGGATCGAGTTCGGCGAGTCCCTCAAGATGGAGTCGAGCAGGGAGATCGGCAAGGTGCTCGCGAGGATGGCCAACAAGGAGGTTGAGTTCGAGAAGCCGGACGTAGTCGTCACTGTTGAGCTCCCCGGTCCGGGCTTCGAGGTCAGGTCGATGCCGCTCTTCATACTGGGGAGGTACAAGAAGCTGGTCAGGGGGATACCCCAGTCCAAATGGGATTGCGTCCACTGCAGAGGAAAGGGGTGCGAAGTTTGCCATGGGACGGGGAAGATATACCCGATATCGGTCGAGGAGATAATCACGGGCCCGATAATCGAAGCGACGGGAGGCGTAGGGACAAAGTTCCACGGGGCCGGGAGGGAGGACGTCGACGCAATCATGATGGGGAACGGGAGGCCATTTGTAGTCGAGGTAAAGGAGGCGAAGAGCCGGTCGGTGGACCTAGCGGCGCTCGAGGCGGCGATAAACGCCAACGGCGGGGGCAAGGTCGAGGTCATCGGCCTGAAGTATTCCGACAAGAAGAAGGTGAGGACGCTCAAGGAGAGGGCGAAGGTAGCCGAGAAGACATACAGGGCGCTTGTCGAGGTTGGCTGCCCGGTCTCGAATGAGACGCTTCAAAAATTGGAGAAAAGCTTTAATGGGGGCGTTATAAATCAATTAACTCCGAACAGAGTACTGCATCGGCGAGCGGACAAGCTGAGGCTCAAGAAAGTGCACGAAATGACGGCTAAGCCGGTAGATGACCGGAAGATAGAGTTGGTCGTGCGCTGCCAAGGCGGGCTCTATGTGAAGGAGCTCATATCCGGCGACGAGGGCAGGACTAAGCCATGCGTCGCGGACGTGATTGGCTGTAGCGCCCGGTGCGTTGAACTGGACGTGATTTCGGTAAACGAAGGTGCATAGGTATGAAGCATTCAGTAGGATACAGGAACAGGACAAGATCACTGCTCAAGAAGAAGCCCAGGGAGAGAGGGCTCTCTCCAATTAACAGGATCCTCAGGGTCTACGAGAAGGGTGAGAAGGTCGTCGTTAAGATAGACCCGTCAACCCTCAAGGGTATGCCCCACAGGAGGTTCCATGGCAAGACAGCCACTGTTATCGAAAAAAGGGGCAGGGCTTACGTTCTAAATGTCCACATGGGCGGTTACGAGAAGGTAATAATAGCAAGGCCCGAGCACATAAAACCTCTAGAGGCAGCATAAATGCCAAGGGAGACCGTGCACGAGGAGGAGATAACCCTCCCAAAGGTCAAGATGATGCTTGAGCAGCGCATGAAGGATGGGGAGCTTAGCGACCTCCAGAAGAGGAGCTACGATTATTCCATCAAGTTCTCCAGACTCACGCCAGAGAAGGCAGATGGCTTGCTCAAGAGGCTCAAGGAGGACGGGATATCATCGTTCATATCCACGCAGATAGTGAACATTATGCCGCAGAGCGTCGATGAGTTAAGGATGATATTCATGGCTGAGTCGAAGCTCATGGTCCCGTCGGAGCTAGAGAAGATCCTGACTGTGGTCAACACGTTCAGGGAATAGCCTATTTTTTATCCTTAATTTTATTAACTCAGCGAAGCAGTTACTTTATCTGGTGTTTCACGATGCAGCCCAACAGAGAACAGCCGAGGAAGTTCGAGGAGATAGCATATATCCTCGAGCACCTGCCATACGGCCACCCGAAGGATACAAGGCCGCTATACCGTAGGGAGCCGATTGTACAGGCGGTTGGCGAAGATTTCTTCACTCTGCTGGAGCTGATTCCAATCCCCGGAGCCCCGCTGAAGCAAGGGGACCAGATTGCTATCGGCAGGTGGGGCAGGGACAAGATAGACCACGTCAAGAGGAGGATAGAGTACGACGAGCTGACGCAGAACGCGAAGGATGGCCTCCAAGCGATCGTGGAATCCCTCGTGATGAAGAATGAGAAGAGATTCGTTGCGTTCTACAACAACTCAGGCCCGGTAACGACGCGCATGCACTCGCTTGAGCTGCTGCCAGGGATCGGGAAGAAGGCGATGTGGCAGGTCCTCGAAGAGAGGAAGAAGGGCCCGTTTGTGGACTTTGACGACATACAGAAGAGGACGCATATCGCCGACGCGAAGAAGACGATCATCAAGAGGATATTCGCGGAGATGCAGAACGAAGACAAGTACTACATCTTCTGCAAGCCGCCCATGAAGAAGGAGATCTGATGATTGATAAGCCCGGGCCTTTTGAGCCAGACTAGGCGGGCGCTCTCTGAAATCGGGCTGAAGCCCAGCAAGAAGCTTGGGCAGAACTATGTCGTGGACCAGTCCCTCATCGACTGCATGGTCGATGCCGCGGACATAGGGCGTGGCGATACGGTGCTGGAGATAGGCGCAGGCATAGGGACGCTCACCAAGGCAATCGCGTCGAGGGCGGGGAGGGTCATAGCCGTTGAGAAGGAGGAGGCCGCGGCGGAGTTCCTCGAAGCGGCGCTTCCAGGCAATGCCGAGGTCCTGCTTGGGGATGCGCTGGAGATGCGATTGCCGCCCACTGACAAGGTGCTCTCAAATCTCCCTTACTCCATATCGACGCCCCTGACGTTCAAGCTGCTCTCAGAGGGGACGTTCAAGCTGGCCGTCCTCACCTACCAGAAGGAGGTTGCAGAGAGGATGGTCGCGAAGCCCGGGGGAGCGGATTACTCGAGGCTCAGCGTCGCTTGTCAGCTGAGGGCAGATGTGGAGATAGTCAGGGCATTCCCAAAGGACTCTTTCTTCCCGGTGCCGAAGGTCGAGAGCGCGGTCGTCAAGATCTCCCCCAAGGAGGATGTGATGAGCGCCTCCCAATGGGCATGGCTGGACGACACTCTGAAGGCGATGTTCTCCCAAAGGAAGAGGGTCCTCAGGAAGGCGCTGGAGACGTATGGCAAGATAAAACGGATGGACACCCCGCATATCGCAGACGCCATCGGGCAGGAGGTCATGAGGAAGAGGGTCTTCGAGCTTTCCCCGAAGGAGTTCAAGGTCATTGCTGAGGAGCTCAGCAGCAAGCAGGGGAACAGGCTGGGCGGCGACAGATGAAGATCGAAGGCTTCGACGTTGCGGTGCTTGAAGGGGTCTACCCCCCGTCAGAGGACACGTTCCTTCTGATTGATGCGATAAAGGGCGCCTCAGCAGGCAGCGCCCTTGAGGTCTGCTGCGGCACGGGCGCCGTCGGCCTCAGCGCCGCCAGCAGGGTCCGGTCGATAGTGGAGGTGGACATAAACCCCCGGGCTGCGGCAAACGCCCGGCTCAACTTTTCGAGGAACGGGCTCGGCGCAAAGGCACTCTTCGTGGTTGGCGACCTCTTCTCGTGCGTGAGGGGCAGGTTCAGCCTTGTGGTAATGAATCCGCCCTATCTGCCGGACGGGGAGGGCGACCCGCGGGATCCAGCATGGAGCGGCGGTCCAAGCGGGAGGGAGACAATCGACAGGTTCATAGATGGGCTTGGCGGCGTGCTCGCGCCTGGCGGGAGGGCGTTCTTCCTGCAGTCCTCGCTCAATGGGGAGAGGGAGAGCATCAGAAGGCTGATGGAGTCGGGGCTCGAGGGGAGGGCTGTGCTCAGAAGGCGTTTCCAGTTCGAGGAGCTTGTTGTCATCGAAGCGTTCCATGGGAAGGCGCAGAAAGGCTAAAATAGGCTTTCAATCTTCCTCATTTGGAAGAAGACGGAGGAATAGACATGCCAAACGACAGACCGGCAAGCTGTTATCGTTATTTCGATACGCCAGCGTACACAAGAAGGAAGTACATCAGAGGCGTTCCAGGCTCGAAGATTGTAAAGTTTGACTACGGCGACACGAAGGGAGACTTCCCAGCGCTGGTCAGGCTGGTCGCGCTCGAGGCGGGGCAGATCAGGCACAACGCCCTCGACGCTGCGAGGGTAATCGTGACCAAGGCGATGTCAATCGGTGTCGGGGATACGGGCTACCATCTCAAGATAAGGACATACCCGCACCAGGTTCTTAGGGAGAACAAGATGATGGCATTCGCTGGGGCAGACCGTCTGCAGGACGGCATGCGAAGGTCGTTCGGCAAGCCGTGCGGAACAGCCGCGAGGCTCAGGTTCCTTCAGCCGATAATCGACGTGAGGGTCCCAGCAGACAAGAGGCAGGTTGCACGCGACGCGCTCAAGCTCGCCTGCGCCAAGATGCCCATGCCATGCAGGGTAATCGACGTAGAGTGATCTAACTCTGAACGCGCCCGAAAGGGCGCTTCTTTTCAACAATTTACTATTGATTTTCACGGCACTCCAGCGTCTCAGTCTTATATTGCTGGAGCGAGAACCTGTAATCAAAGGGATCCACCATGAGCGAATATGACTTTGAGCCCGAGAGGGTCGTGATGGAGGCGAGGTCGCGCGGAGCGAAGACGCTCCTCATACAGGCTCCGGATGGCCTCAAGCAGCACTTGGCGACGCTCATCGCCCGGCTCGAGTCGGATGGGTTCTATCCAATAATCTCTGCGGATCCGTGCTACGGGGGGTGCGACCTCGCGGAGGGTGAGGCGCGGCGGGTCCATGCGGACATGATAATACACGTGGGGCATTACCGGTTCACGGCAGCAGAAGCAACCGTACCTACGGTCTATGTACCGGCGCGGCATATCGCAGACCTCAGCGACCTGGCAGCCAAAGCTGCTGAATTTCTGTCCGGGAAGGGGCTGAAGGCGGTCGGCATAGTTGCGAACACGCAGCACCTGTCTTACGTCAGCTGCTTCCGGGGCGCCCTCGAGTGCGCCGGGATAAAGGCAGTAATCGACGACAGCACCGGGGGGCTCGTTCTCGGATGCAGGACCTCCGCGGCGGCTGCGATTGAAGGCTCCGTCGATGGGTTCCTATTCATCGGAGGCGGCGACTTCCATGCCCTCGGGGTCGCGATGGCGGTCGAGAAGGATGTCTATGCCGCTGACCCATACAGGGGCGAGGTGAGGGACATGGCGGCCATGAAGAAGAAGGAGCTCGCAAAGAGGTGGTGGGCGATAATGGAGGCTGCGCGCGCGAAGGCTTTCGGAATCGTGGTCGTCGCAAAGTCAGGGCAGCTCGACCTGGATGGCGCAAAGTCGCTGAAGGCAAGGCTTGAGGCGAAGGGCAAGAGGGCGTTCCTGATTGTGGCAGACGAAGCGAGCTGGGACAGGCTTGCCGGCTTCTCGTTTGCAGAGGTGCTTGTGGTGACCGGTTGCCCGAGGGTGGCGCCCGACAACCAAGAATGCTTCCCCAAGCCGGTCCTAAACGCGCAGGAGGCTGAAGAGCTCCTGAAGAGGATATGAGACCATGATAACGTCGAAGAGCGAGCTCGAAATCGCGCTTGAGAGGGTCGGCAACTTCTCTAACCCAAAGATAAAACTCGAGCAGTACAGGCTCCCGGCGCCGCAGGTGGCGGAGATACTGTGGTACATCGGGCTCAGGCACAGGGATATCGAGGGGAGGATCGTAGCGGACTTGGGCTGCGGCACAGGCATGTTCACAATAGGCTCCGCGCTCATGGGGGCGGATATGGTCGTTGGTGTCGACCTGGACCTTGAGGCAATGGCGGCTGCAAAGCGGCTAGCATGCAAGATGAGGGTGAGCGACAGCACGGAGTTCGTGGAAGGCGATGCCGGGCACCCACCGCCGAGGGCAGATGTGGTCATCCAGAACCCGCCCTTCGGAGTCCAGGTCAGGGAGGCGGATAGGGCATTCCTCAGGGGAGCCCTCGAGTGCGCCCCAACGGTTTACTCGCTCCATAAGGGGGGGCAGGAAGGGAGGGAGTTCATAGTCAAGTACATCAAGGAGCTTGGCGGAAGGGTGGACGAGGTCCTGCCGTTAAAGATAAAACTACCCCCTACATATCACTTCCATACAAAGAGATTTCATGCGTTTGACGTTGATCTTTACAGAATTGTGAGGGATTGAGAATGACAAAGTCAGGCAAAGATGTCATAATGCCCGGGGACGAGCTGGGTGTTATCGAGGAGTATATGCCAGGCAACGGCACCTACGAGGACGATGGCAAAATCAAGTCCAACACCGTAGGCGCGCTTGACATCGACGCCCAGAACCGGAAGGTGGGCGTCAAGGTCGGCAGGAGGGTTGCAGTCCCAGAGGTCGGGGACATCGTCGAGGCTATAGTCACGCTTGCGAAGGAGGACAAGGCGGTCGTCAAGATAGTTGCGATAAGGGGGAAGAAGACGCTATCAGGGGACTTCACCGGCGAGCTGCACATATCGCAGGCGGCCAAGAGCTATACCAAGTCGATGCACGACATCACGAATGTCAACGATAGGATACTGGCAAAGGTCGAGACGGGATGGTCTCCATACCAGCTCTCGACGAGGGACGATGATTTGGGGGTAATCTTTGCCACCTGCACGAAGTGCGGCGACAACCTGGTGCTCAAGGGCGACAGGCTTGTGTGCTTGACCGAGAAGGTATACGAGAGGAGAAAGGTTTCGAAGCAGTATGCGTTGATGGAGTGACATGGAATGAAAATCAAGGTAATAACCGAGACCAAGAACACGCTTGAGATCGAGATTGCAGACGAAGATCATACGCTGGGCAACTACCTCAGGACGGCGCTCCTAGCCGAGCCTAAGGTCGAGCAGGCAGGTTACCAGATCGTCCACCCGCTTACCGGCGGCATACGGGTTGTCGTGACGACCAAGGAGAACGCGAATCCGAGGAAGGTAATGGACAGCGCGCTCGCGAAGATGGAAGCACAGACCAAGGAGTTCAAGGAAAAGTTCAAGAAGGCGCAGGCTTAGGGGGGCGCGCCTTGGCGACTGACGCCATTGTCAGGGCGAGGCTTCAGGCTTTCTGTGAGGACAAGGGGCTTGCGCAGCTAGGCGATTCTTTTGTAAATTTAGTCTACTCGCTGGCTAAGTCACGTGCGAGCGGCAGCCCGGTAGGCGAGAAGGTGCCGGACAAGGTCCTCTCGGAGGCGCTGGAGCTCTCGAGGCTCCCGGTTCCCGCGCGGCTCAAGCATGGAGAGAGAGGCAACATAGTCGAGGCGGCGCTGGCCCATGCATGGATGGGCAACATGATAACGGTAGACGGGGCGGCTGCGGTTCTGCAGGAGTCGCTGGCGAAGATGGAGTTCAAGAGCGCATCGCTCGAGAGGGAGATCGCAGCCAAAGCCTTTTCCAAGCTCTTCAAAGAAGCCGTGGTGAAGATACTGCTGTCGGAGGGCACTGGTTGATGCCAGCCCGCCGCAAGAGGGAGGGCAGGGTGCTCTTCGTTGACATTGCTGGCGGAAGGGGAGGGGGCATCTTGGCGATAGTCTTCCGCGGCGGGTGGATCGACTGCATAGCGGCGGTCAGGGACCCGGGCAGCGCGGACGCAGCGGCATCGTGGCTTGGGTCGCAGGGATTCATGCTGGAGGTTACAGGCATCGATGTCGGTCCAGGATTGCCGGTGGCGTGGGGAGAGGCGGAAGCCGGGAAGCTGTCCGAATGGGGCAAGTCAAGGGGATTTACGGCGTGCAAGCTAGGGAGCAGGAATGCGGCTCAGGCGCACGTGATCTCATCGGGTCTTGAAGATTACCTCGTTCGCGACCGAATCGGGAAGGCTGCTGAGCACGGCTCGCCTGCTGACCGTTAAGGTTAAATCGTGAAGGCTTTTGTTGTGGAGCGGGGAATAAAATGGAGTTCTGCCCTAAGTGCAACTGCTTCCTCATTGAGGACCCGAAGAGAAAGGTCTTTGTGTGCAAGAAGTGCAAGTTCGAGAAGCCAGCCAAGGGAAGCCAGAGCCAGAGGTTCGTAGAGGTCATCAGCAAGCCCAAGAAAGAGCTGATAGTCAAGGACAGCGACAACCCCAATGACACGACGCTCCCAAAGACACGCGCGGAGTGCAAGAAGTGCGGCAACATGGAAGCATATTATTGGATGATCCAGACTCGGAGCGCCGATGAGCCTTCAACGAGGTTCTACAGGTGCACAAAGTGCAGCATGACGTGGCGCGAGTACGAGTGAGCTGCACCATGTTTATTGGTGCTTTATTCTAGCGCATATTAATAGAGCCGTTTTTGGCTAGGAAATTGGCTCGGACGATAGCTCGCAACGGTTAAGTACTCCAACTTTTTATAGAGTTAGGTTGCGGAGGAAGAGTTGTGTTCAAGGCAGTACTTGCTGATGGTCGTATTTGGAAGAGCATTATCGAATCGATATCTACACTGGTTGAGGAGGGCGTTTTCATAGCGGACCCTTCGGGCATCAAGCTCAGGGCAATGGATCCGTCCAGGGTTGCCATGGTGGACTTGGAGCTCCCGAAGGCTGCTTTCGAGTCCTATGAGTGCGCAGCGGAGATACCGATTGGCATTAACTTCGAGGACATGAAGAATATCATGAAGAGGGTAGGCTCGAACGAGAAGCTCGAGCTCGAGAAGATGGATGACGAGGCAAGGCTCAAGACAAGGTTCAAGGGCAAGTCGTCGAGGACGTTCTCGCTGTCGCTGCTTGACCTTGGCAAGGAGGAGCTCTCGGCGCCGCGCATACCATTCAACGCAACGGTAAAGATACCGGCAGGGACCCTGCTTGAGGCAATCAGGGATGCGGAGGTCGTAAGCGACTTCGTAAGGGTTTTGGCGGAGAACGGCCAGCTCAAGGTAAGCGCCTCGGGCGACAGGGGTGAAGTCGACGTCATAATAACGAAGGACAGCGGCGAACTTCTATCCTTAGAGCTCAAGGAGATGGCGAAGGCGCTCTACAGCCTGTCATATCTTAGCAAGATGATGGCGGCGTCTGCCCTTTCGGAGATAGCGATAGTCATGTTCTCTACGGACATGCCGCTTAGGCTCGAGTTCAACCTCTCGAGCGGCGGGAAGATAGTCTACTACTTGGCTCCAAGGATGGAGAACGACTGAGGCGCGGCAGTATCAGCGCTGCGAGGCGGCGGGCATCTGCCGCCCTAAGCTATTTTTTATAACAGGCAGGACAGAGAGGTCAGGTGAGCCATATGCTGACAAAGGAAGACCTCGCGAAGTACCCGTTCCTTGACCAGTCAGCGGCATTCATTGAGAAGTATAACCTGACGCTCACGGACCTCTCCGCGCCCGCTTACTCAGGGATAGTGGACCGCGCCTTTGAGAGGGTAAGGGGAAGCATCGAAGGGGAGGAGGCGTCATTGAACCTTGGCGACCCGGAGACGGAGATCCTCTCGTATCCGCTCGCCCTAGCTGTCGTGTATGCGAGCAAGGTCAGGTGGCTCGTGAACCGGTTCGCTACTTATGAGGCGAAGAGGTGCGAGGAGCTCCTCAAGCTGGAGGTCGCTTCCAAGCTCGCAGAGATAGCAAAGGCGAGCTTCGGCTGGAAGGTCGAGCTCCAAGACGTGAAGCTCGAATGGGAGAGGCGAGGGTTCAAGCTGAGGCTGGACGATTACCTTGAGGTCGCGCCCCAGTTCCATTCGCCGGCGTGGAAGCTTACGAACAAGTACGTCGACAAGGGGTCAGTCTTCCTTGATTCGAAGGACTTTGCGAGGCTGCTCTCTGAGAACCTGAAGCTCAGGATAACCAAGAGGGCGAATGAGGAGGGGGTGAAGAACTTCGAGCTCCCCGCCGCGTTCCAGACCCGGATGAGCGGGATAACTGCACTGCTGGATGAGAAGAAGCAGTTCTATGAGGATGAACTTCCTGACGGGCTCGTTGAGGACGCCAGGCCGCCGTGCATCATTGCGATTGTGAACGACCTCAGCGCAGGGAAGAGCCTGTCCCACATGGCGAGGTTCACGATTACGACATTCATGCTCAACGTTGGGGAGAGCGTCGACGGCGTTCTCAAGCTCTTCGGGAACGTTGCCGACTTCGATGAGGGGAAGGCGAGGTACCAGGTGGAGCATATAGCGGGCATCACCGGCTCAAGGACGAAGTATGCCCCGCCCAAGTGCGAGGTGCTCAGATCGTTCGGGCTGTGCATCGAGCCGGACGCGCTCTGCGCATCGGTGAGCCACCCGCTGAATTATTACAAGAGGAAGGTCAAGGCGAAGGCGCAGATGCAGACGAAGACGCAAACGCAGGTGAGGGCGCCACAAAAGCAGGGGGCATCGCTGAAGGCAGGAGCAGGAGATAGAACCAGAGGGGGAGGAGACGTTGCACAGGATCGTCCTCGATGAGTTCAAGGGATACTACTCGCGGCTTCCGGCGGAGGCGCTGGATGTGAAGGACTTTGCCAAGAGGGAGTATGCCCAGTTGCACTTCGGCGACCAGATGATGATCAGGCACCTGAAGTTTGAGAATGTGGGCGAGCTCAAGAAGAGCCTCGTCGAAAGGACCCCGGCAAACGTCTACTACTCGTCGGCGTATTACCAGAACCCCCAGGCAGAGGACATGAATGCAAAGGGGTGGGGAGGGGCAGACTTAATCTTCGATATAGACGCCGACCACATAAAGACCGACTGCAAGGACGACCATGATACGTGGTCTTGCCTTGACTGCGGATCCAAAGGGAGAGGGTTCCCCCCGGAGGCGTGCCCGAAGTGCGGCAAGAAGAAGATTGAAACGGTCACCTGGGTCTGCGAGAGATGCCTCAATACCGCGAAGAAGGAGATATTCAAGCTCATTGACGAGTTCATCGTCCCCGACTTTGGCGTGGCTCTTGGCGAGATAGAGATCTGCTTCTCGGGGCACAGGGGCTACCACCTGCATGTGGTCTCCGAGAACGTCCGCAGCCTCTCCAGCGACGGCAGGAGGGAGATAGCGGACTATGTTAGGGGCATAGGCCTCGATCCGAAGGAGCACGGGTTCAGGCAGGTCAAAAACAACGGCCCGATGTTTGGCCCGGACATGAGGGATGGCGGATGGAGAGGGAAGATTGCGAGGGCAACATACGAGTTTGTCAGTGGGAAGAGCCAGGATGAGCTGAAGGCAGTAGTCGGCCACATGGTCGCGGAAACGATAACCAAGGGCAAAGAGAAGTTTCTCCAGAATATCGCGGACACGCCGCCTTACTGGGGAGGAATAAAAGGGTACAGCTTCGAGAGCCTGCTGAAGATAGCCAATGCGTCCATAAAGGAGCATACGTGCAACATCGACGAGAGGGTCACGCTTGACATAAAGAGGCTGATAAGGCAGCCGAACAGCCTGCACGGCAAGTCGGCGCTGAAGACAGCGAGGATATCTTATGCTGACCTGGAGCGTTTTGACCCGCTGAAGGACGCTGTCGCGTTCATAGGCGGCAGTATAAAGATATATGTGAAGGAGATACCTCGAGTTAGGATAGGGGATTGCGAGGTAGGGCCGGCCAAGGGCATGGAGATGGAAGTGCCGAAGGCGCTTGGACTCTACCTGCTATGCAAGGGAGCAGCGGATCCCAGGATGTGAGCCTGTGTACAAGAAGATTATCGAGTTCTGGACGAGCGAACGGGAGTCGAGTGAGCTACAGGCTCCCCCGTCTGGGTTCACTGAAGGGGTTGACGAGTACCTCAAGGGGCTCGTGAGGTCAGACAGCAGCATCCAGTCAAAAATAGCCCAGGCGGAGCTGGTCAGGGCGAAGCGGATGCTCGCGGAGCTCCAGGCAGTCAGGAGGGGAAAGATATGCGCTGCTTCTACCGAGGGCACCTTGAACGAATCCAACCTGATGGAGAGCGAGGCGGCAGCGACCAACAAAGTGGTCCCAAAGGAGGCGTTTGATGGTGCAGCGTCGCCGGCTGATGCTGCGAAAAAGATATTAGTTAGGCTGCTCCGAGATGTTCCATCGTTCGTAGGGGCAGATTTAAAAACCTATGGCCCCTATAAAACCGAAGATGTTGTGCTGTTGCCAGCACAAAACACGGATGCCCTCATCAAAAGGGGCATAGCGACAGAGATACAAAGAAGGTAGCTTAGATGAAAACGCCTAAAGAAATGAACACGTATTGCCCGAAGTGCAAGAATTACACGGCTCATAGTGTCACTCTGTACAAGAAGGGGAAGGAGAGAGCCCTAGCCCAAGGGACGAGGAGATACGAGAGGAAGAAGAAAGGCTACGGAAGCTCAAGGAAGCCTGTGCAGAAGAGGACTGCAAAGACGACCAAGAAGATGAGTCTCAGGCTCAAGTGCAAGAAGTGCGGTTACATGAACCAGAGGAAGGGCATGAGGCTGAAGAAGCTGGAGATAGTCTGAGGTGACATGATGTGAAGAGGAAAGAGATGCTAACACCAGTGCCAAAGAGCAAGTTCTTCAGGGTCCAGTGCCCGGAGTGCGGAAACGAGCAGACCATATTCTGTAGTGTCGCGTCGGTTGTAAAATGCACCATATGCGGAAAGGAACTCGCGGTTCCGACCGGCGGCAAGAGCAAGATACTCTCCGATAAGGTAAAAGAGATCGTCTGAGCGCTTTTTTCCACGCTCGTCCGTTTTTATGCCCGGGGCCAGCTTCAGGACCTCGACAGTTTTATTACCCTTAACTTGTTTAGCCATTACTACTTAACGAAAAGCCGTCATCGGGACGGGTATCGTTTATTCGATTGGCTTGCGAATGGATGGGATGAGAATGGTCCTCAGAAAGAAGAATTACCCAGAGATAGGCGAGTACGTAATAGCGACAGCCACGAGGCTGGAGGGGCACGGCGTCTACGTGAACCTTGACGAGTTCGACAAGGGCGGCTACATCCCGATTGGGGAGGTGGCATCGACTTGGGTAAAGAACATAAAGGACTTCGTGAAGGAGGGGCAGAAGGTTGTGCTGAAGGTCATCAGGATTGATGACCGGAAAGGGCACATAGACCTCTCCCTTAGGAAGGTTACCGAGAGGGAGAAGAAGGAGAAGCTCATCCAGTACAAGAAGGGCAAGAAGGCAGAGAAGCTGCTTGAGAATGCAGCAAAGACGCTTAACGTGACTTTTCCGGATGCTGTGAAGAGCGTCGGCATTCCGCTCGAGGACTACTTCGGGGATCTCTACGCGGCGCTTGAGGAGGCAGCTGTGAAGGGGCCAAAAGCGTTTGTCGAGGCGGGCATCTCGGAGGAATGGGCGGATGCTCTCTTCGAGTCCTCAAAGGGGCACATAGAGGCGCCGACAGTCCATGTGACAAGCATCATACAGATCAAGTCCCAGAAGCCGAAGGGCGTTGAGGACATAAAGGCTGCAATAATAGCGGGCGTCAAGGCGTCCGCTGGCAAGGATGTTGAGATGGAAGTGACCTATGTCGGTGCGCCGAAGTACCGGATGGATGTCACTGCGAAAGATTACAAGACCGCTGAGGATGCGATGAAGAAAGCGGCGGATGTCATCGTCTCAAAGATCACCGCTGCCGGTGGTTCCAGCGAGTTCGTGAGGTAGGCGGTTCTCTTGAAGGGCATGATCCGCAGGTGTTCGTCGTGCGGGGAGTATACGTTGAAGCTAGACCGCTGCCCGAAGTGCGGCGCGGCAGTCAGGAACCCGCACCCGGCAAAGTTCTCGCCGGATGACAAGTACAGCAGGTTCAGGCTCGCGCTTAAGCTGCAGAACGACGCGGAAGAGAAGGAAGGCAAGCGAGCTTAACGGCGGCAGGAGAGCCGGCTCAATTAAGGGCAGGCTGTTTTGGATTTTTATGAGCGTGTCCGGATTTCATTAAGCTGAAGCGATAATGAGGCCCGAGAAGAAAGAGCAATTGTAAAAAAAAAGAGATCAGAGTATCTTGTAGATCGATACCCACCCGTTCGAGGAGTAGAAGACCGGCGAATACATCGTTGGCGGGTTGATGGTAATGTTCAGCAGCTGCTTGTAGCCGGTGATGTATGGATAGAAGATGAGCTGGTAGAGGGTCGTGTTTGCTGCTTTTTGGCCTATTGGGAGCATCCAGCTGTAGCCACCGATATTCGCATACCCTACGTAATCTGCGGAATTGTAATTGATCCAGACCGCCATTGCCTGGGACTTCTCAAAGTCCCCTGTCAGGGATGTGATCGGCAGCGCCAATGCGGGGTTGGTGTACACCAATTGGAATGGCTCATAGACCACAACGTAAGTGACGTTCATCGACTTGAAGATGGCGACGGAGGTCGTCTCGTTATTGAGGAATGCCTGGGCAACCAGTTGGATCTGCGTGCTGTTCCACGTGGAGTTGTCGTCCAAGACCGACATATTGCCCATCACGTTGATCCAGTAGCCGTAGTCCCACCAAGCACCTACTATCGTGCCCTCTGGCAGATTGTCCCTCATCCACGCCAGCGCTTCAATCCAGTCAGGTATCTCGAATGATGCACCTGTGGAGGCTGAGACAATCATCGCAGGGCGGTTGGCGCTGCCGAGGTTATTGTACGCAACAGGAACCATCGCCGCCATTATGATGGCGATTACCAGAATCCCGTAGTACTTGCTGAGCAGCGCACCTTTGTTCTTCTTGTCGGCTCTCTGATGGAGGACAGCCCCTACGCTAGCCATCAGCGTCGAGATTGCCAATCCAGCGACGATTGCAACCGCAGGAGCGGCCAGTATCAATAGCCTAACGAACGAACCGCTTCCATAGAGCGCGGTCAGGACGAATAGGACCATGAATAGGTCTTCCTTGCGGCTCCTTCTTAGCGCAAAGATTATGCCGGCGGGAATCAGGAGAACCAGGACGTGATAAGTGGAGAAGAACTGGCTCCAGATGGCGGGGAACTGCTCGCCGACCGTGCTGACAGACCCCAGGCCCCCCCTTGAGAAGGGGTTGATTATCGCGAGGAATTTCCCAGTAATATCACCGAAGACGCCCATGAGAGTCATTACTCCGAAGACGCCAAGTGTGCCCACAACTATGCCAATCGTGTATTTCTGCCTCTTGACAGCGTCAGGTATGAGCTCTGTGAAGGATCTGATCAAGCATATCACGATGGCGACTAGTGGACCCACAGTGTAAGCTGAGATTGCTGTCCCGACGCCATAGCTCGGGGTTATTATTATCGTGAAGAGCGTGATTGACGCGATGATCGAGAACGACGTTGTCAGCTGGCGGCTCCACTTTCCGGTGAGGACCATTATGACGACGAACAGCGCTATGAAGTTGAGCGGGTAGAGGAAGGCTCTCCAGCACAACGCCATATATGCCATCCCGAGCCCGGCGATAATGGCGTATGGAACGGTTCGGGTCTTGAGGGATTTGATGAAGAATAGGAGCGCAACGAACATCCCGATCAGGCCAGTGGACTCCGTGTCGAAGAAGCCAAGAGCGGTCCTCTGGATGGAAGTCGGGTCAATCGCAAATATGAATGCAGTAAGAAGGCCAACACCTCTGTTAACGAGCTGCTTGCCCAGGAAGAAGGCGAGGACGGCGATGATGGCCCCTGCGAAGACCGGGAAGAATGCGCAGACGTCCAGGAGCGGGAAGTTGAAGCCGAGGGAGGTCAGGAAGAGGTAAATGGCTGCCCCGGTAAACGGAGTCCCAAGAAGCCCCTGCTCGAACTGGTTTGCCCCCCAAGGCGCCCACCGCGTAGTGTCGACCCAGCTGTACCATGATGAGAAGCCGTTGTCGACGAGGTATTGGGCACCCTTGAACTGGATGTACGGGTCAAACTCGTCGAGGTAGACGCCCCACTGCAGCGGAAGGAGCCTGATGGCAAGGGTGAGGGCAACTATGGCGGCAAGAGCAGCGTATACCAGGACATCGGTCCGGCTGACATTCAGCTTACGCGATGAGGCGCTTGATTCCATTATCCCAACCTCAGAAACAAACAAATTAGTCCCACGTAGAATTTAACTCTAACGGCATTTTATTCATCAAACAGCATTATGTATAAAGGATCGAGGAGGCGTTCAACAAGTGGGGAGAGGTTCGGCATTGGGCGGGGACAGGACGCTGGGGCTGATCATCAACCCAGTGGCAGGGATGGGGGGAGCCGTCGGGATGAAGGGGACAGACGGTTCGGAGGCGCTTGGCGAAGCGCTGAGGCGGGGGGCGAAACCCGTTGCCTGCAGCAGGGCTAGGGCATTCGTCTCAGAGTTCTCGGCGCTGAAGGCTGCAGTCAATTTCATGGCCTGCAGTGGAAGCATGGGCGAATGTGCTTTTCTAGACGCGGGATACCGGATCAAGGTTATCGGAGTTGGCGTGAGCCCGACCACAGCTATCGATACGAAGGCTGCCGCAGTTGCCATGGAACGCATGGGCGTCTCGATTATTGCGTTCTGCGGAGGTGACGGGACGGCTAGGGACATAATGGACGCTGTCGGCGAAAGAGTCCCTGTCATAGGCATACCTGCGGGGGTCAAGATGCACAGCGGGGTCTTTGCAGTTACGCCAAAGGCGGCGGCTGAGATAGCAATCAAGTTCCTATGGGACGAGCTGCCACTCATGAGGGGGGAGGTCGCAGACGTCGACGAGGAGGCATTCAGGGC
The DNA here is from genome assembly GCA_964634735.1 of uncultured Nitrososphaerota archaeon. Taxonomy (GTDB): domain Archaea; phylum Thermoproteota; class Methanomethylicia; order Methanomethylicales; family Methanomethylicaceae; genus Methanomethylicus. The sequence continues at coordinate 19,194 of CAZWMA010000009.1, forward strand.
GGGGCGGGTGTCAGCCAGGCTCTACGGTCACCTTTCGGTCCCGCATGAGCCAGAAGGGATGCAGGGCATGAAGGCAGCGTCCCCGTTCACTGCGGACTCGGAGGCGGACAGGATGGCGATAGCCAAATGGGTCGTCGAGAAGATGGAGGCGGGAACCGCTTACATCCTTGGGCCGGGCAGCACGGTAAAAGGGATCAGCGAAGCGATGGGGATTGACGGGACGCTGCTGGGCGTGGATGTCGTGCTTGATGGGAGGCTAATCAAGAAAGATGCAGGGGAGTCGGAGATCATGGAACTCATTGCCGGAAAACCTGCTAAAATAATCGTCTCGCCCATCGGTAGGCAGGGATTCATCTTCGGTAGGGGGAACCAGCAGATCAGCGGCAAGGTGCTCGCGGCTTTAGGGAAGGAGTCGGTCCTCATCGTCTCCACAAGGGACAAGCTCTCAGGGATAGAGGCGATAAAGGCTGATACAGGGGATCCTGCAATGGACAGCTGGTTCAAGGGCGGCGTGAAGGTCCTTGTCGACTATAATACGTTCAGGATGAAGAAAGCGTAATATGGGCTGCAGAGTGAGGTGCCATTATTCGAGGTGGTACCGGCACGCGGCAGGTCTCTGGCGTCTAGAGCATCTTCTTTACAGAGTCGGCGTATTCTTCGGGGGAGAACAGCCTTCCGGGTTCGCCCTTCACTTCTACTTTGATGAGCCACCCCTCGCCATAAGGGTCTTTGTTGACCAGCTCCGGTTTGCTCTCAAGAACGCCGTTCACCGCGATCACAACGCCATCGACTGGGGCATATGCCTCGGCGACTGCCTTAATCGATTCGAGGGTGCACATGGTCGTCCCTTTCTTCAGGATTTGTCCAACTTTTGGAAGCTCCACGAAGACGACGTCGTGAAGGCTCTTCTGAGCGTAGTCGGATATTCCAACCTTTGCCGGAGATGAGGATAGGTCAATCCACTCGTGCGTGGCGGCGTATTTCAGACCAGCCTTTATCGAGTTGCCGCCTGCATCAATCGCATTGGACATTCGGCTTAAGCCTCAAGGGTGATTGAGGGTCAGTGGGATTTAACTTTAACCATTATGCCATGCAGGTCGCTAAACGAGGCGTTTGCAATAAGGGGGATTTTCTTGCCAGAGGAGGTGAAGTTGTAGATTTGGATTTGCTTCGAGAGTGAGGACAGTAGATCTCCGGCTATCTCGAGCTTTTTCAACTTCCGCACAAGCGGTTCCCCCGACAGGTCTGGCTTCGAGTACCTGCCGATGATTGGTCCCAAGTCCATGCCGAAGAGGAAGATGGCGGATGCGCCTAGCTCAAATGCCCAATGTGCAGCGCGGTCGCCGTCAGTAAAGCCGCCCAGGTTAAGCACATATGGTGGGATCGGGTGGACCTGCGTTGAACCGAACACCTTTCCGGTGAACGACTTTGTGAGCCTGCGGAGGGCGGGTAGGTTGTCGCCATGAGCATGAATTACGGCCAGGCTGCCTAGTGAATTCGCCTTGAGCAAGTCTGTGCTCGGGCCATCTAGATCCGTGAAGAGCATGTGTGGAACCTTCTCCGATTCGAGGAAGGCAGTCACCGCACCATCTGCGGCAAAATTGGCGGTGGATTCGAGGAGACCGAAGTCGATTGCCCTAGCGAGGTCCTGTTCGAGGGATGGCCCGGCTCCCCAGACGCTGACGACCTGCCCGGTGACGGACCGCACCAGGTCCTCTACCCGGGCGGTCGGCGTGCCTTCGAGGATCGATGCGAGTTCGATTGCCGCGGATGCGTCCCTCTCTTCGTCAAGAGACAGCGCTGCAGCTATGCGCCTGTATGTCCTTATCCATGATGATAAACGCAAAAAACATCATCGACCGCTCAGCGGCCTTTCTGGAAGATCTTAAGGAGCCCTTTCTTTTCGGGGTCCCCTATGGTTATGGTTAGCTTGGACGGGTCAAATGTCAGCGGTGTCGAGCACTTTGGGCATTTGCCCTCTGACTTCTCGATAACCTCTTTGGGCGAGACGAGCTCAGGATCCTCATAAATGACCGCTTTACATTGATGGCATACCAGTCTGACGGGCAATAATATCACCGACATCCTTGTAAGGGTTCAGCTCTCCGATGAGGTCGAAACCTTTCTTAGCTAAAGATTCGAACCATATCTCGGAAGCGAGTATTAGATAAGGTTCGGTTGCTTTTAAATAATTCTCGCCAATCTCCCTTTGGGACTGGTCCATTATGGCTTCGATATATGCTGACGCCTGGCGGACGTCGGAGAGGTAGCAAATCACAGTTCGCCTTGACCGGAGAAGAGCATGCGACTCTTCGATGTTGAACCCGAGGCTGATTCGCCCCTTCCAGTTGCCTGCCAAGAAGAGTACCGCGCCTCCGACCACGAATATCTCCGCCAAAGGGGATGACGCCTGAAATGATAGCGTGTGGTCCAGCGCAAAGACCACTCCAGCAATGCCTGTGACGAAGATGCCCACCATTCCAACCGCAGCTCGCCTAATCTTTGCGTCAGTCCAGAGCCGGTCAGCGAAGGCGGCGTCGTAGAATATCGAGAGCGAAAGAAGGATGAACTTGGATTTTATTGCCTTCAGTGGTTGCATAAGCCAGGACAGGATTAATAGTCATAGCAGGCGTAATAAAGTTTGATACGAGTGGGTCTGATGGTCAAACAGCTCATCATCTGCGAGAAGCCATCTGCCGCATTGAAGGTAGCTTATGCCCTGGGCGAAGGCGGCGTGAAGAGGGTAGGGAGCAGATTCTTCCCTGCCTATAGCTTCTCAAGGGGGGCTCACACGGTCACAGTCATCTCCGCGCTCGGCCACCTCTACTCGGTGGACCAGAAGAGCATTGGGTGGAGCTACCCCGTCTTCGACATCAGCTGGGTGCCGATATACGAGGCTGAGAGAAGGATGACGAGGGCGAAGGGCTGGATCGCCGCAATCTCAAAGTATGCAGCCGAGGCGGACGAGTTCGTGAGCGCTTGCGACTTCGACACAGAGGGCAGCCTGATAGCATTCAACATCCTTAGGTATGCATGCGGCGGGGCGGATGCGAAGGCGAAGCGGATGCGATTCTCTACGCTGACGAAGCAGGACCTTGTTGCTGCTTACGAGGGGATGTCAAAAGAACTCGATACGCCTGTCATTGAGGCGGGTCGGACGAGGCACGAGCTTGACTGGATATTTGGAGTCAATGCGTCCCGTGCCCTCATGGACTCTCAGATAATGGCCGGTGGCGGGTATGAGGTCCTGAGCGCCGGGAGGGTCCAGAGTCCGACGCTTTACGCGCTGTATAGGAGGGAGAATGGCATCAAGCTCCACGTGCCCGACCCCTATTGGGTTATCATTGCAGAGGCGGAGATAGCGGGTGAAGGGCTTCCTGCGGAGTACGCAGAGGGGGAGATTCTCTCGCGCAAGGAGGCAGAGGGGATAGTCCAGAGGTGCAATGGGGCAGAAGGAATTGTGAGCAGCGTCTCGGATAAGAGGATGATCATGCCCCCTCCAGCGCCATTCGACTTGGGCGCCTTGCAGTCTGAGGCATTCAAACACTTCGGGCTTTCCCCATCAAAAACGCAGAAGATTGCGGAGAAGCTGTACTTGGATGCGCTGATATCTTACCCCAGAACGTCCAGCCAGAGGCTGCCCCCGTCGCTTGGTTACGCCCGGATAATGCAGGCGCTGAAGAGGAATGGGCATTATGCGGACGCCGTTGATGAGCTCCTGATGAGCGGAAAGCCACTCAGACCAAGGGAGGGGATGAAGTTCGATCCGGCTCACCCTGCGATACATCCGACTGGCAACCTCGCTGAGAGACTGGGGAGGGATGAGTTCAGGGTTTACGACCTCATTGTAAAGAGGTTCCTCGCTACGTTCGGGGAGGAGGCGATTAAGGCTCTGACCTCGATCGAGATATCATGCGGAGGTGCGGATGCGTTCATTGTGAAGGGCGAGGCGGTCCTAAGCGAGGGTTGGACGAGGCTCTACGCACCGTACGCATTCCTCAGAGAGACCAAGGTTCCTGCCACCATGAAAGGGGATCAGGCAAGGATGACTTCGGTAACGTGTGATGAACGGTACACTGCCGCTCTGCCTAGGTTCAACCAGAGCAGCATCATAAAGTTCATGGAGAGGAACGGCCTTGGCACAAAGTCAACGAGGGCGGACGCCGTGGAGACGCTTTACAGGCGCGGTTACATCGAGGGTGGGAGGATAGAGGTGACTGACCTTGGGGCAGGCGTCATTGCCGCGCTCAAGGAGCACTTCCCCCGCCTTGTCTCAATTGACCTGACGAGGAAGGTGGAGGAGGGCATGGAGGGGATAGAGGGCGGGAAGATGAGCAGGGAGCAGGTCATGCTGAACGCGATTGATGAGATGAAGGCGACCTACGAGAGGATGATGGATGGGCAGGAGGGGCTGGGCGCTAGCCTCGCCGAACTCGTAAAGGTCAAGAAAGACGATGCGAAGACCGTCGGGCAGTGCCCATCATGCAAGACGGGAAGGCTGATAATGATAAGGTCTAAGAAGAGCGGCAAGCGGTTCGTGGGATGCTCAAGGTATAGCGAGGGGTGCAGGTTCGCGGCTCCGCTCCCCCAGAGGGGGAGGGTCACGACGTCGAAGAGGACCTGCAAGGACTGCGGGTATCCGGTTGTTGAAGTCAGGGGATTGGGGAGGTATGTTTGGAGGTTGTGCATAAATGTCGAGTGCCCGGGGAAGAGGAAAAATGGGAAGGGAAACGAAAACGGGGAAGATAGCGCCAAGCAAAGCGAGTGAGAGGTGCCAGATCTGCGCCAAGGCAGCCGGCGGAGAGCTCTGCGAGATACATGTGGAGGCAAAGAAGAGGCTGGAGAAGCACTTTGAGGTGTGGAAAGCCCGCATGGACATCGGCTGGCAGGAGTATTTAGTGAAGGTGCAATCCAACCCCAATACCGGTTCGGCAATCAGGGATGCGGCGGCTTTTGCGCTCAAGGCTCAAGGCTCAAGGTGAGCAGAGTATAAGTCCATAGCGCGCATGCCCTTCTTGATTGGGGCAGAGAGGTCTTCGATTGAAGAAGCGGTCTTCTTGGCGAAGAGCTTCCTCTCGTCGAGCATCCTCCTCACTTCCTTGACCGCGGGACCGCCCGTTGTCGTCCTGACGTTTACATTCTTTAGTGGGTCTATTGCGGCAGCTATGGAAGCCTCCCTGATGCGAACGCCTGCCTTGGCAAAGACCATGGCAGCGATGTCAGCGGCAGGCTCTTCGGACAGCGATTTTGAAGCATCGGAGAGATCCCTCACTATTGCACCAACCACCTGGTGCGCTTTCCTGAACGGCAAGCCACCCGCCCTCACGAGCACGTCTGCGAGCTCAGTAGCGACTGAGAAGTCGTCCATGACGCTCTGCTTGAGGCGCTGCTCCCTGAAGTTTACTTTACGTACCAGGTCAGCCATGACCCGGAGCGAGAGCAGGGCTGCGTCGCATGCGCGCCAGATGTGAGGATTGACCTCCTGCATGTCGAGGTTGTACGTCAACGGGAGGGACTTCATGATGATAGTCATGGCAGCCAGCTCTCCGAATACGTCTCCGCTCTTTGCCCTCATGATCTCGGAGGTGACTGGATTCTTCTTTTGAGGCATTATGCTGCTCGTCGAGGAGTGATCGTCGGGCATCTCCAGGTAACCGAACTCGTGCGAGCTCCAGATGACCAGTTCCTCCGCCATCCGGCTCATGTCGACCATCATTATCGAGAGCGACGAGACTGCCTCGAGCGCGAAGTCCCGCGACCCTACGGCGTCCATTGTATTTTCCAATAGACCGTCAAAGCCCAGGTAGCTTGCGACGAGGGCACGGTCTATCGGGAATCCAGTGCCTGCCAAGGCTGCTGCGCCCATCGGAGACAGGTTTACACGCTTGTAGCAGTCGATCATCCGGCTGAGGCTCCTGCCGAACATGTCGCTGTACGCAAGCAGGTGAAGGGCGGCGCTCACTGGCTGGGCGTGCTGCAGGTGCGTGAACCCTGGTACGATGATATCGGCGGACGCCTCGGCCTTGTCGTTCAGCGCAACCTGGAGGTCGGATATCCGGCAGCATATCTCGATAAGGTACGAGCGGAGGCGCATCCGGAGTGCAGTTGCGACCTGGTCGTTCCTGCTCTTGCCGGTGTGCATCTTTCCCCCAATCTCGGCACCTACAGCCTTCGTGACCTCCTCTTCGATGACCATGTGGACGTCCTCCATCTCTGGCGGGACGGCAGTTATCTTGCCGATGAGGGGTTTAAGCGCGTTTACGAGCGCCTTGCCTTCCGCGGGGGTAAGGCAACCTACCTTCACAAGCATGAGGGTGTGGGCGATGTTGATCTTGATTACATCGTCTGCGATGTAGTGGTCGTGTTCAGATGATGAGGTAAGCCTGGCCACATCCGCGGTCAGGTCCCCCGATAGCCGCCCCCCACGAGTGATCTTCATGCAAGGCACCCTTAATCCAATGCGCTCATTCTTTCTTCTTCGACCGCAGCATGACCTTGTTGGAGACCACCGTTGGCAGCCCCCAGAGAGGCACGAATCCGTTTGAGAGTGTCTGGTCGAATGTCGAAGAAGAGTCATATGTTGCGGTCTTGAAGTCGTATACAGAGTTCGGGGACTCCCTGCCGCAGACAATCATCGAGCCCTTGTAGAGCTTGACCTTGACCCGGCCATCAACGCGTTCGTTGGACTTGTCTATGAAGGCGTCGAGCTCTTCGCGGAGCGGATCGTCCCACAGACCGGCGTAAACCATAAAGGTCCACTTGTCGTCTACGAACTTCTTGAACTCCTGCTCGTGCCTGTTGAGGACAAGTTTCTCGAGGTCGCGGTGAGCTTCCAGCAGCACCAGCGCCGCCGGGCACTCGTATGTCTCGCGGGACTTGATGCCGACGATGCGGTCCTCCATGTGGTCTATCCTGCCCACGCCGTTGTCCCCAGCAATCTTGTTGACCTTACGGATGAGGGGCACCGGCGCCATGCGCTCGCCATCGAGTGCTATTGGGACGCCATTCTTGAACGTAATCTCGAGGATGGTAGGCTTGTCCGGCGCATTTTCAGGCGATTTGGTCCAGAGCCAGCCGTCTTCCTGCGGCTCGTTCCACGGGTTCTCGAGCGGTCCGCTCTCAATCGACCTGCCCCACAGGTTCTCGTCGATGCTGTACTTCTTGGCAGCCTTCGAGATTGGGATGCCGGCGTTCTTCGCGTACTCGATCTCTTGGTCCCGGCTCATTCCCCAATTGCGAGTGGGGGCGAGGATGGTAAGCGTCGGATCCTGTGCTCTTGAGGATATCTCGATGCGTAACTGGTCGTTGCCTTTCCCCGTGCAGCCGTGTGCAACAGCGTCGCAGTTCTCCTTGTGGGCAATCTCGACTAGCTTCTTTGCGATGAGAGGTCTAGTGAGGGATGTCGATATGGGGTATTTGCCCTGGTAGATACCGTTCGCCTTGATTGAGGGGAAGAGGTAGTCCCTTGCAAACTCGTCCTTTGCATCTATAGTGTAATGGTTCTCGGCGCCGACTTTCAAGGCTTTATCTCCTACGAACTTGAAGTCGTCCTCCTGGCCGACGTCCACGGTAACCGTGATTACCTTTGCGTTGTACTTGTCGGCGAGCCACTTCATTGCAACAGAAGTGTCTAAACCGCCCGAATAAGCGAGAGCTATTCTCTTGATTTCAGCCACTTTTATCACCTATTCAATATCCCTTAACATTTCGCAAAAAAAAGGTTGCTAAACGTTTACTTATAAGTATTCTCTTTAGAGAGCATTAGTTTTTTGGTATAAAAAATTGTTTTTAATTAGCAGTCGAAATGCCAGCCCTAGTTATTCTAACCGACCGCTTGACAAGGCATAGGTTTGGCAAGGTTAAGGGAGACCTGATTTGACCCCTCGAACCCATCCTTGCCATCGCACAGTCAGTGATAGGTGTGCTCTTGGGCGGGATATTGACCGTTTTTCACCTCTCGTTTGAAAGCATCAACGGAATTCGAGATTATTTTGCTCAGGTCGGCATACTTCTTGACATACTTGGGCGTGAAAGTTGGGTCGAGCCCAAGCAGATCATTTATCACCAAGACCTGACCGTCGCAGTATTTACCTGCCCCGATCCCAATGGTTGGAGCCCGAACAGCTTCCGTAATCTCTTTCGCCAAACCTTCCGGCATTGACTCAAGGACCATGGAGAAGACTCCCAATTCGTCCAGGTGTATGGCATCCTCAAGGATTTTTTGTGCGTCCTCAGGCGTCTTCCCCATTACTCGGTAGGTCGCAGCGGTCTGTGGCAGGAGCCCGATATGGGCCATCACCGGGATGCCGTTTCCTATCAGGGTCTTTATCGCCTCGGTTTTTCGCCCTTCGATTTTAACCCCTTCAGCCCCTGCTCCCAGAAGGCGACGGGCATTCCTGAGGGCGCCGGATTTGGTGGAGTCGCTCTTGAAGGGCATATCCGCGACTATTGGCGTCTTTTTGGCACCCCTGGCAACGGCTTGGGTATGATAAAGCATGTCGCGCATTGTTACATTCCTGGTTTCTGCGTTCCCCTGAAAGACCATTCCAAGGCTATCCCCGATCAAGATAATATCAATTGCAACTTGATCGATTATTTTGGCGATTTGACTGTCATAGGCAGTCAGCATGACTATCTTCTCTTTGCCTTTCCAATCCCTAAACTCGTTGAGTTTCATCTTTGAGCCTCCATGAATCTAATCAGCTCCACCATCGTTTCGTTCACGGGTACCCTGATGCCGTATTTTTCCCCAAGTTCAATTATCTTTGCGTTGAGGAAGCCAATCTCGGTGGCCTTGCCTTTCATTATGTCCTGGTACATCGAAGAGTAATTTTTATAGTTCATTATTCTGCGATCGGTGTCAGCTTCTAGGTCGTCGCCGAAATGAACCCCTTCAACTTCTGCAACAGATGCGCACTCGCGCATGAGCGAGCGCCTCGTCGCGCTCAGGCCTGGTGCGCCTACCTCGTTATCCCTGACCTTTAGGATTGCGGATAATGGATTTACAATGCAATTGATGAGCATTTTGTTCCATTCGTGTCTCCTGATATCCGAGGTAATTTTGGTTTCCAGACCGCTATTTTCGAATAAAGCTTGGATTGCCTTCCCATTCTTCGTTTTTTCCATTATCGTGGGACCTTTCCAATACGTGACTTTTCCCGGCTCCAGAAACTCCGCTGCCATTAGGACCACCCCCCTGACCACATTTGCTTTTTCGGCGATAGCCTCCAAGATTAGCTCTTTTATCCCCAGCCCGTTTTGCAAAGCCAGCAAGACGGTGTCACTCCTCAATATCGGCAGTAGTGCTTCACAGGCCTTTGCAACATCCTGCGCTTTCATGGTTAAGAGTATCAATGAATTTTCTGGAACGTCGGATATGGCGGTCTTTGCATTTAAATGAAAAATGCCCTTGAGGTCGCCGTCGATAATCAACCCCTTGGAGTTGATGGCGCCAACGTGGGACGGGTTGCCAACCAATGTTACATCGTTCTTTCTTGATAATAATGCGCCATAGCAGCTGCCAACAGCCCCAGCGCCCATTATGAAAATCTTATGAAATGTCATTTTCATTTTCTCCAAGATCCCAGGTATGCCCGTTCCATCAGGTTGGTGCCCGCATCCATTCAATCGCACTTCTCTTTAGCGAGGGTAGTCAGCCGATCCCTGATGAAAATGATTACATCGGAGAGGTTCTTCTTGTTGCTGAAGCCCGAAAGGGCTGCCTTCAAGGATGCATTGTCGAGGCGCTTCATCTCGCGGATGGCGCGAGTGACGCTGGGGACCGCCCGAATCACATTGTCGACGATCGTTATGTCAGCGGCTTGGGCTGTCCTCGAGAGTGGGTTGAGGTCGATGGTGATTATGAACTTGCCCATGCGCTTCAGTGCTTCAGTCCGGTCGCCGTCCTCCAGCGGAACTACGACTACATCGGCTTTGTAGATGCCCTCGGGATCGACAATCCTCCTGTCGCTGAACAACTCAGGTATCGACTCCTTCTTTGAGCCTAAGCCGAGGACTGATGTCGCACCAGCATTCAAGAGAGCTTTGCGTATGGCAAGCTCCCGCTTCCTCGTCCTGTAGAAGAGGTTGACCTCAAGTGGGGCGCCAGAGATCTTCGAGAGCTCGACCAGCGCCTCGGGGACGAGTGCGGTCATATTTCCGTTGACTGATATGACCGGGTGCGATGCCAACAAGAGCGACGCCGCTGCGGCGCGTGCTGCAAGGAATGCATGAGGTATGGATTCCTCCCCGAGGAGGTAGTCAAATGCCTCCCCACGGCCGTGGGCTATGAGACCAGCCTTTGCGACGACAGAGTTCTCCTCGGCATCAATCAGCTTCTCCCTGACCCTTAGAGATTCAGCCCTTGAATGGTTTTTTGGTATCTTCAAATGCGTTCCCATCAAAATGCCCCTCCTTTTGCAATCTCGGTTATGATAAGATTGATCCCGTTGGAGCCATGCAGGACCAGTGGCAATGGCTCATCAGGGGCGGGCATCGCGGACCCGAGCTTCCTGACGACTGATCCAAGCTCATCGCGATTTATGATTCCAAAGACCATGCCCTTCTTTACAGAAGGATGCTTCACTCCGGCGTTCTCGAAGAGCCTCAATGCGGCGAGCATGCGCTGCTCCTCGATGCCTACGCCCATCCAAAAGAGGCGCGACTGGAGCATAAGGTTCTCGATGTTCGGGCAGTCCATGAATGCGCCCATGGCCTTCGCGCCGAGCATGTTTATTTTGTCCACGTACCGTGGGGATGTAATCATGGTCTTTGTAGGGAACTTGACTACCGGCGCAGTTACGACGACCATCCCTTCTGGGCGGGGCAGACTGCGGACCTCTCCAAGGCCTGGCGCACCTGGCCTCAGCCTGACCTCGATCCCGCCAGCGAGCTGAGCCGTCACGTCCCCGAGCCCAGTCAGGAGCGCCACTTCGGCCTTGTGCGCGAATTGGCCGACCTCATTCATCGAGAGGCGCAGGTCTGCAGCCTTGTTGATCGCAATCGCTAGGCTGAGCGCGGATGCGCCACTGAGTCCGTACCCATAGTTGGGGGGGAGGGCGGATTCCTGTTCTGCCACGACCGAAAACTCGCTCCCGAAGCTAGCATTCATGGACTTAACGAGGAAATTGCAGGTCGGCACGGATGGGAGCGCCCTCCCGTTGAAGGAGAGGTGAAGCGGTTTCTTCCTTGATGATGAAGGCCGGATGGTGACCCTTGTGTGGACCCCTTCCTCGAGGCAGATTCCTGCTCCGGTCGATCCTGTGAGCATCGGGTCGTTCGTCATGTGTATGCTGAAGAATGCAGTAATGTGTCCTGGCGAGTAGCCTTCTCCGACCATGCAATCGAGGATTGAGGCTGCGATGCCCCTGCTGAGCATCGTGCTGCTCATTGCCTGGACTCCCTGCTTGAGTACGCGTCGAGTATCTGGCGCGCAACCTCGCGCTTATGCGAGAGCGGGACGCGGTGGAAGAGCCCGCTGCGGTCGATGAGGTAGACCTCGTTCGTCTCGGATTCGAACCCGCGCCCTGCTTTGGAGAGGTCGTTCGCCGCGATTAGGTCCATACCAGAGTCGGTGAGTCGGGCTAGTGCGCGCTGGATGAGCTCTTCTTCGGGGAGATCATACTCCGCCTTGAAGCCGATTATGAATAGCATTGGGGAAGCGTTCCGTGCAGCCCGGGATATCTTCGGCAGTGGGGAGAGCTTGAGGCTGAGCACCGAGTCGCTCGATATCTTGCCGTTTTTCCGCCTGCTGAATGCGAAGTCGAGGGGAGCCGCGGCGAGAATCAAGGCGTCGTAATGCCCCGATTTGAGCTCGGAGAGGACCGCGTCAAGCATCTCCTCCGTCGTGGAGACGCGCGTGACGGGGATCCCGGGCAACTCGGGTACCGAGACTGGCCCTGCTACGAGCCTGACCTCGGCGCCCCTTGCGGATGCCTCCAGGGCAAGGGCGAAGCCCATCTTCCCAGAGCTGGAGTTGGTCAAATACCTGATAGCGTCCATGTAAGACCGGGTCGAGCCGGCAGTGATCAGAATCCGCTTGCCCTTCAGGTCCTTCTTTGCGAGCGCCGCAAGCGCAGCCTCGACGATCCTCTCGTTGCTTGCAATCTTTGCCTTTCCCTCCGCCTGCTCTGGGGCAAGGACGGTAATCCCCATGGCCTCGAGCCGCTTCATGTTCTCGACGACTGCGGGATGGCGCATCATACTGGCATGCATCGCAGGGGCGACTATCATCGGAATGCCAGCGCCTATGGCAGTGGTCGCGAGAGAGGTAACCGGCGTGTCATCTATGCCCAAGGCTATCTTGCTGACGGTGTTTGCAGTAGCCGGGGCGATTATAACGAGATTGGCGCTCCCGTCGCAGCCGCCCCCCAGGGCAACATGCTCTATCTTGCCTGTCAGGGAGGTCACCACTGGATTCCCGGTTGCCCATTCCATAAGGTCGGGGGTGATAAGCGATTGGGATGCGGCGGACATCACCGCGAAGACCTCGGCGCCGTGCCTCATCAGGCCCCTTGCGAGGTCAGGGGACCGCACAGCGGCGACGCTGCCGCATAATGCCAATGCGATGCGCTTGCCCGCGAGAAGCCGGCTTGTGGCGCAGATTATGTCCTTTGAAGGGTGAATGCCCAACACCTCTTCTACAAGAGGACCGAGGTCGCTTATGTAATTTATGTATGTATAACCCATAATGTGTATTTTTTCAATAATATACATAAAATATGTTCGAATAGGCAAACGGCGCTCCAAAACATTTAAAGATTTGCGGAGGCGTTTAGATGATTATTGTGATCCGGTGGTCAAGATGGACTTTAACATCATCCCGAAGAAGTATTACGCCTACATCGCAGCCATTGCATCGATCTTCCTGACTAGCGGCGGAATATACGTCTTGATTATGCAACCGGGAGCGGCAATCCAGATTAGCAGTGTCGTCAAGTTCTTGATACCTGCAAGCGTATCGTCGATGAGCATGACATCGACGGAGTTCTTGGTTTCAATCTTTCTTTCGTTAGCCGGGATGGCGGGATTCGTACTGCTTGACAGGGCGCTCCAGAGGAGCTTTGACCTCAACGGTTCGAAGATGCAGTATGTGATTGCGGTTTCGCTGATTGTCATCGCAATAATCGTATTCGAGTTCATGGTCAATGCAAAAACGACCGGATAGCGGAGAGCCGGTCAGCCATTTTTAACGGTTGAACTCTATAATTGCAAGCGAAGGACTATGCGCCAACAAAGCGCAGAGCTGTTTGCATGCGAATTGAGGCGATGTAAGGGCAAAGTTTTATTCATGTGAGATAAAGTGTCAAGATGGAGGCGATGCCCCCGTGGACCATGTCAGAGCTTTTGATATCCCTGTCAACGATATGAGAAGGGCAAAGAGGTTCTACGAGAAAGCCTTTGGCTGGCAGATTCGCCCAGTTCCTGGCAGCGGAGGCGATTTCCACGCAGCAAATACGGCACCGGTCGACGAGAATGATGAGCTACAGATCCGCGGGGCAATTAATGGCGGCTTCTTCAGGAGGGGTACTCATGACCTGAAGGAGACTTTCCTTGAAGTCAATGTTCAGTCCATTGACGAGTGTCTCAAGAAGATATTGGAAGAAGGCGGTCAATTGATGACCTAAAGCTCCAATATTGGATATCGCGTTCTTTGCAGTGATCAAAGATACTGAAGGCAATGCCGTAGGACTCTGGGAAGACGTGAAGAGAGAGCGCCATCGATAATCGCCTATTGACAAACAATCGCCTATCGCGTTTTTTTTGTAATGGTTGCAGAATTACTGAATTTTGGGGACAAATTATTCGCTATTGAAAATGCGCAGCATAAGAAAGCAGCCTAAAAAAACAATACGAATGGGGCATGACCATTGGAGATTAACCAGTGAGCACAAGGCAATCAAGTGGCGTTTGATAACTTGGAGATGCGCTTACCACGGGTACTGCTTCAGCTTAAGCAGGTATGCAAATACGTTCGCGACAAGATGAATCGGCGGCGTCACTATCAGCAGGAAGAGCGCTTGCTCCGGGGCATACTGGTAGACGGGGTACACGAATGCCAAGGCGCCAACGACGAAGTCTATCTGGTCAAGGACTGGCGCAGGCTTCCCTCTGGCTATCCCGAGCCGCCTCTTTATGAATGCACCAACCATATCGCCGCAGAGCGCCCCAAGGGAGAGCAGGAATGACTCTAGCGGGTATCCGAATATGGCACCGGATAGGGTGCCCATAGCTAACCCCGCCAAGAACCCCTCGATCGTCTTTCCGTCCCCGAGTATTCTCTTGCCGTCCCACAGGTTCTTGCCCCGGTCGATGGGCCGCTTGCCTCTGGCGAGCACGGGGACGGAGTTTGCAATGAACGCGGGTGCGATCAGCACGAATGACATGAAAACCATTTGCAGCAGATCGTTCATACCGGGCTATCACCCATCCCTTCTAAACCTAACTGTGTAACTTTTATTAATGCGTCACCCTTGGATGGGGGCTTCGTGGCGGTTGCCTTTCGCACGTTCCCAGTGAGCTTCTCGAGGCGGACGGCGCGATTCGCCCAGTAACCGAGAATCCTGTACGCGACAGGCTGGACGGCAAGGCTGTTGAGCTGTGCCCTGACATCGCTCGTTAGCATGACGAAGAGCCCCATCTCCTTTGCTGCGGACTTGAGGAGGGCAAGCTGCCGGCTGAAGGACTTGTTTATTGAGATGTTCTCATCGTGCTCCCCCAGCTTGGCTCTGTACAGGGAGGTTATCGTGTCGACTACCAGAAGGGCGGTTCCGGGAGGGATCTGGGAGTGCAGCGCCTCCAGTATAGCGTCCTGCTCCTCGTAGGTCTTGACTTCGAGCAGGTAGCACCTGTCCCCGACCGACTGCCATGAGGTGCCCGCGATCTCCATGAGGCGCTCAACTGGAGCCCTGCCTTCGGTGTAGAGCATTGTTGCCTTTAGGCCGCGGCGGGCGGCGCCGACCATCGACTGGAAGGCAAGCGAGGTCTTTCCGGATCCACGTTCCCCGAAGAAGAGCGCGATCTCCCCCAGGCTAAGGCCTCCGCCCATGATGGAGTCAATGGCAGGGCACCCGGTGCTCATGCTTTTAATAACATTGTCCGCCAATACTTATCTGACCTCCGCTATGATCCGCTTGAAACACATAGGAGTCGTTGCTGATAACATTAAGGATGCTTACAGCGTAATAAGGGAATTGAAGCGGCTCGGCGTCCCTTTCACGATGGTCAGCCCGGAAGGCCCGATGCCGGCGCATGTCAACGCAGCCATCGCCTGCGGCGAATGGCGCGGAACCCCATTTGACAGCATTGTCGATTACCGCGGGGACGCAAGGCGCTCGGTCCTTGAGTCGCTCAGCCTTGCGGCGGGGAGGAGGGAGTTCAGGGAGGTCGTCGTGGGCATAGATCCGGGCGAGTGCGTCGGGTTTGCGACCATCGCTGACGGCGAGCTCATCGAGGCGTACACGCTGCCGAAGTCGGATGCAAAAGGAGAGGCAAGGAGAATCGCAGGCGTCTATCCATCGGAGAGGATGCGATTCAGGATCGGCGCCGGCAGTGGGATAGCTTACAGCCCGGAGTCGCTGCCGGGAGGGGCGCGGATTATCATTGAGTATGTCGAGGAAGCCTCCGCGAGGAGGAGGCTGCTGCCGCCATTCTGGAGGAAGGGCTTGAGGAAGGATGCAAAGTCGGCGCTTGGCATAGCTCTCGGAGGGCCGATCGGAAGCGGGGCGCGCCGATGATTGCGGCGGCTGGAAGGGCGCGTTCACTGGAAAAAGTCCCTTACGACCCTTTGAAGGGCCCCTGGGTCGTCCTCGACTTCGTGTATCCGCTCCTTTATCCATGCAGGAAGGAACCGCTTGACGTAGGAGGTCGAGAAGCGATAGTCCATGAATACGACGACTCCCCTGTCGTCCAGGTTCCTGAATGGTCGCCCAGCGGCCTGCGATGCCTTTCTCATGGCGGGAATGATGTATCCATACTCTCGCCCCTTGCCAGGAAAGATGGATTCGTAGTAGCTTATCTGCGCGTTGACCTTGGCTGTTGGCTTGGGGTAAGGGACGCCAACGATGATAACGGAGTTCATCTCGTCGCCGGGATAGTCCTCGCCCTCGCTGAACCGCCCTCCCATCACGCCCGCGAGGACGGCGCCGCCCCTCTTGGACATCGCCTTGTATTCGTCGAGGAGCGTGTCCTGCTCGGTCGACTTGATCTTCTGCTTCTCCAGGAAGAGCGGCTTGGTGACAGCTTTCTCGAGCCCGGCGCTAAGCAGGCCGTCCAAGATGCCGTATGATGCGCAGAATATCCCGGTGTTGGCAGGCGTGTTGCGGGTCACCTCGGAGATCTTTGAGACCATCTTGGCGTAGGACTCGGCGCCCCGGCTCCCGTAGAGCGTGGAGACGCCCTTGCACACGAGCACGAGGGTCTGGTGCTCGCCGAATGGGGAGGGAAGGGTAACCTTCGAGCAGTCATCTGGAAGGCCCATCACCTTGCGGTAAGACTCGAGGTCCTCGAGCGTGCCGGACATGCTGATCGATGAGGCCGCGGCCGAGATGACGTCAGAGGTTGCCGATCGTGGGTCGAGCGAGACGATCTCGGAGATGTAGGCCTTCTCCCCCGATGCCCGACCGCGATCCTTCTCGTCGGAGTAAATGAGATGCGCGTAAGATGGCTTGCCGCTCGTTTCGTGCCCCTTCTGGAAGAACTCGCCGAGGCGATGGATGTATGACCGCGGGATGCGGCCGTTCTCGAGCAGGTCAAACTTGATCTTGTCCCCGAACTCGTGCGTCTCCTCGAGGAAGACCCCGGGGTCCTCGTCCACCCGTGCTTCCTTCATCGCAGTTTCGGCGAGCTCCTTGAAGTTGGCGGTGTGCTCTCCAGGCCCCTTCGCTTTTATTATCTTGAGCATGCTGTCCGCGAAGCGCTCGACGTCCGGCTTGCCGTATTTGTCTGCCTCCTGCGATGCCATGGAGACGCTTATCGAAACAAGGGAGTCGCTCTCGTACTCATTGGCGGTCTCCGGGAGGTTGTGGGCCTCGTCGAGGATCAGGACATACTGGGAGAGCGACCTGACCTCGCCTCCCCCGAGCCGCTTCAGGAACGGGTCCCGTATCTTCCTGTCGAAGAGGTAGGCATAGCTCAGCGCCACGACATCGACGTGCGGGAGGAGGAGTTTTATCATCTCATAGGGGCAGAGCTCGTTCTCCTTCGTTGAGCATATTAGCTGGTATGCTGACGTTGGCTCGGCAAGGAAGTTGTCCCGGAGCGACTTGACGAGCCTCCCGCGGTCCTCCATGTTCTCGTAATAGGGGCACTTGTGGTCCTTTGTGAGGTCCGAGCAGAGTTCGGAGACGGTTTTGGGGTCCCGGGAGAGGCGCAGCACCGCTTCGTTGACGCAGGTCTCGGACCGGCCCCTTATTGATATGCCCGAGACCTTCTCCTTCTTGTTGATCTCGACCAGCTCCTCGACCACACGGTCCAGCTCCTTGTAGGTTCGGGCGGCGTAGAGTATGCGCAGCCCTCTGGGCTTGCATGCCTGGAGGGCGCCGGCAAGGGCACCCACAGTCTTGCCTAGTCCACTGGCGCCGTCGATTGCGACGTGCGAGTTCTTGCTTATCGCTTCCGAGACGGATGTGAGGAGGGCCTCCTGGTTAGGCTTGAATGAAGGGTAAGGGAAGTATTTCCAGTGGCAGGAGGCCAAAAAAATCCACCGCTACCTATCAAAAAAGTTAACCGATTTAAGTTTACCGTCCTTCTCCTGCGGCGCTGCGCCGGAGAGGTCGTCCAAAAAGGTTTTAGCCATAGCGAATCATGGTATTGTATAGCAATGCTGTTTTCTTGGTGGCATGGTAATGAGCTTCAGGCAGTTTCTCGAGGATGAGAGGAGGATTGAAGGCCAAGTAGCGGATGTGCCAGACCAACTCTCTGCTGAATACGAGGCGCCAGCGGTCATGAAAGCGCACGACGGCGGAGAGGTGCTCGTCTTCAGCAAGATTAGGGGGCACAAGGCTAGGGCGGTCGCCGGGCTCTGCGGGACGAGGGAGAGGGTTTACAGGGCAATCGGGGCGACTTCGAAGGATTATTACTCCAAGCTCATAGCGGCAGCCGGAAAGCCCATCGAGCCAGAGCTGGTTAGCTGCGGCCCGGTCATGGAGTTGTCGGGCCAAGCGGACCTGGGCAAGCTGCCTATATTCAGGCACTACGAGAAGGATGGCGGGAAGTACATAACCTCGGGCATTGTTGTCGCGAGGAGCCCCGACGGCAAGTTCCAGAACGCGTCGATCCACAGGCTGCTGGTCCTCGGCAAGGACAGGCTCGCCATCAGGATAGTCCCGAGGCACCTCTATGCGCTCCACCAGGAGGCGAAGGCAAGGGGCGAGGACC
Organism: uncultured Nitrososphaerota archaeon; assembly: GCA_964634735.1. Lineage (GTDB taxonomy): Archaea > Thermoproteota > Methanomethylicia > Methanomethylicales > Methanomethylicaceae > Methanomethylicus. The sequence goes on from CAZWMA010000009.1 coordinate 37,569, forward strand.
TCCAGGTGGCGATAGTAATAGGCGTCAATCCGGCGCTCTCGGTAGGAGTGAACGCGGGGCCGAAGCTCGGCGTAGACGAGACGTGGGTCGGCAACGCGTTGATGGGCGGGGGGCTGAAGGTCGTTAAGTGCAAGGGCACCGGCGTGATGGTCCCGGCTGAGGCCGAGATCGTGCTCGAGGGCGCAATCAAGGCGGATGAGACCGTTGATGAGGGACCGTTCGTCGACCTGACGGGGACCTACGATATCATTAGGAAGCAGCCGGTCATACAGCTCACAGGAATGATGATGCGGAAGGACGCGATCTACCAGGCGATTCTCCCGGGCGGCGCGGAGCACAAGCTCCTCATGGGGCTGCCGAAGGAGGCGAGGATGTACGACGCCATATCGAGGGCGGTCCCGGAGGTTATGGGCGTCAGGCTTACTCTTGGCGGGGGGTGCTGGTTCCACGCCGCGGTATCGATAAGGAAGCAGGCTGACGGCGACGGGAAGAACGCGCTCCTAGCCGCTCTCGGCTCGAACCCGAGCGTGAAGCATGTAGTGGTGGTCGATGAGGACATCAATATTGACGATATGTCCGAGGTGGAGTGGGCGATTGCGACCCGATTCCAGGGCGACTCAGGGATCATAAAGGTGAAGAGGGCGCGGGGGTCCTCGCTGGACCCGTCGTCCGACCAGGAGAGGATTCTGACCACGAAGCTGGGCATAGACGCCACTGTGCCATGGGGCAAGCCGAGGCAGAAGTTCGAGAAGGCGAGGATACCCAAGGCAGCTCTTTGAGATTTCGATATTTTGTGGTGGTCTCATGCACCTTACGCGGGAAGAGGAGAGGATGCTGGCGGGGAGGGACGGGCAGGGCGTTCAGAAGGCTATGCAATTGCTCGTGGCCCTGGGCGACGTCCTGGGCGCCGACAAGCTCATACCGATAACAAGCGCACAGGTCGCTGGCGTATCATATGGGAACATAGGGGACGCGGGGATGGAACTCCTCGAGGACTGGGCGAAGTCCGGCGCGAAGGCGAGGGTCATGACAACGCTCAACCCCGCGGGCATGGATCTCGATAGCTGGCGCATAATGGGGGTCAGCCAGGAGTACCATGACAAGCAGCTCAGGATAATCAAGGCGTTCGAGAGGATGGGGGTCAAAACTACGTGCACGTGCACGCCGTACCTCGTCGGGAACCTGCCCAAGAGGGGGGAGCACATAGCGTGGTCGGAGTCGTCCGCGATAGGGTATGCCAACTCGTTCCTTGGCGCCATGACGAACAGGGAGGGGGGACCTTCAGCACTCGCCGCGGCGCTGACGGGAAAGACGCCGCGATACGGGCTCCACCTGAATGAGAATCGGAGGGCAACGGTTGTAGTTGACGTGGATGCCGGGGCAGGGCTCAAGACGGCGTACGATTTCAGTGTCCTCGGCTACGCGGTAGGTAGGGCTGTCGGCTCAGGGATACCGTTCTTCACAGGCATAGGGAATGCTGATTCCGACAGGATCAAGATAATGTCTGCCGCGCTCGCTGCGGCAGGCGGGATAGCGATGTTCCATATCAAGGGCGTGACCCCTGAGGCGAGGGCGCAGAGGCTCGACAGGCTGGAGAGGGTTGCCATCGGGAGGCGAGAGGTGGACGAGGCGCGGCGGAGGCTCACAGCGGAAGGGAGCCCGGACTTGGCTTGCATCGGATGCCCGCACTGCAGCCTGGAGGAGATCAGGGATATTGCGAGGCTCGTCGAGGGGCGCAGGGTAGCGCTTGGCAAGGGGCTCTGGGTCTGGACATCCAGGGGCGTCTACGGCAGAGCGAAGAGGAGAGGTTTTGTAGGCGCAATAGAGGCTGCCGGAGGCAAGGTCTTCGCGGACACGTGCATGGTCGTGTGCCCACTCGAAGGGACCGGCTTCAGGCACATGGTTACGAACTCGTGCAAGGCGGCGCACTACGTGATGTCGGCGCCCGGGATGAAGGCGTCCATCGCTGAGCTGCACGCTGCCATCGCAGGCGTCGTTGAGGGCAAGGGGGCCAAGGCATGACGGGGATGGAGCACTACGCCGCAGAGGCGCGCAGGTACCGTTGCAGGGGCATCGCGAAGTTCCACGGCGAAGGCTATGCGCTTGTGACAGGGCAAGGGCTCTCATTCTTCGGAGGAGTCGACCCTAAGACCGGCGAGATCAAGGAGAAGGGGCACGAGCTCTTCGGCGAGGAGGTGGCAGGGAAGGTCCTCGTCTTCCCGAAGGGGAAGGGGAGCACGGTCGGGTCCTATGTGATATACCAGCTCAGGAAGAACGGGAAGGCACCCGCTGCCATAATCAACGCCGAGACGGAGACCATCATTGCGACTGGCTGCATACTGGCGGAGGTCCCGCTCGTCGACAGGCTGGAGGCGGACCCGCTCAAGGCGATAAAGACCGGCGACTGGGTAGCGGTGGACGGCAGGCTGGGGACGGTAACGGTCACCGATAACCATCAACTATAAGTTGCCCGGCATCGAACGTTTATTCGGTAATTGCCATGGCCAGACCTTGGGGTATGATCAAGGATCCCGTCCACGGTTATGTTCACGTCTCGGAGACCGAGAAGAAGGTCATCGATACCCTTCCGATGCAGAGGCTGAGGAGGGTCAAGCAACTCGTCTTCGCAGAGTACGTCTACCCCGGGGCGAACCATACCCGCTTCGAGCACTCGATAGGGGTGATGCATCTCGCAGGGGTGATGGGGAAGTCGCTGCCTGTTCCGATAGGGGAGGGGGAGCTGCAGCGCCTCAGGCTGGCAGGTTTGTGCCACGACCTCGGGCATGGCCCGTTCTCGCACACGTTCGAGCAGATGCTTCTGAGGAAGCTCGACAAGACTCATGAAGACCTCACGCCTTGGATAATCAATGGCAGCGAACTGAAGGACGTGATATCGGGCTGCGGCCTGAACGTGGCGGATGTCGCGGACCTGGCGGTCGGGAGGGCTTCAGGGATAAAGCCATTCATAAACCAGATCATATCGAGCTCGGTGGATGTCGACAAGATGGATTTCCTTGTCCGTGACACGCACCACACCGGGGCGGAGTATGGAAAGATCGACATCTACAGGCTCATCTACACGATGGATGTCTTTGACGACTCGCTGGCGGTGGACAGTTCTGCGCTCGCTGCCCTGGAGGCGTTCCTCATAGCTAGGGTGGAGTCGTTCAGGGCGATTTACTACCACAAGACCGCGAGGGCAGGCCAGATAATGCTCGTCAGGGCGATGGAGGCGGCGGACGAGGAGCTCGGGCTCTGCGACTTCAAGACCCCCGAGGAGTACCTGGAGCTCGACGACATCAGTCTTTGGGCGAAGCTTAAGGCGTGCAGCAAGTCAAGCAAGATCATGAAGGACCTTGAGAGGCGGAAGCTGCTCAAGTGTGCCTATGAGAGGGAGATGCAGGCGGAGGACAAGTCCGTTAGCAGCCTCTTCGGTGTGGAGGGGATAAGGAGGCAGGTTGAGGAGGAGATAGCGTCGATGGCAGGCGTCCCAAAGGACTGCGTCTTCATAGACACCCCATCGCTCCCGTCCATACCTTACTTCAACAAGCTAAGCTTCGATCCCATGGAGATACCAGTCGTCGACGGCACAGGCAGCGAGAGGAAGCTGCTGAAGGCAACGAAGGTCTCTAGGACGATTCAGGTGCTTAAGGGATTCGTGAATATTGTGAGGGTTTATACCGATTCGGACTGCAGGTTGCAGGTCGAGGAGGCGGCGGAGAAGGTTCTCGGGAACATACCCGAGTCGGCGAGGGTCTCTTACTGAAATCGGGCAAGCGACCGGCGTGCAGACCTTGGCAGGCTCATTCTTTGGCAGGCAGGTCGGCAACGGACAGCAGGAGCGGAAGCACTGCCTTCACGATGGTGTTGTGGACTTCATCGAGAGGCTTGCTTGCATCCACGACATCGTAGCCCATCCGGGCAGCCCTCTCGAGGAAGCGGGCCCTCACACTGGACAGGAATGCGGCCCTCTCGAAGCGCTCCCTTGGCGAGGTCTTTCGCTTCAGCGAAATCTCCGGGTCGATGTCCATTATTATCGTTAGATCCGGCTTCAGCGCGAAGCGGTTTATGGCCAGCACCCAGCTCTCGCTTAGCCCTTGGGAGGTCTGGTACGCAACTGATGACTCGAGGTACCTGTCAGAGACGACAATCTTCTTGGACTCGAGCCAGCCCCTGACCAGGCGGCAGGAGTGGTCTACGCGATCCGCTGCGAAGAGCAGGGCGTCCAGCGCCGGCAGGCCGTCGTCGTTTCCGAGGTAGCCCCTGATCACAGGTTCGACCTTCCCTTCAGGGTTTGGTTCCTTCGTTGCGACAGAATCAAAACCCTTCTCCCTGAGGAGATCGACCAGCATCTTGGTCTGCGTCGATGAGCCGGAGCCGTCAACCCCTTCGAGGGCGATAAATAACCCGCGCTTGATCTGAAGCATGCTCTGATATTTGGGTGGGACCGATTATATTTTTATCGAAAGAGAGCGAGATGGTAAGGTATGGTCAAAGCAAGGGCTGAGGGCGCGAGCCGGGGAGGGCAGGGGACGCTGGCGAGCTACATCAAGAAAGGCACGGCCCAGGAGAAGGTCATCATAGTCACTGACCACAGGGAGAACGGCACGCCATTCGTCCAAGAGCTCATCAAGCTCGGGGTCCAGCTCGAGTTCAAGGCACTCAAGGTGGGGGATTACATCGTCTCGGACGATGTGGCGGTTGAGAGGAAGACGCTCAACGACTTTGTTAGCTCGATAATAGACAGGAGGCTGTTCGAGCAGGCGCGGGCAATGAAGGATTCATATTCGAGGCCGCTCCTGCTCATAGAGAACGAGGAGGTGATGGAGCGGGGCATATCGAAGGAGGCGATGAGGGGGGCGCTGCTCAGCGTCGTGCTGGACATCGGAGTCCCTGCGCTAATCGGGAGGGACACTGCGGACGCCGCGGAGACGCTCGTCGCGATAGCCAAGAGGGAGCAGAGGGGGGCGCCCAACGGGCCTTCGCTCAAGGACCGGAGGAAGCCCCAGACGCCTGACGGGGAGAGGGAGTACGTCGTCGCCAGCCTCCCTTTCGTCGAGGCCACCCTTGCCAAGAGGCTCCTTGAGGCGTTCAAGACTGTGGAAGGGGTATTCTCGGCAAGCGAGGAGGACCTTCAAAAGATAGACAAGATCGGCCCGAAGAAGGCTAAGAGGATAAGGGAGCTCGCCGCCGGCGAGTACGGGAAGTCTGCGGCGGATGCCAAGAGTGGAAGCGGCAAGGGAGCCAAGGCGAAGGGCTGAGTCGGGGTTACTTCTTGTCCTTGCGGACGCGTTCTAGCAGGTCGTAAAGCGAGGTCATTGTCTTTGAGAGCTTGTCCAACTCTTCAGGGTCGTCGCTTTCGGCTATCTTGAGCTTGATCTGTGAAATCTTCGCCAGGAGTATGGACTCAAGCTCGGAGGACTCCTCCGCTGCTGCCCTGACCTTCTCGACCTCGTTGGGCTTTGCGAAGACCGCCTTCCTTCCGCATCCCGCGCAAATGATGGAACCGTCGGTCAGCTTGAACAGGGGCGTCTTGCAGTCGGGGCATGATTGCGAGAGCATGATAGAGCCGCCCCTCAGGAGCGCCGCCATCTTCTTGACTTTGTCATCGTTGGTGCTCGTTTGTCAGCCCCCGAGTAAAAATAATATAAGGAGGGCTATATGCTATTTGCTGGTAATAAGGTGGTTTAAATGGTCGATGATAAAATGGCGCAGGCGCTAAATATCCTCCAGAAGATAGCAGACGATAACGGAGTGCCGCGAAACATAAGGAGGGCAGCGACTGAGGCTATGAAGGTGCTTCAGGGCAAGGTCTACACGGGCGCCGTCAAGGCATCGAATGCAATCAGCATCCTTGAGGAGTGCGGGCAGGATCCGAACATGCCGCTCTTTGCGAGGACTGCAATCTGGCAGGCAATCAGCTTCCTTGAGCAGATCAGGGACTGAGCTTAGCTAAGCCCGATTTTTTATTGTGCTTTTACATTGTGCAGCGGAGCGTCCCGCTTGTGCACTGCCCAGTCCATCGCTGGTTCATTGCACCCGGATTATCGACAGAGCCTCGGCGCACGCGCCTTTTGATCCGGCAACGAGCGATACCCTCTGCTTTAGGTCGAGGGGGCAGTCCAACTCCTTCCCATCGAGCCCCAGCGTGACGCCTCCGGCTTCCTTGAGAATAATGATCGCCGCGGCTATGTCGGTCACCCTTAGCAGCCCCCTGTTGTCTGCATAGAGGTCGAGGGCGCCGCTTGCGACGTAGCTCAGCTCGAGGGCGGCGGACCCCATGTTGCGCACGTGCTTGACGGCAAGACACAGCCCGGTCATCTCCTTGAACCTCTTCCTATTGCCCATCACGTTCAGGTCAACGCCGATCAGCGCGCCCTGCAGGGAGGCGGGATTGTTAGTTCTTATTGGCTTCCCGTCGAGAAGAGCGCCCCTGCCGCGTTCGCCCGTGAAGAGCCGCCCGGAGGGGAGTTCGAGGACGGCGCCGGCATAAACATCGCGCATCGTTGGCCCGCTCGAGACAGCGACAGATATCGAGTAGAAGCTGATGCCCCTCGTTGCGTTGGTAGTGCCGTCGATTGGGTCCAGCACGATCAGAGGGTAGTCGCTGGAGCCGAAGCGCTTCTCGCCGAGCTCCTCGCTGACCAGCCTGCCGCTGAAGCCAATGCCCTCCAGGTACGCGACGCAGGCAGCTTCTGCGGTCGAGTCAATGACCTTCGTGAAGTCGCCGCTAGCGCCTTGCCTGAGAACCTGCCCTGCTGCGTCCTGTGACAATGCCGAGATTGCCTCCCGCTCAGCATTGCATATCCCTCGAAGAAGGCTGAGAGTCATAGCTGTAAGAATATATGTAAGCATTTTTAAATTATTAGGAACAAGCGGGGGTTGCCAAGCCAGGTCAAAGGCGTAAGGCTCAGGACCTTATGGCGAAGGCCTTCGTGGGTTCGAATCCCACTCCCCGCACTACCGTTTATGCCGCGCTTCAGATTCGCTTGGTAAGTCTTTTATGAAACCTGCATGCACGTGATAGAAACAGGAATGATTGTTTTTCCTTTTTTCGAGTGGGTGCAGACAGATGTGCCAATGGTGTATGAAACACGGTGCTGGCGGCAAGTGGTATATGAACGCCAGAAATTATTCCAACGAGCTCGCGGACAGCATCCAGGCGAAGGAGTACCTGACCGAGCAGTGGAAGAACTTCGAGCAGGTTTACATAAGGAAAGTCATGGGGATATCCTCAATCGACCTCGGCTACAAGCTGCAGATGCCTATCATCGGGAAGGTCCTGCGCTGGCAGGTGGAGAAGATGATCCACAGCGAGTCGAAGGGCAGGAAGCCGAACAGGGCGGACGGCCACTTCGGGCAGGTTATCCCGCTCGAGGACGCGAAGGCAATACTGGGGAACCTTGCTGCCGAGCCAATCATCGAGAACTACTGCATGTGCAGGTGGATGCAGAGGGGGATCAAGGAGGCGTGCTGCATAAACTTCGGCAACCTCTCTGGGGTAATCGAGAAGCTCCCCCGGTTCATACCCAAGAACAACGTCTACAAGCTGGACCGCGAGGAGGCGATAAAGAGGCTGGAGAAGCACAACCGGAAGGGCTACGTCGCATCGGTCTGGTTCCAGCCAGTGCCGTACATCAACGCCATCTGCTCCTGCGAGAACCCGGAGTGCGGCGGGATGAGGCTGAGGAACGATTTCGGGCTCAATACGGTCTACAAGTCGGAGTACGTCATACAGACTGATGCGGAGAGCTGCAAAGGCTGCGCACTCTGCATATCGAAGTGCCAGTTTGGCGCGCTGAGGTTCATCTCGTCCCTGAAGAGGGTGATGGTGGACCAGACGAAGTGCTGGGGCTGCGGAGTCTGCAGGCACATGTGCCGGCAGGAGGCCCTCAAGATAGTCCCGAGAGAGTCGGTCCCAGTGGCGAAGGGGATGTTCTAGGGGAGCGGTCGTATGGGGAGCCCAAAAGTAAAGGTGGACTATGCGAAGTGCGGCGAGAAGGGGAAGGTTGACCCTAGGGCATGCTGCAAGTGCCTGAAGGCATGCGACCCGGCTATATTCATAATGCACGAGCCGGTTGGATTGGATCAGGATTACATCGACCCGCAGATGTGGAGGATAACCCCGGTCTGGCTGTCGCTCTGCACCAGATGCATGAAGTGCGTCGAGGTATGCCCGGAGAAGGCAATAACGGTAGACTGACGGGATGGGAAAAGAGAGGCGCTTTTGGCGCCTTAGAATTTCTTTACGAGGTATTCGGCTACGCCGTAGCCTTCTTTACCTTCGTATTCGTACCTTGCCAGCGGTTCGTATAGGACCGACAGGCTCTTCCCATCAGTGGACTGGAACGGAAGCGCGGCTTTCCGGATTGCGGTCGCTGTTACTGAGTGCGCATGCCCCTCCTTGTCGGTGAGGACCATGCTCAAAGACGCTGGCGAGCCGTCCTCTGCATAATCAGTGTGTATGTCGGCCTTGACCAGTGGCACGTTCCTCCCCTTCAGGTGTATGAATCCGGCGTCGACCTCGCCCTGGGGCACGACTAGCTTGGTGACGTTGAGGGCATAGTCGTTGGAGAACTGGCACGTGAGCCATATCCACATGTTGGGGGCGTTCCATTCCCGGACGCCCCAGGAGTGGTCCCTCTCGCCCATGCCGTTTATGATGTACTCCTTCCCGGCTATATTCAGCACGCCAGTTACCCTGCCGAACTGCTCCAGATGCTCAGAGGCAACGCTCTGCGAGATCTGCTCCTTGATGCCGCTGACGCACTCCCTGTAGTTGAATATCTTGTTCACGGTCTCGAACCCTATGGAGAAGGAGACATTCACCGGGACTGGCTTTGCTCCGCCGAGGAGGGCCAGGCGTCCGCTGAAGTTCAGCGCCCACTTCTTCTCGGGGAATATCTTGACGAAGGAGAGCCCCCTTGCGGAGAGCTCCATGTTTGTGAGCGGCTCCTTGTCCTTTATCCCGATAAGCGAGCTGTCAGGCATCAGGAAGCAGCAGAAGACTTCCTTCTCCTTCTTGTTCGGTTTCAGCCCTATCCTCATGAAGGCGAAGATTCCGCTCTCCCTGTCGTAGAAGTTGAAGTAGAAGCTCTCGTTCCATTCCAGATGGCTGCCAACAGGGTGTATTATGTCGGTGCTCAATGCTCATTCCTCCATTATGAAGATCACGCCGTCGTTGCCATCAATAGTTATTCGCTGCCCTGTCTTGAAGATTTGCTTCGCGCCCTTGACGGCGGTGACGGCGGGTATGCCGTACTCCCTTGAGACGACGGCACCGTGCGAGAGTATGCCGCCGGTCTCCGTTATCAGCCCTGCGAGCTGCGAGAAGACGGGCGTCCATCCAGGATCAGTGTTCGAGGTGACGAGTATCTCGCCGCTCTTGACGGTATGGATCTCGTCAATGGATTCCACAACCCTGACGCGCCCGGTGGCGACGCCTGGACTGGCAGAGGTCCCTGTGACCTTGAGGACGTTGCCCTTCTGCACGACCGTGTCGTCGAACTCGATCTTTCCCTTGAGGAACTTCTGCGGGAGGATGTCCCGGTACCTGTCGAAGTCAGCTCTCCTGTCGGTTACCGCTTGCTTCATGTCTGTCAGCTCGCCTTTTGCCATGGCGAATATCTCCTCCTTGGAGAGGAAGAAGATGTCGTCCTGTCTGGTTATCATGCTGCGCTCGGCGAACCTTCTGCCGTATTCCATGAATATGCGCCTCTGGCGGCTGATCATGTGGTCAAGGTAGAAGCGCTGGTTCTCTCGGAATATCAGGTAGGTCTGTGCATACCTGAGTATGATCTTGAAGATTTGCTTCTTGATGAAGCCGAAACGGACCTTTGAGATCCTGCGGGAAATCTCTTGCTCCGCCTCGATCCGCTTCGCCAGAGTCTCCTTCTCCATGCGCTCCACATCGATGTCGGGCGCCGCGGATAGCGACTTCAGGATGTCCACAACCAGCGTCGGGTCGTCCGCCCATCTCGGGAAGTATATCTCACGCGTGTGTGACCTGTGCCCGTACTCATTCAGGAACGATTCGAACTCAGCTTTGAAGGCATTTAGGGCGGGGTTAGAGCGCACTTCGTTGAGGAACTCTGACGAAGGATTGGACTGGATCGGGCCTATCAGCAGGGGGTTATTCCTTACGGATCTTGCCAGCACTATGAGGGCGTTGTTCGTGAGGATAGTCTTGTTGTCTGGCAGCCCGGAGACGATGCTTGCATATAATGAGCCGTTCTTATCGCCTGCCCAGTCGTAAAGCCACTGCTTGGCTATTAGGTTCATGCCAATGCTATGCGTGACCATGCCATAGCGGATGAGGCGGTAATGCTTCAGGAAGGCTTGGACCTGGGACGCGTACTCTTCGTAGAGAGCCTCGTCGGAGATGGTTTTGAGGTCAAGCGAGTCGAACCGCGCCATCTTCTCGAGGTATCCAGCAGCCCATTTCCTGTACGCCTTGTCGGTTTTGGTGATCATCCCGTCGGAGTCCTTGAATGCGATCCTTACCTCAGACAACACGCGCCTGAGGAGCTTCGTCTTCGCGTCCCTGATGCGGTCCTGGTCCTTCTCCGGGAAGTAGTTGAGCAGCTCTTTTGTCCTGGAGAATTTGGGGTTGAAGGTGAAGACTGCCTCAAGGACTGCGGCGTTGAAGTAAATGTGCCCCTTATAGAGCTTTAGGAGCTCGAGTCCTTTCAACTCCCAATATCCCATTATGCCGTAGCCCTCTTCTAGGACGTATTTGGAGAGCCACTCGCCGAGCCACGAGTAGAATAGTGGCGAGGTCACATCCGACCAGTACTCGTCGCCGTATGCCCTGGTCCATAGGGTCTCTTCGCCCTTCCCAATAGTGGTGATGGGCCGGGACTGGAGTATGAATAGGTGACCGCCGTCTATCGACCATTCGATGTCTTGTGGAGACCCAAAGTGGGATTCGATGCTGATCCCCAGAGATGCGAGGTCTTTTGCCTCGTTGTCGGTGATTGAGGTGGAGTTCTGCTTCGGCCCCTCGATCGCGACGGGCGTTTTGCCGGAGAGGTATATCGCCTTCGTCTTCTTGTTAATCTTCTTTTCAGATATCTTGAGGCTGCTTTTGTCGAGAAGGAACCGATCGGGGCTGACGATGCCTGAGACTATCGCTTCCCCGAGGCCCCAGCTTGACTCTATGATGATGGAGCCGGGATTGCCCGAGACCGGGTCGCTGGTGAACATTACGCCCGATGATGATGCATTTACCATAGACTGGATCACGACGGCTATCCCGCTCCCCATTTGGGGAATCCCAACATTGTGGCGGTAGGCAATCGCGCGCTCGTTCCAGTATGACCCCCAGCACATCCTTGCCATCTCTGCCACGTCCTCCGGTTTGACGTTCAGGTACGTGTCCTGCTGCCCTGCGAACGAAGCCCCCGGAAGGTCCTCCGAGACGGCTGATGAGCGGACTGCCCACAGCGAGCCAGGAAAGCCGCTGACCGCCGAGGCGACCTCGTCGAGGAGCCCTGGATCGATGAGGCCTGATGCTATAGCGGATTTTATTCGGGACGAGCATTCGGAGAGCGCCCTCTCGTCGTTGAGGTCATATTTGGAGAGAATATCCTTGATCTCTGCCCTAAGCGAATTGGAGTCGAGGAAGCGGTCATACTCCCCCACAGGTATTATGACCCCGTCAGGGACTGGAAATCCTGCGGCATGGAGCGCTGCGAGGTTTGCGGCTTTTCCGCCTACAACACTAGCGTTTGCTTGTGCGGAGGATGAGATTGGGATGAGACGGCTCAACAGGTTTGCCAAGATAATCATCAACAACTGACGTATATTAGTTCGACAATTTTGTTCGTCAGTGCTATTATATATTGCGAGTGGAAGCGCGTCAGATCATTTGAGTACCTTGCCAGTCTTGATGTACCAGAGGTAAAGGTCCAGGTCCGCCTGCGTTATGTTAAGCTTGAGCGCGATGGCAGAAAGGAGGCGCTCTATCTCGAGGTAACGCTTCCTTGTGAGCGCTTTCGAGGGGTCGATTAACCCCTTTCCCGCAAGGTAAGAGAGGATGTGCCGGTCGATTATTGCGACATCCTTGAATCCAATGTTCCGCAGGAAGTGGCTAGCCTCCTTAAATCCGATCCCCTTGACATTGTCCGCGAGCCACTCTCTCGCCGCAGACCCGCTGGAGAAGCCATCAAGCATCCCGCCTAATTTGCCGCATATGCATTGGGCTTCCGCGATGAACTCCGCGCGCTTGTTTGGGAATCGATGCCCCATTGCTTTCAGCTTGGCGGCCAATTCGTCCCTGCTTGCGCCCGGGAAGTCGCGCGAGAGGGCTTTCTGTATCCGCAGACCGCCCTCCGCGGTGTAGTTGGCGGTCAGGATGCAGAAGCAGAGCTCGCTGAAAACGGCGCTTTCCGAGCTTCTGATGGCCATGAACTCGCCTTCCCGCTGCTTGACTATCCCTCTTACGGCGCCCATAGCGCTTGAAATCTCGCCCAAGAAGTCCAGCTTGACGATCTGGGCGCGGCAACTCCTGTCTGCAGGCGCCATTGGGGCGAGATCCCAGAGGGCATGGGGGTGCCCAGACCGGGCTTCGAGAATTGATAAGAAGTCGTCGATGTAGTCAAAGAGGCAGCAGCTCGCGCAGGCATCTCCACTCATCAATGCCACGAGGACTGGGCCGTCAGCTTTGGTCACCTCGATGGCAGATTCATGGGAGAACCGGCGATTGAAGTCATCAACGGCAAGAAGTGTGCAGTCATCGGGATCTGAGTGGTGTGCGTTCATGGAGATCAGCCCATACAGTTGCGCTGCAAGCGCTCAATCGTGCATCGGGTAATACACATGTGCAGAGGGATTTTAGGTTGACGCCCGGATTCGGGGACGTTTAAAGCTTATATTTTAGCTCAAGCAGTAATAAAGCGGGATAAAAATGTCAGAAAATATGAGGTTGCCCCTTATAGGCGATAAGGCTCCAGAATTTTTAGCACAGACAACAAAGGGAATGATAAGCTTCCCGAAGGATTACAGAGGCAAATGGGTAATACTCTTCAGCCATCCGGCGGACTTCACGCCTGTCTGCACGAGCGAGTTCTATTCATTCGCAACGAGGTTCAACGAATTCAAGGCGCTGAATGCAGAGCTGATAGGGCTTTCGATCGATCAAGTTTATTCCCATATGAAGTGGACCGAGTGGATAAAGGAGAAGCTCGGCAAGGAGGTCCCGTTCCCGGTCATTGCGGATAGCATAGGAAAGATAGCAGCGCAGTACGGCATGCTGCATCCGGAGGCGAAGGGGACGCAGGCAGTGAGGGCGGTCTTCTTCATCGACACGGAAAGCTTTGTCAGGGCAATCATCTACTACCCGCTCTCCATAGGCAGGAACATGGATGAGATCTTAAGGCTGCTGAAAGCGCTGCAGGTTAGCGATAAGGAGGGTGTGTCACTTCCAGCCAACTGGCCAAAGAACGAGCTCATCGGAGACAGGGGCATAATACCTCCGCCAGGAAACGAAGAAGATGCAAAAGAGAGGCTGAAGAAGTACGAAGGCTTTGACTGGTGGTTCTGCCACCGGAAAATCGAATAAAGCATAATGAAAAAACAGTATGTATGGTGATATGAAAGATGACTGAACGACTACAAGTCTACAAATGTGAAATCTGCGGAAACATAGTGATGGTGCTGCATGCTGGCACAGGGGCGCTAGTCTGTTGCGGTCAGCCCATGAAGCTCCAGCAGGAGAACACTGTCGACGCCAGCAAGGAGAAGCACGTCCCAGTAATAGAGAAGACCAAAAATGGCGTGCTTGTAAAGGTCGGTGCAGTGGCGCATCCCATGGAGGAGAAGCATTACATCGAGTGGATTGAAGCATACTCTGGGGATACAGTGATGCTAAAGTTCCTCAAGGCAGGAGACAAGCCCGAAGCGCTCTTCGAGAATGTGAAAGACTCCAAGAAGGCCAGGGAGTACTGCAACGTTCACGGGCTATGGGCATTGAAAAAGACATCGGGATAACAATCCCCCTTTTTTATTGTAAACAATCGCAAATTTGCCAGTTTTATTGAAGTACAATAGCAAATTTTGTTTAGGCATTTTGCGTTATATTTGAATATTTTTCAGTATTTTGCCAGAAAGTTTTATATATCTTGTAAAAGATGTGTAAAAAATTGTTTTGATATCTGGTGATAGCATGAAAAACTTCAAGGATGCAACATGGAAGCAGAAAGTGACTGATGTTGTCAAGAAGATCAAGGACAACGAAATCAAGTTTGTAAGGCTTCAATTCACTGACATCAACGGCATGGTAAAGAGTTTGGCGGTCAGCTCAAAGAATATTGAAAGCATCTTCGAGAACGGCCAATCTTTTGACGGCTCGTCGATAACAGGATACAGGCCGATAGAGGAGTCGGACATGGTGCTCTACCCCGACCCGAACACGTTTGCGGTCATCCCATGGAGACCTAAGGAGAAGTCATCATGCAGGCTCCTCTGCGACATATATACGCCCAACAACGCACGCTTCGAGGGAGACCCCAGGTATGTCTTGGAGAGAGCGCTGACTAAGCTTCGCGATGCAGGGTATACCTACTTCTGCGCGCCAGAGCTTGAGTTCTTCATAGTGAAAGAGGGGGAGAACGGCAATGGACCTACTCCAATAGACATGGCAGGTTACTTCGATTTCCATCCAAGCGACCTCACTGATGATCTCAGGAGGGAGATAGCTGATGCTGCTGAGAGTTTCGACATTGAAATCGAGATATCTCACCATGAGGTGGCGCTTGGGCAGAACGAGATGGACTTCAAGTATGATGAAGGCTTGATTACGGCGGATAGGGCGGTCTCGATGAAGGTAGTGACCAAAGTGGTGGCAGCAAGGAATGGTTACGTTGCCACTTATATGCCGAAGCCCTTCTTCGGCGTTAACGGTTCAGGCATGCACGTCCACCAGAGCCTGTGGAACGAGGATAGGACGAAGAACGTGTTCTATTCAGACGACCCTGAGAAGGGGTACCTCTCCGACATGGCGCGGTATAGCATTGGAGGGCAACTGTTGCACGGCAGGGAGATGTGCGGAATCCTCTCATCGTGGCCAAACTCCTATAAGAGGCTCGTGCCAGGATACGAGGCGCCAGTCTATGTGGCGTGGGCATTCAAGAACAGGTCACCGCTCATAAGAGTGCCAAACTTCGGCGGCAGGAAGAATGCGGCGAGGTTTGAGATAAGGTGCCCGGACCCTGCAGGCAACCCATATCTGCAAATCGCGGTGCTCGCAGCAGCCACTCTTGATGGAATAAGGAAGAAGGCGGATCCAGGTCCACCAACCGAGTTGAACGTATACAAGATGACTTACGAAGAGCGGAAGGCTAAAGGAATTGTCTCGCTCCCCGAGAGTCTCAAAGAGGCGCTGGACGAGATTGAGAAGAGCAGTTTCATCAGGGAAGTGCTCGGCGATGTTGCGTTCAACAACTATCTCTCTGTTAAGAGGAAGGAATGGGACAGCTACAAGATGCAGGTAACTAATTGGGAGATAGAGAGGTACCTCAAGAGGCTCTAAAAAAATCCAATGGTGCCCTCATCAAGGGCATATATTTATTTTTTTGTTGGCGCCTCCTTTCATCTTTTTGCAAAGTTTATAGGTAGATTAGCGGTTTTATTTATTCGGTGTATGTTCTTGAAGAGAAGGCTCATGGACATCCTTGCATGCCCGATATGCAAAAATCATCCTCTGGAACTCCTAGCTTTTGAGGAGAAAGAAGAGATTGAGGAAGGGATGCTTCTGTGCGGAAGCTGCGGAAGGTGGTATCCGATCATCGAGACCATACCGCATATGCTGCCGGATGACCTCAGGGACGTTGCAGAGGACAAAGGTTTCTTGATCAAGTGGGGTAAGAAGGTTCCTGAGCGCGTATCGAAGAACGGAAAGCCGTTCAATCTAGTTGAATGAAGGTACAGCAGAACTTTGAAAAGAAGGAAAATTAAGAAGAGGAAAGCGAAGGCTTTCCCTGAACTATTGAATGAAAGAAAAAGAGATTACTTTTTCTTATCACATTTCTGGCAATGAATCTCTCCATTAGCTAACATTGTGCCTTCCTCACCGAATGGTGGGCGATGGCAGATATAGTATGTGCTACCAGATGGAGTCTTATAGGTCTCAAACAGCGTGCATTGCGGCATTTAACTTACACCTCCGAACATATCGACATTCCTAAAAAATGGAGCTACTATATAAAGATTGTTTGTCCTAGGTTCTGTAAAGTTGCCGGTTGGTTGGACCCGTTGTAAAAAAACGGTGGGTAAGGCATTAATCTCGTGCTTTTAGCTTGGCAATTGATTCTAGTTGTTTCAGAAGGTCTTTATCAATTGAAGATTTAGTTGCAACATAATCTTTAATTTTCTCAACACCTACCATTGATCGAACCTGTGTTGCTTCAGAGAGTTGTTCTAAGCGATTACGCTTCTTTAATTCGTCTGAAGTTACGGTCCTTCCTATAATTTCAGAAACACGCGAATATGGCGATATTAAATAGGAATATCGCTCTTTAGAAAAGACCTTTGCACGCTGTTCAGCAGGCGGTTTACCTTCAATAATTTCTACTTTTTTATTATTGTCGCGTCCTCTTGATTTGAAAGTAGTTCCAAAAATATCAATATATGAAAATATGCTGAGAAAGTCATGCGCTTTGATCTCATTTTTCTCATAGGGTGAATATCCAAGATTGCACCCATATATCAAAGTCTCAGATAAGGGGGTAACAGTTCGTATTTCAGAAAGTATGTTACGGAGGTCAATTTCACCAGATTCGAATATGTTACGTAGACCCGCATCTATGGCATATGATGTTATGCCATTATTTTGGTAAAGATTAATGATCGGTTTTGTAAATTTTACTGATGATAGTAACGGAACCGTTCCCATAAACGCCTTATGATTACCAGAACTCTCACATTCATCAATGATTATTTTCATCATATGCAGATATTTTTCCAACCTATCCAATGTTAATTTTCCATCTACTTTGAATAAGCCACTTTTTACTGTAGGTAAGACAATTACCTTATCGCTAGCGGAATAAAGACAATTTGACAATAACCTCAAAGTTTCATCAGATGGAACCGAGTCGATCTTTAGGTCAAACAATGTCAAGTTTAACTTTCTTAATACATACTGTAATCTTATTTTCGAGATGAAATCGTTTTTATCGTCGGTTAATGACAAGAGTAAATCATCGTCTATTTTCCTAACAATTTCATTAGCCATAATAGGAGTTTCGTATGGTTTTTTGATATTCTTCAAAGATACTGTTGGAGTCTCTATCGATTCATCGCTTGAAATTTTTACTTCTTTTCGAATAACACCGAGGTCATCGTCTTTCATGATTAGGTTAGTTTTTAATACCTTCGCCATATTTATAGGAAGGGTTTTCTATGAATTTAAACATGTCTTATATTAGCGATTATGGTTTGGATTCACCTGCTCGTGGTCTCACATTATTGGTTCTTTCAATTGAAGATAAGAAAAAAAGGAAACTAATGGATACAATTCACATACATAAAACAATTAGATATTTCTTAGCTTTGACTGGTAAAAAAAATGTAGGTTACTCAAACTATAAATTAGGAGGGGTTTCTTTCGAGATAGAAGACACATTAGATATTTTACAAGAGAATGGCTTAATTGATCAGTTGGATAACGGGTATATTCCTACTGCTGAGGGGGAATTGGTTGTAAAGCGTGGATTGAAAGATTTTTATGGTAATGACGTTTTTGAAAAATTGTCCTTTGCCAAGAGAAGGTTAAACGAATTAATTAGTAATGAACTGATGTATTTCATGTATAATATGCTTCCTGAAACAAAAGAAAATTCTACAGAGTTTTTACGATTGGAAAAAGACCGTGATAAGTTAATAAGAAATCTTTTTTTAAAAGGTACTATTGATATAGAAAATTATAGATTTTTTGGAATAACCGATAAGCAATTCAATGAAAGCATGGCCATTGCTAATGATTCTGAATTTATAGACGCTATTGAAAAAGGCAGTAAAGATATTCAACAAGGCAACATGCGACCACTATCCGAGTTATTGCGCAAACACAAAGTGTATTGCACTTGATAAGGTCTGAAGCATGTACGAAATCGTATATTCTCGCTATTTTGAAAAACAGCTTGATAAGCTCGGCGACAATGGCATTATTACAAGGATTTTAAAAGGAATATGCGATTTAGAAAGAGATCCGCTAATAGGTGAAAAACTACTTAATTTTCAATCTTACAGAAGTCTTCGAATTGGTGATTGGCGAGTAATTTACGAGATTAAAGATTCTCAAGTTCTCATCGTGGCAATGGGTCACGGACATGATATTTATGATGAGCTTAAGAGATATAATAGAGCAACGAGGAAGTCCTTATCAATTTAGACTAGCGTTCTGTATCAACGTCTTCCATTTATCATTCCCCATCACTTCAATTCCGCAAGCCTCTGCGGGGGGCTTTCCCTTCAGCGCCTCGTGCGGGCGAATGAAGTTGTGGTAAATCTGGTGGCCGGCGAATATCGGCGTCTTCTCGGACTTCAGCCCGCGCATGACCTTCTCTCGGTCCCTTATCGAGCCGTTGAAGCGCTCCATCTTATTGTTGTTCATGTCGCCCTGAAGCTTGATCGTATTGATGTGGACAGTTCGCGGCTGTGCTGACGTATAGTACTCCTTCCGCCACGCCTCATGGTAAGACTCCAAGCCATCGGTTATGATGACGTTGGGGTTCCTTCCAGCTACTTCTTTAGCCATCCTGAAGAGGTTCCGGGCGTCGTGCTTGTGCTTCGTCTCTGCAACCTCTTGGGCAAGCCAGAACCGCGTCTCGTCGTCGATCAGCGCGAAGAGGTACTTGAGATCGCCCTTCATCTTTATGAAAAGCTCGGCAGCCCTCCATGCGCCTGAGACGTTCGGCTTCAGTCCATCGGCGTATTTCTGGAGGAGCGCGGAATACTTCTTGATCCAGTTGTAAACGGTCTGATGGGAAACCTGAAAGCCCAACAGCTTGAGGGAGTGCATCGTGTTCCTCAACGACTCCCCGCCGTAGTAAAGCTGCATAGCCATCGTGATCGCCTTCGGGTCGTGCTTCATGCGCTCAAAGCCCAAGTTGAAAGAGAACTTGCTGCTGCAATCCTTGCACCGGTAGGTCTGGATGTTGCATGACCTGTTCCTCCGGATTCCCCACTTCATTATGTTGGAAGAGCCGCAGATCGTGCACTCGGTTAGGGTCTCTATTGGCTCGATCCTCCGTATGGCAACTTCCGTCCTCATGGCAAGCGAGATGTGGACCGCGATCAGGTGCTTGCAGGTAGCGCGCCTGTAATAATAGTCAGGGCAGTTGCAAAGCTGTGCCCTGAACTGCCCGTAGAAACAATCTACCCATTGATGACATTTGACTCAGGCGATTTCAGGTAGCACAATCGCCTGAAATCAATTTCCCTTTTTTCTTATTCGCTTCCATAACGTGACCGGTGACAATGAGAATGGCCACATACGGGCTCAAGCTCCCTGACTGGTCATTTTATGGAGATTAACAAAGAACTGCCCGGGAAGGTACATTTTTTAACGAAGACGCGGTATCGTCACGTGGTGCGGATTTGTCGTGGAGGGCGAAATCGCTGTAGGGATTGTGCAGATCGCGAGCTGCGCAGACAAGACGAAGAACCTGGCTAAGGCGCGGCGGATGTTAGTAGAGGCTGCAGATAATGGGGCAGAGCTTGTCCTTTTGCCGGAGCTTTTCAATTACTTGCCGCCGAGGATTGACAAAGAAGCCTACGCCGAACAGGCCGAGGGGATTGATGGTAAGACGCTCTCCATGGTGGCAGATGTTGCTAATGAAAAGGGGATTGCCATAATCGCAGGAAGCATGATTGAGAGAGATGGCGCAGAGCTTTACAACACCTGCTATGCAGTCTCCCCAAAGGGCATTGTTGCGAAGTACAGGAAGACACACCTGTTCACATACGGGAAGATAAACGAGGGGCAGGTCTTCAAGCCTGGGGTTGCCAGCGTGGTGGCGGAGATAGCGGGTTTTAGGGTGGGATTGACCATCTGCTTCGACCTGCGGTTCCCGGAGCTTTATAGGAAGGAGGCTATTGATGGCGCGGAGTTAATTTCCAATGTAGCTGCATTCCTTCTCGAGACAGGTAAGGCGCACTGGATGACACTGCTCAGGGCACGGGCCATAGAGAATCAGATATACATAGTTGCGGCAAATCAGGCGCTGGGCGGTTCCGGAGGACCGGAATACTTCGGGCACAGCTGTATAGTAGATCCGTGGGGAAAGGTTATCGCCTTGGCGGGTGTCGAGGAGTGCATCATCTCAGGGGTAGTGAAGAGGAGCAGAGTATCGCAAGTAAGGGAGAAGCTCCACTGCATCGAAGCAGCAAGGGGTGCAAAGTTCTAGTCAGAAGGGATTTTTGACGGGTAGGATGGAAGCTTTGGCAGAAGGTTGATAAAAAAAGGGAAAAAGGGCTTTGCTTACTTCTGAGCTGCCCTGAAGAACGCACCACAGCCTGAACACTTGTACAGGCCGATTGTGATTGCTTTCTTGCCTTTCGGTGCTAAGCGCCACGTCTTTGTTGGCTTAGCAATTTCTACGCCGCATTTCGGACACTTGGCCATCGAGATTTTCCTCCAAGATCTTCCTGATGATAATCATGGTCCATGATATTAAAAAGAGTTATGGTAATGGTGCACCATCAACAACGGCTATTTATGGGCTTAATGGTAGCTGATGGAGGTATGTTGATGTTGATGTTTTTAAATGCAAATATAAAAAAATATATAAAAAAAAGTCATAAATTGTTTCATTTATATAAACTTTTTTAAGTTACATTACGCGGTTACAAGAGAAGTCAATAATTTGTATTGGTGGAATCCATTGCGTCCTAAAGGGAATGCGGATGCTGATGAATGGATTTTGAACAGATGATATTGAGCGGGGACTTGATGCAGAGGGTTGTTCGAGAAATCAATCATAGCAGAAAGGTTACTTTGCGTGGTTTTCTTTTTCTCTAAGGACCTCGCGGAGCACTTTGCCCACGCGGCTCTTTGGGAGTTCGTTAACGAACTCAATTTGTTTGGGGAGTTTGTAAGGGGCAAGGTTTTCGCTGCAGAAAGAGATGAGTTGCTCCTTGTCGACCTTATCTTTCATGCCATACTTGAGAACAATGAATGCCTTGATTACCTGATAATCGTCCTTTGTGTCAACTCCAATCACCGCGGACTCTCTTACTGCGGGATGTTCGTTTATGATGCGCTCTAGTTCCTTTGGAAATACCTGGAAACCCTTGTATTTTATGATGTCCTTTATGCGTTCGGTGAAGTAGAACCAGCCATCCTCGTCCATGTATCCGACATCGCCAGTTCTGAGCCAGCTCTTGCCTCCAATCTTGGCGAAGTACTTTGCGGTTCGTTCCGGATTATTCCAAACGCCCACCGTAACCTGCGGCCCGTTGACTGCAATCTCGCCGGTCTCGCCGACTGGTAAGAATTCGTCTGCGTTGGGGTTGATGATGGCGACGTATGTGGACGGCAACGGTATGCCTATTGAGCTAGCTTTAGGCTTTGGTGACATGGGGCCGGTTACGCCACCGCATGTCTCAGTAAGACCATATCCCTCTACAATCTTGGCGCCAGTTAGTTGTTGGAATTCTTCAACAACGCTGGAAGGAGTCTTGTCAGAGCCTGTCGCGCAGTATTTGAGTGATTTTAGGCTGTGCTTGCCGCTCTTGATATGCTTTACCATGAGGCTGTACGACGCAGGAACCCCGTAGAACATGGTGATTTTGTATTTGTCTATCATCGACAGCAGTTCCTCGAAGTTGGGGTTCGGGACAACCACCAAAGTCTTACCCGACGATAAACCCCCTGCCAACATGATTATCTGGCCATAAATATGGAAGAAGGGGAGGTAGGCTAGCAGGTAGTTTGATTCGCCTAGATCGTATACATTGGCACACCCTTCGGTGATTTTCAAACCAGATACAAAATTAGAGTGGGTGATGACTATGCCTTTAGGCAAGCCGGTTGTGCCGGCAGTATAGCATATGGAAGCAACATCATCCGGTGACACGTTTGCTGCGAAGCGTGACTTGCCTGAAAAAGGCTCGATGAGCTTCTCGAGGAATACCGGAGCCGTACCTGGCGGGGGTATAAATTTTGGTATCTTTCCAGTCAAGCGCCCCAAGGACCGCTTGATCGGTGAGAGGAAGTGGACCATGCTGGTTAGAATGACGTGCTCAATTTTGAGCTCGTTAAGCATCTGCATCTGCTTCTCGTACATGAGGTCCAACATAACGACGCATTTTGCCCCTGAATTTGAGAGTTGCTCCTTCATCTCGCGCGGGGTATATAGGAAGCTCACGGCGGTCGGGATGGCTCCGAGTTTCTGCAAAGCGTAGAAAGCCATGATGAACTGAGGGCAGTTCGGGAGATATATTGCGACCACCGAGCCCTTCTTAATCCCAATCGAGGCTAATGCTTCAGCGGTACGATCGATGTATGAAGCGAGCTCCCGGTAAGTAATCTTTGTGCCAAGGAAGACAAGCGCTATCCGGTCAGGATATTTTGATGCAGCATCGTCGACGAGCGAGAAAACAGGCACTTGATTAATCTTGAAATCAGGGTCGAGGAGTGGCAGGTATGATTTCAGCCACGGACGGTCAAGGTAAGACGTTGTTATGCCTCCGGCAATGAAAGAGAATAGAACTTATCATTTATTTAAGGATGTTAATGTCAAAAATCAGATCGGATATCGTTGATTTATATCATTTATAATGGGTATAAAGATCGGATGTCTGAACAATGGTAGCCCGGAAGAGATTCGAACTCTTGTCGGCGGGGCCAAAGCCCGCTATGCTTGGCCGCTACACCACCGGGCTGAAAGACAAGTGGAGCGGCTCAGTTTTATTTTTTGTTGTCCGCATCCCCAGCTTGTCAGAACCCTCTCAACAGGACAAGGACCAGGAAGGAGGACACCGTGATGAGGATGTTATCATCTATTGGCCCGAATTCGAAGTGCTCTGCGATCGAAGCGACGACAGCGGCAACAAGTCCGGCGACCCCTGCGTAGTACCAGCCAATGGGCAGACAGACGATAAGCATCGCCACGTTTCCTATCCAGTGCTTTGTGCGCCTCTTGAAAGTCATGTTCCGGACAAGACCGGTAACCGCATCGCCGAATGCCATGAAGAGAGCGGGCACGATACCGTATATCGGGTCGCCGAACAAGAACCAAGAAAGGGAGATAGCAGCGCCCCACGCAATCGCGAAGTTGACTTCATATATATTCTCGTTGACTTGGAACCAATATAGGATCTTGTTCATTTTGTGCGGCAGATAGATTACAAGAACCAGGACGAGGGCAAGGATCAGTGGAATGGTAACTCCTGTGAACACTACCGGGAATAGAAGCGTTATGACGCCTGCGCCAAATATGTGGATGATCTTCCGGTTGTAGTATACTGCGACGCCCTTGTCGAAGTTGTGCTTCATCATTAAATTGTAGGTGATTTTTGTTCCAAAGACAACCGCAAGGAGGTAGACCAACATAGCCAATGCTATTAAGAGCTCTTGCGCAGGATTAGCGTGGACAAATGTCTCGAAATGCAAACCGAAGTCCATGAAATCAGCCCAGCACGTGTGATGAACACACTAAGCATTCACCATATTTATCAAGTTTTTGTAGATGCGAAATTCCAAATAGCCCCGATGCAAGGCGGATTCGGGCATGCGTAAATGGAATTGATGAGTAATCGGGCAGGATGGCGTCTTTGTGGAGATGGTAAAAAAGAGATATGTTTAGGGTTCGGAAAGCCTACTTCTTGCTCGGTTGTTTCTGCTGAGGCTGTTTCGATGGCGGAGGGGTCTTTTTAGACGACGTGGTCTGTGTTTGGACTGCCGCAACAGCCTTCGGTCGCCTCAATATTGTGTATGCGACATAAGCGGCTACAGCGATGACCAGAACTATCACGAGGATCAAAGCCCAGCTTATGGGCGCTGCAACTGCGGCGTACGAGAAAGACAGCGAGTAGGGTTTGTTGAAATACGGCGAAATAATCAGGCCGGAATAGCTAGCAAAGAGTTCTCCGTTGCTTGTGTTTACGACGCCGTCTGTGGCGACTGCGTTCGAGCTTCCTTCAGGCATAATTATCAAAAGGTTCAATTCAGACACGAGATAGTTGCACCAATCTGGGAGAAGGTTGCCTGAGAGGGATATAGTATTTCCGCTGACTGATATTGACGATGCGGGAAGGTCATATTCAAGTGTGAATGCTGCAAGCTCGCCAATGTTAATCTTGGAATGGAATTTGACGGTCAGTTCATCCCCGTTAATTGACGTCACCAAGTTACCGATGGAGTCGTATGCGCGCAGGTTAGCAGCTCCAGAGGGGACTGTGAAGGTGGCGTTCTCGGCTTTTGCAGTTGCAACATTAATGAACTCGAAATTTTCGCTAACGTGAATCCCCGCAGAAGTGACCTCGAATACCCGATCTAATGACTGCAGTTCAACGAGGCTGAAGGTGCCGTTGTAGGTGACGTTGTTGAAGGTTGTTGCATTTGGAGATGTCTGGATAGCTCCTGAGAGGATGGTCCTGCCTCCAACAACGGTGGATGTGATTGTGGAGTCGTTGATTGCGAGCAACTCTGATTCGAGCGGCATGTAGACCGTTGTCGTAGCTGCGATCGATCCGTTAATGGACGGATAGAAGTTGATGGGGGTCGTATAGTTGTTGGATTTTATTGTTGTGGCGTGGAGGATGGTTACGAGCCTGAAGCTTGAAAGTTCGCCGGCTTGGACTGTGACCGTGAATAGGCGGGTCGAGTAGTCCAACATGCCAGTCACTTGCAGAGACTGGTTGTCAGGCGAATAGGCTCTAATCGAATGAATGTTGTAGGACGAACTCAACTTGAATGTTGTTGAGAAGTTGCCTGCAGCAGTGCCCAAGTTGTAGTCATCGATGTAAATCTGATAACTCGGCTCGAGGTATACTTGCCTCTGCATTGATGCCTCAGTCGAATATACAACAGGGGAGCATGAAACTGCTATCAGCGATAGCAATACGAAGGCTACTGCGACCTTATGATGCAAAATTTAACACCTTGGGATAAAATTACTTATCCCACAAGCTCCAATATTAAGATGCGTGTTCTGACTATGCTCGGTAAGCACCCATATCTTCCCAATGCGTCATCATCACTTGACGAGATGCTGAAGAGGATCGGACGGGATGACGTCGAGGAACTGTTTTCGGATATGCCTGCTATGGACTCAGACTTTGGGCTGGCGACCGACCCGATGGATGAGGCGTCGCTGAGTAGGGCAGTCTCGAAGGAGCTCTCGCGTAATAGGGTCTTTTCCGGGAGGTGCTTCACAGGAGGCGGGCCATGGTTCCACCATGTCCCTAGCACGATAAAGCACATAGTCTCGAGGGGAGAGTTCCTGACATCTTACACGCCGTACCAAGCAGAGGTGAGCCAGGGGACGCTCCAAGCTCTCTTCGAGTTCCAGAGCATGGTGTGCGAGCTTTACGGCATGGATGTGGCAAATGCCTCGATGTACGACCTTCCGACAGCCATCGGGGAGGCGGGGCTCCTCTGTTCCAGGGTTACAGGCAGGAAGAAATTCATCGTCCCAACGTCGCTCCCGAGGGAGAGGGTGTCGGTCATTAGGAATTACCTTGAGCCGCAGGGCATTCAGTTGTCGGAGGTTCAGTATTCGCTTGAAGATGGGGGCGTTGATGCTGCGTCGTTCCGCAGGCAACTCAGCGTACCAGGGGGCATAGCGGGGGCTTACATCGAGAGCCCAACGTTCTTTGGGACACTGGAGATGCGTGCGGAGGAACTCATTGGCGCGGTTCATGAAGTGGGAGGGCTGGCGGTAATGGGGGCAGATCCGCTTTCGCTTGGTGTGCTCAAGCCGCCAGGGGAGATGGGGGCAGATGTCACGGTGGGGGATGGGCAACCGCTGGGCATCCCGCCGGGGTTTGGCGGGAATACGCTGGGGATCATGGCTTGCAGGGGGGAACAGAGGATACTGAGGCAGATGCCGGGCAGGATAGTCGGCATGACCTCAGAGAAGGAGGGGGGCGGAGGGGCGGGGCGGGACGGTTACGTCCTTGCGCTAGCGACGCGGGAGCAGTACATCAGGAGGGAGAAGGCTACATCGAACATCTGCACCAACGAGACGCTTCTAGCAATCTCAGCTGCAGTATACATGTCGCTTATGGGGAAGTCCGGGCTCGAGGAGGTATCGAAGGCGATTTTGTCGAGAACGAGATACGCTGAAGAGCGCCTCATGGCATGCGGCATCGAGCCCCTCTTCGCAGGCATCAAGTTCAGGGACCTTGCGGTCAAGGTAAGGGACCCAGCCGCGGTCAACAGGGTGCTGCTCAACAGAGGTTTTGCAGGTGGCAGGATTCTCCGTGACGACTTTCCCGAGCTTCCAAGAGGGCTCCTCTTCGCATTCACCGAAGCAAACAGTAAAGAGGATATTGATGAATTTTTAGAGGCGATGGCGGATGCCTCTGAAGGGAGGGGCTAGCATTGTTCAGGCAGGCGTCTTACGGAGAGCCGTCGATATTTGCGCTTGGGAGGTCAGGAAGGACGGGGACCTCCGAAGTGTGGGGGAGCAAGGCAGGTATGCCGACGGTGCGCCTGCCAGATGGTATGGTGAGAGGGAGGATGGAGTTGCCGGAGGTGTCGCAGGTCGAGGTCGTTAGGCACTACACAAGGCTCTCCCAAATGACATGGGGCATCGACGTAGGGCCGTACCCCCTTGGGTCGTGCACCATGAAGTACAACCCCAAGATCAACGAGGATCTTGCAGCCATGGATACGGTCCAGCAGATGCACCCCGGGCAGGGGGAGGGGAGCATCCAAGGAGCGCTTGCCCTCATGTACAAACTCGAGCGCATGCTCTCATCGCTGACGGGAATGTCGAAGTTCACGCTGCAGCCGGCCGCAGGGGCGCACGGGGAGCTGACCGGGTGCATCATCATGAGGAAGCACTTCAAGATTTCAGGCAAGGACAGATCGGAAGTGATCGTGCCGGATTCGGCTCACGGCACAAATCCAGCGAGCGCTGCCATGGCTGGGTTCAAGGTTGTAGAGGTTCCTACGGGAAAGGACGGTTGCATCGACATAGAGATGCTGAAGGGGGCAGTCTCGAGCGCCACAGCAGGGTTGATGATGACAAACCCCAATACGCTGGGCATCTTCGAGGGCAGGGCTTGCGAGATCGCGGAGATAGTGCATGATGCGGGAGGGCTGATGTATTACGATGGGGCTAACCTGCAGGGCATAATCGGGAGGGCGAGGCCCGGCGACCTTGGCTTTGACATAATCCACCTCAACCTCCACAAAACGTTCTCGACGCCGCATGGAGGCGGCGGCCCGGGTTCCGGGCCTGTGGGGGTCTCGAAGGGCCTCGAGGGGCTCCTGCCGGTCCCGACCGTTGAGCTTGAGCGGGGCACCATGGCGGGGCATGGAAGGTATAGGCTTGAATATGACAGGCCCAACAGCGTGGGCAAGGTAAGGGCATGGTATGGGAGCTTCCCCGTCCTTGTGAGGGCTTATGCCTACCTGCTGTCAATGGGGGCGGACGGCTTGAGGGCATCCAGTGGTCTGGCTGTGCTCAACACGAACTACTTTTTGGAGTCCGTTTCAGGCATAAGGGGTTTCGATACCCCATACGGCAACAGATTGAGGAAGCATGAGGTCGTCGTGAGCGCCGAGAGGCTCGCAAGGGAGGCAGGGGTAGGTGCAGGGGATGTCGGGAAGGCCCTGATCGACATGGGGCTGCATCCGCCTACGGTCTACTTCCCTTTGATAGTGAAGGAGGCGCTCATGTTCGAGTTCGCTGACAGCGAAACAAAGGAGAATATTGATGCTTACACTGATGCGCTCAAGAAGGTGTCCGATGAGGCATACTCAAACCGCTCGAATGTCCTCGCCGCTCCGAGGAATGCAACAGTCAGGAGGCTTGACGAAGTCAGGGCGAGCCATCCCAAAACCATGAAGCTCAGCCAGAGGCATACGGTGCATTGAGGTGACGGAGGCCGAATTGCGGTTGCCTCCAAGAGCGCCAGAATTATATGCAAGGCGTATATGAGCTTCAATTATGTCGACTATCCACAACTTCTTCACAAAACCCGTCAAGTACATCATGCAGGAGAGGGGCAAGTTGATGGAGAGCGGAGATGCGGTTTTAGAAGCCGTGGAGTATATGAAGAAAAACGATGAGGGTTTTGTCATAGTGAAGTTGGACAACGAGAAGTTCGGGATAGTAACCGAGAGCGACCTTGCGTTCAGGGTTCTCGGCGAGATGAGGGACCCAAAGAAGACGCTCCTCAAAGAAGTGGTTACAAAGAATCCCACCACAATTAACCAGAATGCGTCACTCGAATTGGCTTTTAGGCTCATGAGGGATAAAAATTTAAGGCGATTGATAGTGGTCGACGACTATGGCAAGCCTGTAGGCAGGCTCGACCAGAAATTCTTTTTCAGGTCGTTTGTGAATGTTGCGACCGGCTCTGACGATTCTGAGGGTCAATCCTGGGTAAATAGGTACATACACGATATCGTAGACCACAACGTAAACCACAGGTAATAGTGAAAGATAATTGTTCGCGCCTAAAAAAAGGTAGGCGCGGCATTCAAGGGAAGAAAACCATCAGCCAGATCGTCCCAACGAGCATAGGTAGGAAACCGCCTATGATGCCAATCCCCAGCCACTTCAAGAACTTCATATGGTAGTCAAACTGCTTTTCGAGCATCCCAAGCGCAACTATGTTTGCGGTGCTGCCTATCATGGTTATGTTACCGCCAAATACCCCGCCGAAGAGAAGCGCCCACCATAAGGGGTCGCCATTGAAGCCCATTTGTACAAGGCTCTGCACAACGGGGATTAGTGCAGCGATGAGGACAACGTTGTCGAGTAGTGATGAGAATATGCCACTGAACCAAACCATGAAAGTCTGGATCTGCAACTGTGATGTCGCAATCGAGGCAATGCCGCCTGCTAGCACGTCGGTTAGGCCGGTGTACTTCAGTGCGCCAGCCTTGGCGAAGAGGAACATGAAGAAGACGAGGGTCCACCAGTCGACGCCCTTCTCGACTATATGCTGTGCCTTGCTTCTCTTCCATAGCAGCCCGATGCCGGCACCTGCAAAGGCAGCCACCAGCAGGTAAGTGAACTTTTCGACGCCGAGGAGCATCTCGATGCGGTAATGCAGCGCTACTGCAATTATGGTTGCGAAGAGGAGCACCCCGCTTAGCTTGACATCGCGCATCTTGTCCTTCCCGATCTCCTCGAAGACTTCGCCGCTAGCTTGTTTGAGCTTTGCGTTTACCTTAATTTTATTCTCCCGGAGCGGCTTCCTGTACCAGAAGGTGCAGATAGGGATCAGAAGGATAAGGGAGATGATGGCAACAGGCGCTGCCCAGATAAGGAAGTCTTCGAAGGTCAGGTTTCCCCGGAGCCCTATCAGGATGCCCACAGGGTTGCCGAGCATAGTCGCTGCGCTCCCGATATTGGTCGCAAGCACACACGAGATAACGTATGGAAGCGGATCCAGATCGAAGTGCCTGCAATACTCGAAGACGATTGCAACTATGAAGAGTATCGAGGTAACCTCATCGACCATAGCCGCCATAAGCGTGGACATGATCAGAAGAACAATCATGACTTTTTTCGGGTCATATTGAGTGACGCTCAGGAGCTTCCCCAGCAGCCATGTGAAGAACCCGCTGTCCTTCGCAATGTTCACAACTATCATCATTGCGATGAGAAAGACGATGACATCGATGCTCATGAACCCAATCATGTGCTCAATGTCCAACGTTTGGGTGGCAAGGAGAAGCGTAATCCCTATGAAGGCGACTGCGAGCCTGAATCTCCAGAACATCAAGGTGCCGAGCACAGTGGCGACGAAGATCGTGCCAGCGATGGTCTGTTGGGAGTTATTGAGGGTGAACCAAAACACTATGCCAGTAACCGCTACTAATCCTAGATAAATCGCAAAGTCCCGCGGACGACCCGAATTATCTAGCGAATTGTCTGACAAGGATGAACGCTCCATACAACCAGACGCTTTGCGCAGTCTGATTAAATGGATTAATAACTGCTCTAAAAATATAAAAGGCTTACCTAAGATATGTTATATAATAAGTTTATAAAAAATTAAGTAATATAAAGAGATTATAGAATAATGCGACAGAATTAAATGCGATGAGCTTCCTCCGAAGGCATGTCGAAAAAGTAGACATTTATAATCGTCGGACGAAGAGTATTTCAGAGTGGGATTTCAATGGGTAAAGAGATTGAAGATAAGGTCATGGATGCTCTTAAGACAGTCATGGATCCGGAGACCGGAATGAGCATGGTTGACATGCAACTCATAAGTAAGGTCCAGGAGGCGGAAGGCTCCGTCGGCATAGAGTTCATACCGTCCAGCCCGATGTGCCCGATAGCGTTCTACCTTGCGCAGGAGATCAAGGAGGCGGCGCAGAAGGTCGAAGGCGTGAAGAAGGTAGTCATCAATTGTAAGGGCCACATGATGGAAGAGCAGATCAACAAATCGGTTAACGTTTAGCACCGCGGGTCTGGAGGCCCCGATCCATGCGCGGCAACAATGCGAAGCATTCAGTCGAGGTTAGGCTCTTTGCCAACCTCAGGGAGGCAGCCAATGTGGGGGCGCTGGAGTTGGAGTTCGAGAATGCCCCGACCGTTGGTGACGTCGTCAATAGAACAATCGAGAAGTGCCCAGCATTGGCTGATATCCTGAGGCCAAGGGGGAAATTTAACGACAAATACAAGGTGCTCGTTGGGCAGAACCTTGTAGCGCCAGAAGAATTCTCGAAACCAGCCGGAACGAGGGTCGCATTGCTCCCGCCGGTCAGCGGCGGATGACACTGCCCCTTAGGCTGAACGGGGAGCAAGAGTCCACCTGAATATCAACCCGCTTTCCGAAGAGGGACGGGG
>CAZWMA010000010.1:0-51747 GCA_964634735.1 uncultured Nitrososphaerota archaeon
AGTCAATGGAAGTAATGAATATGCCCGAAGAGAAAAATACCCAAACTCGAAAAGTCGCAGAAGAATATGTTAAGAATTATTACAAAGACGAATGGGCTGTAGGTAAAAAAGACGGCGTAGGGTACGACATACTCTTCATCAATATGAAGACCTCAGAAAAGAGGAGGGTTGAAATAAAGGGACATGCCCATCCGGGTTTTAAAATGCCGGACCTGTTCGGCACAGAAGTAGACCTAAATACGAAACACGGCCTTGTGGCTGATTACATCTGCTTGGTATCTAATACAAGCGGCAAGGTAAGGGAGTTCTACGAAATACCTCGATCTGCATTGATCGCGAGAGATTTTGAACAAAAAATAGGGTATCGTTTTAAACCCGGCGCAGAACGATTAAGGCAAATTGATGATAAAGATTTAGTGAAGATAATTACGAGATTTTTTACAGCCTAAATTGCATCATTGGCGCCATTATTCCACCTTAAACCTAGAAAGTACTATAAAAAGGCGGTGCGGCGTCACTATTTGCAGTGATTCGGATATGCAGCAGGAAAAATATGATGTGGTGATTGTCGGCGCTGGACCGGCAGGTTTGACTTCCGCAATTTATACCTCGAGAAGGGGTTTGAAGAGCATAGTCCTTGAAGAAGCGGCAGTTGGCGGAAGGGCATCGTATGCCCATATCGTCGAGAATTATCCGGGATTTCCTGAAGGCATATCAGGGATAGATCTGATCAAGCGGTTTGTATCGCAAGCGGAGAGATTCGGAACAGTAATCAAGACGGGTGAAGGGGTCATTGATATTGACGTTAAGCAGAGGGACAAGGTCGCGAGGACCCCGTTGGGGGAGTATGTAGCCAAAGCGATAATAATCACAACCGGGCTCCGGCAAAAGAAACTGAGCGTGCCAGGAGAGGACAAGCTGCTTGGCAGGGGAGTCTCATATTGCGCAACTTGCGATGGCTTCTTCTTCAGAAATAGAAAGGTTGCAGTCCTGGGAGGGGGCTATGAGGCGGCTAGCGATATCATCTACTTGTCTACCTTGACGAACAAGATTACGTGGATACCGAACACGGAGAAGCTCACAATTGAGGAGGCGTATATGAAGAAATTGAATGAGGCGGGAGTATCGCCGGTAGTAGATTCAAAAATCATAGAAGTATTTGGCGATGGCCGGGTTCAAGGTATAAAGGTAAGGAAGAATGATGGCAGTGTTGAGAACAGAGAGGTAGATGGGCTCTTCATAGCAATTGGAACCGTTCCAACAGTCGATATCCTCAAGCAGGCGGGGTTAACGGTTGACGCCAAGGGGTACATTTCAGTCAATGATGAAATGGAGTCCAACGTAAGCGGCGTTTATGCCGCTGGAGACTGCACAGGGAAGAGTCACCAAATCGTGGTAGCGGTTGGACAAGGGGCGGTTGCAGGCATCAATGCCTCTGATTATGTAAAAATGAAGAGTTGAGGCTACGCTTTTTTCTTTTGTTGCTATACGCGCCTCACTGTAGCTATTGAGTTGTCAGAAAGGCCCAACACTTTCATTTCGTCAGTATTTATCCAGACTTCGTTTTCAGGCACATCGGGCAAAGACATTGTATTCAGTTCCAGCTTCTTTTTACCTGCAACGACTATCTCGATCCTGCCGGCGATTAGAAGGAATTTGGCGGTAGCAGCGTTGAGTCTGGAGTTGCCTCGGTCTAGCTCATCCTTACGCCTGAGCCGAAGCCGTTTTTCAGGAGGTCTTTGGGGCAATATTTCACCATCTATTTTTGATTGTCATTCTACTTTTTTAAGTTTAACGGATTTTAAAGTATTCCCTAAGATAACGGCTCAGTTCGTTCGCAGGGATTCTCGACTGCTCCCAAGTGTCACGGTCGCGCATGGTTACTGAGGAGTCTTGCAGAGTTTGGTAATCCACTGTTATCGCTATGGGAGCACCTATTTCGTCAGACCTCGCATACCGCCGGCCTATTGAACCACCGTCATCGAAGTCGGTGATGAAACCTTCAGATTTTATGTTCTCATAAATTTCCAGCGCTTTCTCGTCGATTCCGTCTTTGTTTACGAGCGGGAATACGCATACCTTTACTGGAGCCACCGAGCGGGGAAGAGAGAGTATCGTCCGATCTTCCTTCTCTTTGTAAGCACATTCCAAGGCAAGGTAAGTAAGGCGATCCGCCCCAAAAGAGGGTTCTGCAACATGGGGTATGAAGCGCTCACCAGTAATGGACTCCTCCTTTTCGACGAATTCAATCTGCCCCGCTTTGATTGTATGCCCAGCAATGGTTGTGCTCCCGGCAGCCATCATTGATTTCAATGTAGCAACATCAATATTCTTGATGGCGGCGAGAATCTTACCTGTCTCTGACTTGTACTCACGGCTTATAAGATCGACACGCGGCTTTGCGACCAGGACACGGCTCTTCTGAGCGACATCGTACTTCTTGAAGACCCCCAGATCCTGTCCGCTGTACTGCTGGTGCCTTGAGAGATCGTAATTAGTTCTATAGGCATGACCTGAAACCTCGACCCAGCCCCACCTATCCAACTTGACGAGTTGGTCAAACGTCTGGGCAGAGTAATGCGCTCTCTCCTTTGCCAACTTTCCCACAAACATCTGTGATTCGCGCGGTGCGCCTAGCTCGGAGATGAAGTCGGTTGAGAGGGCCATGAAATAAGCCAGCCAGTCGGATTTGATTATCTTTTCACCAACGGCCTCCCTGACGGTCAGCTCGATTGGTTCAGTTTTTTCAGCGGCAACAAGGTCTTCCGTAAGCAACCGTAGTTTCTTATCGTAGACCTTCTCGAGTAACGTGCAACCAGGAGTCTTGGGATCGAAGAAGAATTCAATCTCCATTATGGTAAACTCTCTCAGCCTGAGCGGCCCTTGCCTTGGCGATATCTCATTTCTTGCGACCTTTCCTATCTGAGCGAGTCCAACTGGAAGCCGCTCCCTCATCGCGGTATAGATCGTCTTGAAATTTGTGAACATGCCTTGCGCGGCTTCTGGCCTTAGGTAAGCAACGTTCTCAGAGTAAGGACCAATGTTAGTTCTGAAGAGGAGGTTGAACGTGGATACAGCACCCAGCTTTCCTCCGCAATCTGTGCAGATCACGTTGCTCTTCGCGATTATCTCGTCCAGCTGTGCAGGCGTCTTTCCCTCGATGCCCTGGACCTCGCCAGCCTGCTCAAGGATTATGTGGTCAGCTCGGAATTTCTTATGGCAGGATGTGCACTCTACAACGACATCTGTGAAGTTGTCAACGTGCCCTGATGCTTCGAATACTTTAGAAGGAGTGATTATAGGCGTTTCTATCTCATAGACAACGCCGTGATTTTGATAAATGAAAGTCTCCCGCCACCTTCTCTCGATATTCCTCTTTAGCATAGTGCCCATAGGTCCAAAATCTAGAAAGCCGGCCACGCCGCCGTAGATATCAGAGGCAGGCCAGAAGAAGCCTCTCCTTTTGCAGAGGTCGATAACCTTATCATATTTGTCCATAAGCAATACCACAGTTTAACTTTTTAATATTGATTACCATCAATTTAAGAGGGCTGCTCGATTATTGTAATGGAAAGGGCATAATCCTAAATAAAGTTTAAGCTCGCAACGGCTAGAGTCCTTGCTTTATTATCGCATGTGCTTGAAGAGCACCTTGTGCACCCTTTCCCTGAATATGACATCACATTTTTGGAATATGCTATCCCTTCCCAGCACCGCGTAAGGCACAGCGCCGCCGTTCTTTGGAAATTGCACCGGCACATGCCTCATGCTGCAGAACGCCCGCCCTCCCTTGAGCACCTGAATCAAGTCCACATGGTCCTTCCATGCGGTGAAGACCCCGCCAGCCCCCGTAACCATGCCTTCTTCCTTCGGATCCATGTCGAGTATCCCTATCGCATCGGTCGGCAGGAATGTGGACGTTGCGCCAGAATCGATCAGGGCAGATGTCGTGTAACTGATGTTGTTGTGCTGGATGCGGACGTGCACAAGAGGAAGTTTGAGCTTGACCCCCGATGATCCCGGGACTGAGAAGCTTAGGTATTTGAACTGGAGGCATGAAGGGTTATGAGATCGTTGGGACAAGCGCAGCCCAGCATCACAGCAGCATTACGGAGTTGTCCGGGGCCTTCATGATGAACGGCTCTTTTGAGGGATATTTCGACTTGGCTATGTCGAAGACTTCCTTGCCGCTCGTGCCTTTGGCAACTATCTCTTTCCCAACAACAGCGAACCAGCAGCCAGCCTCGAGCGTCTCGCTGATCTGCATAAAATATTCAAATTCGCCGCTCACTAAAGTTCACCGATTTGACATTATTATTAATCCACTAATAAAGTTCACGCATTATACTTGGAGTTATGGAGGGGGAGGGGGTCGTAAGTCCAGAAGGTTTCTGCACGATTTACAATTTCTGCTTAAACTGTAAATTTGATGGTCTTTCCCCTCGGCTTTCCTCCCTCCGCCCTCCCTATTGACGTTACATTAGATAGATAATTCCAAGTGCGTACACACAGACAGGTCCGGCTGTAAGAACGCCTCAAATAATTGACTCCTTCGCGGCAAGTTTGATGGTATATCCAAAAGGATGCCCTGCGTATGTCCTGATGGTTAATGCTCAGCGTGAAGAGCCCGAAGTAATCCGGTCAGCAAGCATGCTCCGGCTGTGCGGCCGATGGGCTTATCCCTGTGGGTGGTGGTGTGGGTGGCGAATAAATGAAAGGGCGAATAGCGTTTCAGTCAAACGTTTGCTTGACGGGTCAGGCTCGCGGGGAGCAGACCGAGGGCCGTTCAGAGGGCCTATCCCTGGCGCTTGCCCGAAGCGCAGAGCCTCCAGAACTCCCCGCAGTCGGCGGGCCTGGCGCACAGCGTCCCGGGCCGTAAGAGATGAGACATGCCCGGTCGAAGTAGGGGCAGATCAAGGCTGAGCCCCCCGCCCCGTTTTCCTCTTGATCGTGACCCTGATTGTGTCGCCAGGGCACACGCCCTCGATCTCTGCGCAGATCTTCTTGACCTCATA
The DNA here is from genome assembly GCA_964634735.1 of uncultured Nitrososphaerota archaeon. Taxonomy (GTDB): domain Archaea; phylum Thermoproteota; class Methanomethylicia; order Methanomethylicales; family Methanomethylicaceae; genus Methanomethylicus. The sequence goes on from CAZWMA010000010.1 coordinate 5,016, forward strand.
ACGCTTCAGGCCGTCAATCGCGCCGGGCGTTTGCCCCCTCAACTTGGCGCAGCTCATCCGATAGCCCTCCCCAGCTTCGCCTCGATGGCCTCGAGCTTCTGCAGGATCCTCGACAGCTCGCTGACCGGGATCACGTTCCTGCACGAGGCTGCATAGGCGCACCCGGAGCACGGCCCGCGGTTCGTGGCGGGCTTGCCGTAGAATGCGAAGCAAGGCGGGAGGGCGGAGCTCATCCGCGGCCGCCCTCCATAGCCCTCAGCTCGGGCCGCAGCTTCGAGATGAAGAGCGCCGCGACCCTGCCCCTGAAGGTCATCCTGCGCCGGGGATTTATCGGGGACCCTCCCTAAGCATGAATACCCAGGATTTTGTTGTATCGAGCGCGGTCAATTTTCCATCAGCAACGAGCCTGAATAAAATTGCTTTGATCGTTGGCCAAGAGATGTTTGTATTATATGCAACATATTCTATACTTACGGGCTTTCCTGCCTCTCTAACGACAACCATCACGCGGTCAAGCGTTTCTTGCTTATCAGCGATGTTTCTAGATTTCAGCAAGTCTTTACAGCCTCGATACACTTATTACTTTACGTTTTTAATATGTATATTCGAGGGCAAAAAGTAATATGTATTACAATACACATGGTCAAAAAAGTAATAAAATAATGAAGGTGGGCATTCTTCAGGGGAAAAAGGCACTATATAATCAGTTAATATTGCAAAGCCTTGTTTTAGGTAAAAAAACGACTATGGAAATATCTGCATATATAGCTCAAAACGACTCGAAATGTAAAACGTGCGTGAAGAGCATATTCAGTATCATTGATAGAAAGGGAGGAAGATTGCAAGAATTGTCTGAAAAGCACTATATTGAACGGGAGGAAAAAAAATGGGGCCTCACCATCAAAGGAATTCATATAGCTCTATTCCAATCAGAAAACTTATTGGATCAGTTCCTGAGCGTTTTACCATTAAAAGATTATGATAATATCGATTTAGATACAATTAAGCAGAACATAATGTTACCGCCTATATTGTCAAGATATATCAACGTAAAAAAATTCAAAAATAAATATATGGAGTATGTTTTTTCGAAGCAATTTTGGATCAACAGGCTAAGAATTGCAGGAAACATGATTAATGCAGGGGTAGATCTTGACAAGTTGAGCGAAATGGAATTCTACAGCATGGTGGGGAACCTCACTTTGGATGAGGTTCAAACACTTATCGAACCATTACTGAAAAAAGGAATTAAGCTGCGTTCGAAAACGAATAATATTAATAAAATTGACCCGTTTGCCCTATTAAAATGAACCGTCATATTATATGGCGTACATCACGTTTGATCGAATAATTAATTCCTCTTCTGCATCGCCTCGATTAACCCCTTGAGCTCCCTGACCTCTGCCACAACGTCCTGGAGCCCGCCCCTCATGCGATCGTTCTCTGCCGCGAGGAGCCTTATCCGCTCGTCTGTTTCCATGTTCTTTCCTACCAAATACCCTAGCTTTTCCTTCGTTTCTTTGGTATGCTTGTCCACTTCTTCATCTATCTTCTTTCTCAATTCGCCGTTGCCCAGGGCAGCGTAAGGGTCCAGCAGCCTCTCACGGTCAGCGTACATCTTCTTGACGCTCTCGAATTGAACGGTTTTGTAAGCCCTATCAAGATCCCCTATCGTATGCCCTAGCCAAAGGTCCACCACGCTGTCCGGGACCCCGGCATTGATCATTATCGAGCCGAAGGATTCCCTCAATGCGTGAGGGGCCAGAATGTTGTAGCCTTTCCGGTCCACAAACCCAGCCTTCGAGCTAAGCTCCTTCATCATTATTTGCACAAGCTGAGGCGTTAGCTCGCATGAGCCGTTTATGATCTGCTCCTTTTGGAATAGAGGTGTGTCCTTTCCGAACTTTACCCCCCTGAGCTGCAATTCCTTGATGTAAGCCTTGAGCGCATCGAGGGCAGATCTGCCTATGAAGGTGTAAAATTCCACGCCGGTTTTAACCCTCTGAGGCTCTATCTTTGCCGGCGTTTCGTTGCGCTCCAGAACGCTTGAAACTTCGCCGTACCTCAGGCTGCACAAGGTCGAAACGTCAAGCCCTCCCTGGAACATCATAAGGATCGCTGCACGGTCCCGGATCGTTGTGGTGTACTCGAGCAACACCTTTACCTGTTCGGCTCCTATAATGAGCCTCTTGTTCTGCACCCTAGACTTAGGCAAAGAGGTCCTTCCCCTGAGTCTCACGTTGATTCCGTACACGGTGTAAAAGCTCCTTATCGCCGTCACCATGCTCTCAGCCGATAGGTCGGCCATCTTTCTTTCGTTCTTGAGATGGTTGTAGAAGGCGATTATCCGGTTTGTGACTGCATCCGTCTTGCTCATCGGGTCCCTCTTGAAGTCGTCCAGGGCCTCTTGGATGAGCTGCTTGGGCGTTTGGCCTGTGAACTTCAGGAATCCCCTCATTGCGTTTGTGTAAGCGTACCTTGTGGCTTTCTTAGTGATGGGATTGAGCCACCTTGCAGTTATGGGATCGGTGTTAATTCCTTTTGTTTCGTCAAGAACTCTCATAAGAATAGGCAGCTCCTACCATCAATTACTGCCTAACTTATATTTAAAACTATATCTGTGGCTATTCTTACTTATCCATAATAATACATCCATGGGGTAAGTTCAAGTAGAGGTACAATGACCCAAATATAATTTATGGGGTGCGATTAGTTGAAAGAAGCGTTTTATGTGGATAATTCATCAAAAGCGTTTGGCGGATTTCAGACAGATTATTCGGAGGCAGATTTCGTATTTTTTGGTGTCCCATTCGATAGCACATCCAGCTTCAGGCCCGGTTCAAGATTCGCACCGGACTCGCTGAGGAAGCTCTCTGCGAATCTGGAGACATGGTCCTGGAGGACGGGCATAGATTTTGAGGACATTAAGATGCATGATTTAGGAGACCTGGCAGTTGTCCATGGCGACTCAGCAGAGACCATAAGGAGGGTGAGCGAGACCGTTGAGGATATCTTGGCAACAAAGAAGATGCCGGTCATGATTGGCGGAGAGCACATGGTGACGCTCGGGGCAATAAAGGCGATGAAGGATGTAACGGTTGTTTCATTCGATGCCCATTTCGACTTGCGCGACGAATACCTGTCCAACAGGCTATCGCACGCATGTGTAATGCGGCGGTCTATGGAAGAGCTGAAATCAGGCAAAGTCATACTTGCAGGAGTCAGGGCTACTTATGGCGAAGAGGTCGAGATGATAAAGAAGAAGGGGATAGAATACCTAAGCGCTATCGAAATGCTCAGGTCTGATTCGAAGAACTCAGCGGCTTGGCTTAAGAAGAAGCTTGAAGACGCTAGGAGAATATACATATCGATAGACATTGACGTTCTTGATCCCTGTTATGCGCCGGGCATCGGTAACCCCGAGCCTGAGGGAATCTCACCTACATATTTGCTGGATATGTTAAACGGTATCGTCGACGACAGGGTTATCGGGTTCGACTTGGTAGAAGTGTCTCCGCCTTACGACAATGGCAACACTGCAGCAGTAGCGTCGAAGATAGTATTCGAACTCTGCTCAATGATAAAGCAAGCTAGGAAGTGAGTAACCGATAAAAAGCTCACTTTGATTTAACTGGTCGCAGGATTTGGGATCTTGCCTTATATAGGATCCTGTGCCCGCACTTTGGGCAGCGTATGCCTGGCAAACCACTTAGGTCATTATGCTCAATGACCTCACCACATTTTTCACATAGGTACTGCGTCAAGATAGCCACCGATAGCCTACAACGATTACATGTTTAAAAGCATTTGTATCGCGTTCTGTGCGATTGCTTTTACATGTCTCCAGCTTTGCTGCGTTCACCTCGGTTGCGAAGGAGCTCAATTGAGTCTGGATCCAAGGTAACATAGTTGCGGTTGGAGGGAAATTCAATGCCGTTCTTATCAAACTCCTTTTTGACTTCAGCCAGGATATTGCGCGTCATTGAGAAAGCGGTCGACTGATCTTTTGCGCGACTCAAAAGGCGAAGCTTTACCCCAGTTGTGTCAAAGTCCATAATTACAGCGTTCGGAAGGTCTCCAACAGGAAGACACTCGGGATGGTTTTTTGCAATATCGACCATCAGAGCCATTGCCTTTTGCGAATCAGATTTGTACGAGATAGTAACAAAGATTGGTACAAGGACCGTTGCGTCGATAGTAGTATAGTTTACGATTGTTTGGGACTGGATCAGGGAATTTGGGACCATCAATCGTCGATTGTCCCATGTCCGCAGAATCGTATAGGTCAAACGTATGTCCTCGACGTAGCAAAATTCATTGTTGAACATTACGGCGTCATTTAAAACGAAAGGCTGTGAAAGCGCAATCATCATACCCGCGAGGATGTTAGATAGTGTCGATTGGGCGGCCAACCCTATAACTATTGATGCGAAGCCGGCTGCAACAAATATGGACGCAATTGCCGAACCTAGGTTCGGGAAAGCATAGAACAGAGTAATCGAGATACCCAAAGTCATCATTGCGCCTAAGATTACGCGGCGCATGAAGACAAGAATGGTCTGGAGCGAGTAGGATCGTTCAGAACCCCTCTTCAAGCGCCGGTTAAAGAGGAGATTGAAGATAACGGATATGATGAAAGTGATGCCCAACCCAGATACGATTACAATCAGTGTCCAAAATGGAAATCCGTTAACATCGATGACTGGAAACTCGAAAGCCGTCTTTAACAACACTATACACATCCATAAGCGCTGTCGAATTTATAGCATATGACTAAACGTTTACGTTTATGCTAACGTTATTGTATTTAATAACGGAAACATATATATAAACATTAATAATAAGCAGGTACTTGTTGGCGATGCGTTTGAAAGCGGTTCAGGTCATAAGCAATCCGGAAGTCGTTGGATTATTAATCGACCCGATTCGCCGGACAATTCTTACAATGCTCGGCAGCAAAGAGATGACGGAGCGCCAAATGGCAAGACTACTCGGGTTTAAATCGAGCTCTGTCGCGCATCATTTGAGAGTGCTGGAGAAGGCCAGGTTAATATCAATATCAAGAAAGGAGCCGGAGAACCACGGCATCATTCAGAAATTTTATCGGTCCAACGCGCTCACATTTACAATCGACACGAGGAAAGTGCCTGCGAGCACAAGCCGATACTTTTACCCGTTGAATATCGAGCGAATCAGATGTTTCTTATGCGTTTACGATTCGTTGCACCTAAAGAATGTTGATATATCCGTAGAGACATTAGAGACCCTTGCAAAGGAATATGCGGACAGGTTGGCTGAGGCCGCAGAGAAGTATTCGGATATGGATGCTGAAAGCTTTAATCGAGAGGAGATTATCGCTAAGATTTACAATCAAGCGTTTACGTCTCTGCTGAAAGAGAACGGGATGCCGAGGAGTGCTAAGAAACGTGTTATGAAAAAAATAGTGGGGAAAAGCAATTGCGCGTAATTAACTTTGCATTCCTTCAGAAAAAGGATGGCGCCAGGAAGGCATTGTCCGCTGAGGCGGGGGATGCACTAGTACTTCTTGACATATTCAACGTTATGGGTAAGAAATGGAGAAGTGTATTCAGGCTCTTCTTTGAAGATAAGACGAAGATAGATTTCGTTTACAAGATGTATTACCCGATTTACCTGATAAAGGAGGGCGATGCGCTGGTTTCAGTCGACGCGATGGCGCTTCATAATTATCGAGTGAGCGAGTATCTCCGGGGTAGCGAAGACTACCAGCTCTATGCGTTGAAGTCATACGAGCTCCCACTAATCGGGGATGGCCACTGCATGGGTCTATCGGAATGGAACATCGCAGCATATGACATGGAGATTAAGGATGGGCTGGCACTGTGCCCAGTAATCGATGAGAAAAACGCAAAAGAAGTTGCCGACGGTCTTTATAAGATCTATTTGAAGACGAAAGATTCAGCGTCGACCCTCAGGAGCAGCATAGACGAGATGGAAAGAGCATACAAGGTAGATACAGAGCCGTTTCATGCGGAATACGAGCAACTTCAGAAAGAGTATGAGGAGAAGATAGCGCAGAAGAATCAAGAGATAGAGAATCTTGTCGCTAATGTCGAGAGATCAGTCATAAAAGAATTCCGGGCTGAATTGGACAAGAAGATGGACAGCCTCAAAAATGAGCGCGGTTTCATTGAACAGGCGCTCAAAGATGCCAGAACGAACGCATCTGAGATCGACAAGAGTATCAATAAGGCATATGAAGAGAAGGAATTGGCGAAGACCAACATCACAAAGCTTGAGAATAACATCAAGTCCCTAAATACCAAGAAGGAGAAATTTGAGAACGATACGACTAAATTGCTTGAAATAAAAAGCACGGTGATGGAAGCCGAATCGATGAAGAAAGAGAGGGACTTTCTGACGCAGCGCATATTTGATGTTACTGAAGAGATATCAGATTTGAAGGAGAAGCTGGCGAAGGCGAATAAAAAAACTAGGTTATTGGAGATCGATCTCAGCAAAATAATGGAAAAAGAGAAGCTTTTGTCCTCAAATGAGGATATTGAGCGGAAGAAGATTGAAGAGTGCTTCTTGAAAAGAAGAGAGTTCGTAATCAAAGAGCTTGATGAGCTGATAGCGAAGAAGGAGCGGGCATTGCTCGAATTGAAGACGAAGATGAATGAGAAGAGAATGACCTATGAGAGGCATAAAACATCCCTTGAAGATGTTTTTAGAAAAGCAGAGGATGAGCTCGGTAAATTCAAAGATTTGTTCATGAAGAACGAGAACATCGATGGAGATCTCGAAGTCCTCTATATCCCGTTTTACCTAGTTTCGAAGGATCATAAGCTTAGTATCATCGAACCGCCTCTCATGATAAAGGAGAATGGAAAGGCGGAACATTGCGAAAAGATTGGCGTCACAAGTCAAGTGGTGGGTTATATTGAGAGCAACTGGGACAATATATCGGTCATTCTATTCGAGTCGCGAGAAGTTTTTGATATCTTGAATTCAAGCAACAGGGAAAGGCTGAAGATAGGGGTCGGGTCGCTCAGGAACATTAAAGCCATCAATAAGGTTCAGCTGTCGATAATAATGAATGGTGGGTTGAGTTGAAGATCCTCTATGTAAGTCAATCTTTTTACCCCAGCACAGGAGGGGTTTCGTACTATCTGATATGGCTTGGCCGAAGACTAACGCAGCTCGGGCATACAGTCGTATTCGTGAACTTGAAGACCCCAAAGGGGAACTCTGACACCGCAATAGATGGGATGAACGTCTACAGAGTGCCAAGGGACGGGATCATCGACAGTATATCGATGTCAGGGTATTCGAAGTACAAGGAACTTGTCTTGAAGATTTTTCATGGCAAGGACCCAGCACTTGACAAGCTCTACAACAAGCACCTCTATGGCTATGATGGCTACGTCAAGGTCAATGAAATATTCGCAGAGAGGATAAAAGAAGTTGCAGATAATTCGAAACCAGATATTATCCATATCCATGATTTTCAGCTCCTTCCGCAAGGGAGCATGCTGAAAGGGCTAGGGTTGCCTATGCCTTTCACATGGCACATACCATTCACTGAAGAGGTTCATCTCAGTTGGAGGGAGCAGATCATAAAGCAGCTGAATGATTACTCGAAAGTGATATTCTCCACGAAAGCATACATAAACACGGCATTAAAGTCTGGTCTCAGCTGGAATCGACCTTATTGTATTCCACCTTTCATAGATGTTGAGGTCTCCAAGAGGTCGTTCAGGAAGAGCTACAACATACCGAAGGATGTAAAGGTAATACTTTGCGTAGCAAGGATAGACAAGCTCAAAGGACAAAGCGTTTTGCTGGATGCCGCGGCAAAGTTGAAATCGAATTGCAAGATCATATTTATTGGAAATGGGTCGGTAACTAAGGAATTTTTAAGGGTAAGGGAGAAGGAAGAATACGAAAAAGAACTGAAAGGGAAGGTGGAAGAGTATGGTCTCAAGGAGAAGGTCCTCTTCACTGGAGCGGTCGATAGGGATTCGCTCATGAGCGCTTACAAGGAATGCGATCTTGTTGTCTTGCCATCTCATCAAGAGGGCTTTGGGCTGGCAATCACCGAGGCGATGGCGTTCGGAAGACCGGTAATAGGCACTGCGGTTGGTGGCATACCTACGCAAATCTGGCCGAGCGTCAACGGGCACCTCGTCAAGCCGAATGACCCTGAAGCGCTCGCTGAAGCGATAGATTATTGCCTTTCGAACAGCAGGAGGGCTCAGAAGATGGGGGAAAATGGGAAGAGGATTTACCAAGCGAATTTTTCAACTGAAAGGGGAGTCCAAGATCATTTGGCGCTATACGAAGAGTTGTTGAAAGGAAGCTAAAGGGTGAAATTGATGAAGATTAACGTCGATGCGGTAGCTATGGATTATGACAGAACAATAGCAGATGAGAAGAAGGGATTTACAATCAGCGAAGAAGTGAAGAAGCAGCTTCTTCTATTCAATCAATTCAAGCTCATCCTAGCAACAGGCAGAAGGTTCGAAGATATACCGGACAGGGATGTTTTGGAGATCTTTGACGCGCTGGTAACTGAGAATGGGACGATAATGAGTTTTGACGGGGGCAAGAGGAAGAAGGTCCTGGTAAATAGTGAAGAGTGGAATAATGTTCGCTCGGAGATCGCAAGCATCATGGTTGACAATAATATGGCAATGTTCAAAGGAGAGGTCGTGCTGGCAGGGTACAAGAACGACATGCCCGCGCTCTGCAAGAAGATTAGGAGTGCGGGCCTTCTCAAAAAGGTAGAATTAGAGTTCAATAAAGAAGGGGTACTGATATTGCCTAAAGGATGGGATAAAGGCAGAGGAGTCCGGGAGGCAATGAAGGTAATGGGATGCAAGAGGTATCTTGGCATCGGAGATGACCTGAATGACTTGGCGCTATTGAAGAAGGCGGATGTCGGAGTGGCTGTGAAGAATGCGGTGCCAGAGCTTAAAATGATTGCAGACATAATATGTGACGAAGAGAACGGATACGGGGTTATCGAAGTACTGAAGCATGTTGTGGGATACAAGTCATGAATAACGGTTCACAGATCCCGGGCTTTTACAAGCTCAGCGTGGAGGAACGCCGTCTGCTGCTCAAGGAGGCACGAGGGATGTCTGATGACGATTTGAATATGCTGGCAAACGGGCTCTCCCTTGATGCGGCAAATATGATGGTTGAGAACGTTGTTGGCGCAATGCAGATTCCGCTGGGTATAGCTACAAATTTCAAGATCAATGGAAAGGAACGGCTGATACCAATGGCAACCGAAGAGCCGTCGGTCATTGCAGCTGCAAGCTACTCTGCAAAGCTTGCTCTACCGAAGGGGTTCAAAGCAACAAGCACAAGACCGGTAATGAGAGGGCAGATACAGGTTATCGATATCGAGGATGCGGAAAGGAGTAAGACACTCATTGAGGCAGAAAAAATAATGCTCGTTGAGCATGCCAACAAGCTAACAGGGTCGCTACCTTCTCTTGGCGGAGGAGTTGTAGATGTCAAAGCGCGGGTCCTCAATGCTGAAGAGAAGATGCTCATAGTTGAATTTTTCATAGATTGCAGGGATGCCATGGGGGCAAACACAGTAGACACCGTCGTTGAGGGGATGGCAACCGAGATCGAGTCCCTCTCTGGAGGGAAGGCGCTGCTGCGCATATTATCGAACCTTGCGACCGAACGCCTCGCGAAGGCGACAGTTACATATAACAAGGAAGCTATTGGCGGCGAGGGGGTGGTCGATGGCATAATCAGGGCACATAAGTTTGCAGCTTCGGACCCATACCGCGCCGCGACTAACAACAAAGGCATAATGAATGGCGTGACGGCGGTAATACTTGCCACTGCGAATGACACCCGGGCGGTAGAAGCAGGAGCCCATGCTTACGCATCATTGGGAGGGAGGTACACTTCGCTCTCGAGATGGGGTAAAAATAGTTCAGGAGACCTAGACGGGGAGCTTGAACTTCCTATGGCAGTGGGCATAGTCGGCGGGGCTACAAAGTCGCACCCAGTAGCCCAGTTCGCGCTGAAGCTGATGGGAATCAAGAGTGCGATGGAGCTTGCCGAGGTAGCAGCAGTAGTAGGCCTAGCTCAGAACTTTGCTGCGCTTCGGGCGCTAGTCACTGAAGGCATACAGAAGGGGCACATGGAGCTGCATGCCAAAAACATCGCCAAGATGGCTGGTGCTAAAGGAAGGGACGTGGAAAGAATTGCTGAAGCGTTAGTAAAAGAAGGTAATGTGAGAGTCTCGAGGGCGAAGGAGCTTCTCGCTATAGATAAGTAAGTCAGGTCACTTTTCGACGAGAATGATGGAGATTGCTTGGACAGGGCATGAGGAAACAGAGCCCTCAAGATCGCAGCTCCCTTCTTCGTTGATAACGCTGGATTTTCCTTCGGGGAGGAGTTCAAAAACCTCGGGGCATAGCGCTACGCAAGTGCCGCATCCGATGCAAAGTTCTTGGTCTACTTGAGGGATCTTCAATAGGCGCACCTAAAAAACGAAAGTTGGATTAGATTTTTAAGCATTTACCTTATTCATAAAGTAGTGCATGATTATGGACCCTAAGAAGCTCCTCGACTCAGCATCCATCCTGAAGAACATACCGCGAACAGGATGGCTCCAGAGAGGAGTTCCTCCATCAGAGGCAGAAACGATAGCCGAACACACATTTGAGGTCTCATCAATACTAACTATCATAGGGATCACAGTCCAAGACATAAACAAGGAGCGGCTGCTCTTCATGGGAGCGGTGCATGATTGGGGCGAGGCAATCTCAGGGGACATACCAAGGAGCCTTACGAATAGAATCGGCAAAGACATGAAAAGCAGAACAGAGATCGAGATAATCAAGGAGATGTCCAAAGAGAGCGGCCTCGAAGAACTGGATGAGGTTTTTCAGGAGTACGAGAAGAGGGAGACCGTCGAGGCTAAACTCGTAAAATTTGCGGACACGCTCTCAACGTTTAGGCAGGCCAAATCATATGTGGAGAGGGGATTCCGCACAGAGGATATCGTCGGCAGCTGTGAAAAGGAGATGGAAGAGATAATAAATCAGTTGAACAGCAAATCCCTGAGAAAGCAGTTACGGGCGCTAATTTAAGAGGAAAAGAAATAAGCAATCGGGGTCAAGGCGATGGCAAAGAATCCAAGTCAGAAAACCACAGTATTCTACTTCCCAGTCCCTGCAGGAACACCATATTCAGTAATAGCTGAAGCGGTGAACAGATTCAGTGTCGAGTTGGCTGACCAAGAAGTCAGCATCCCGGAGATGTCGGACAGCCCGACGATGCCCAAATCATGGGTAATCAAAGGAGAGAAGGACAATCTCATCAAGGCACGTGAATTCATAATAAAGAAGATGGAAGAGATGCTTGAAAGGTTCAAGTGATTTTAGAAGGTCACTTTTTTGCGCGGTCTTTGCCTAGAGCCTTGCTGATCTCTTTATCTTCGCCAGCGACTTCAGATTTTAGATCAATCATTACAGAAGAGAAAGAAGCAAGGAATAGCTGCTCAACCGCCCTCGCTGGAGATATGCCAGTGCCTTCGCATAAAGCAGTAACTTCTTCGGCATGGCTTTCGAGGAAAGCGTATAGCGTTTTTGAGAGGCTGATGGCCAATTGCCCAGCAGTCTTCATATCAAAAGCATTGCCAAGGCGTTCCATCGAGAAGTCCAACGAATAAATGAGTGCTCCGCCAGGCGCAAGCGTCTTCCTTACCAAACCTTCAAAGACCAAGCGCTCAAGGCGTTCCTCCGAGTCGCCAAGACCTATTCCAAGGATCTCGGCGGTCTTCTCGGTGTTTAGTGGCCCGTCGCTAAGCAGTATAATGACCTCGCGCAATTGTTCATCCATTATTGAACTGCAGAAAGCAGGCAGTTTGTCATCAGCTATCGCGAGGCTTACCATCTTTCTCACCCATGGTTTTTAAAAACGTCTTGATCTTCGACACCATTATTTTCGCATCGGCTTCATCCTTCGGATACGGGACGCGCACATTAGGCAGACCCATCCGCTTGATTAAGTATAAAATAAACATGTTCGTACGCCCGCAGCTGGCGCACCCGAAGAGTGCTTCAGGCTCCTCCACGATTATTGCTCCGTCGGCCTCTTCAATGAGAGGGCCAATAAGGGCAAGCCGTCCTCGGACTCCCGCGGGGACTTCAATTGCAGCATACTTTAGCCCCCTTCGTGGAAACTCAGGCGTTATGTTCATAGGAGGCGAATCGATTTCAGGCTTGCTTAGATTCTTAGAGACCTCTTCACCTAGACCAAGGGGCGTGTGTCCTTCGCGGGTCACCAAGTCATAAAGTATGAGGCTATTCGGTGGAAATATGAATATCTTTGCCAAATGATCCCCCTCCAAGTTTTATATCGCCGCTATTCGCTTTGCTCAACCAATATTTTACTTTTATAACTATCTCATTGAGCTTTTCCTTCGGGCAACTTGCGCCACGTACGATACCTGTAATCGTGTCAACTATAACACCTGCAACCTCAACCTTTCCAGGCGGCGGCCGAACAAGGCGAGTGATTATGCCTACTTTGGCAAAATCCTCGTAATCCACTGGAGCCTCGCATACGACAATGGCAGGTATATCGGCATATCTAAGGTATGATTTTGCCTTGTATACGACATGACCGGATATCCCTCCCAGGTGGAACAGGGCTATTTTGAACCGCTTAATCTGGAATATCTCCTTTTCATTAATACCTGCCATGGATCCGCCCGGTGCGCCGCCATAAGGAGACTCAGGAGGCACGCCTGAGCCTGATTCGAGTACGAGGACGCTGGTGCGTATACCCTGCTCTCTGAGACCGTATGTGATTTCGCATACCGGTTTTGTGATATGCCTTTTGGAGGGGGACATGGCAACGGCTACAACCTCAAACGACTCGGATTCAGATATAGTTCCTCTTTGTGCCAGCCCACCGCCCTCTCCAATCCCCATTGACTCCCGGCAATCTACAATCTGGGCGTCGCGCCCTATAGAGTCCCTCAAAAGGCTCACCTTTGCATCCTGCCAGATAAGTAATCCTTGACCGTTGGCTTCGGTTTCGTGAATCGACCTATCCGTACATCATACCCATATGGCATGGCTGACTGAAAAGTAGGCTTAAATGATTCGAGAATTTTATCCGCGGCGGAGTCGGGGCTGATGCGGATTATGAAACGCCCTACCACATGGTTGCCATCATGGTATTTTGGGCCATGAACTAGCACGTCGATTATGCGCTTGTCTTCGCTTAATACGGAGATGAGGGCTTCGCCGTTCTTAGCGTTCATCAGCCTTCTCGGCATTATTTCTATTTCATTCAGTTCAGAAGTCGCCGACATATCCGACACCTAAACTAAATAGCTTAGTTGGCTGCAATAAAAAGATTAGCTTTACGGTCTTAGGGATGAGCAGGCGTTTAAACGAGCAGTATTTATTATTCCATGCAATTAACTACACTACAGGTCGGGGTCGCATCCATTGATTGTTTCCATTGATGGGCGCACGTATGATGTGACGAGTGGGACGACGGTAGGCCAAGCCTTGGCTAAAAATGAGATTGGGGTGCTCCAAGGGGCAATCCTTGCGGTCAAGAAGAAGGTTGCAGTCGAGACTTTGACGACGGACCTATACAGCATCGAAACGACAAAAGGCAAGCTAATAATGAAGATTGAGTGTCAAAAAATCGCTGACGGCTGGAAGAAGTACTTTAAGCTATTTGAAGGAACGGGTTTGAGATGGTCTACCAGGGATTCGGCTGTCTTTGGGCAGATAATTACAGACTTTGAGCCGTCCGATGAGCAGTTTGAGATGAGGAAAGATGAAGTCGCGCTGAGCCTGTCGGGTTTCAGCAACGAGAGCACGCATATCGTCTTTGGAAAGAAGACACATACGGGCAATTATTCTCCGCCCAAGGGATGCGGCGTAATTGGCAGAGTTGTATACGGCAGGCATTTAATCGAAAAGATGAAGATGGGCGATAAGATACTCAAGCTAAATCCAATAATTCAGACGAAGGAGGTTACGAAATCGATCCTGAAGATCGATGGCGGTTATGTGCTTCAGGAGGGCGATGCCATAATAACCAGTTTGGAGATTGAGCTGGACGGGGCTTCGCCCGCTTCAAGCGAGCATGTATACAATGTGCTTGAAGACGGCTGGATAGAGGTAGGGTCGAGGACGAGCAAGTTCATCGCTGACATCAGGATGGGTGTTGCCTCTTTGATTCCTGAAAAGCTGGAAGTGCGGCGACGTGGAACGCTGACTGTCAGGAACGCGGGTGGTAATGCCGGCGGGGTTTACATATACACCTCGGAGGCGCCGCTGAATTCGAACCATTCCGTTGCAGGGTTCGTTAAGAGCGGGATGGAATTGGCGGATGTAGCGGGTCGAGGCGACAGGATTGCGACTCAAGTGTCTCCTAAACGAATGGATCTCTTGGGGATGACGCAGAGCGAGGCCGAGGCAATACTACTAGCTCATGGCATAAGGATTGAGAGACAGGGCGACAAGTCTGATTCTGCGACGTTAGTGGAGTTGTTACCGAACAGCTATTTGGAGATATTCGAAAAGAAGGAGGTAATCATCAAGGGGGCAGGGCAGGACAAGATAGTTAAGGTGCGCCTCTATTCGAAGGAAGCGCCGGCCTCGGTAAAGTACTTCAAGGTAGTCACAGGCCTCGAGCTCAGACGGTTCGGGAAGCTCAAAACTTACTTCTCGACACCTAAAATGGAACTGATCCTCTTTAAGGGTGATGAGGCGATAGCCAAAGGGCTGTTGCCAGAGAATATGCCTATCGAATCAGTCAACACGGGTCAGATAGGTGTAACTAACACCGTCAAGAAGTTTACAGGCATGATAGGAATCAGGTTTACGAGCAGCACTAAGTTTGGGCCTACAGCAGAGGGCTTTGACGGGACAAACTTGATCGGCGAAGTCGTTGACAATATTGAAGCTTTAAGGGGGTTGAAAGAAGGCTCCGAGGTTTATGTAACGGAGGTTCAATCATGATCAAGACGTACTTAGTGGTCCTCTCTCCAGACTCCAATTTAACACCATCAATGCTCGCAGAGAAGGTTGTGGCTCTGGGAGGGGCAGATTACAAGGAGACTTGCTACGGGCTCCTGATAGAAGCTGAGGAGGAGAAAGCAAAAACAATCATTGCAGAGCTCAAAGCGATGGATCCAAGCAGGGTATTCTACAAACAGAGGGGTTACAAGATAGGGGACAACCGAATCTGCCGTGCAAAGAGGGGCGGGGGACCACGACCAGGCTATCATATGCTTGCAATGGAGAGGGAAGTTCTCAAGAACGTCTCGAAGGCTTTGGATGACCCTATTGTCGAGGTTCACGAAGACGACAAAAACCGAAAGGTGCCTGTTGACGAACTCAAGAAAATCATCGAGTCGAGTGGAGATTAATGAAAACTGCTGTTGATTGCACCGAAAAGATAGGGGGGGAGCAATTCAAGTACATCGCTGAGAAGAGCGTTGAAGATCTTGGTTTGGGAGGAAGCATAGCTGAGATCAGGATGTACATACGGCCTGAAGAGCCGCTGTTCGTGATTGGCGTCAGATACAAGGAGTTTACAGGCAAGAATACGATTGGGGAACTTGGCACGGTCGACCCGCGCGCAGAAGGCGTTAAGATAATTCTAAATAGCGAGATTGATGTCGGGGATGCGTTGAAGGCGCTATGGAACGTCTACGGTAGGGATAGGGTTGAGCAGGGCGGAAGGATGGATATCAAGGTAGATGGCGTCGAAGCGGAAGATGTGCGGGGGATTAAAATACGAGAGAAGGCGATAGATGTCGCTTCTAAAGTGAACGAACTTGCTCTTAGGATAATACCTGAAGGCTTCCGCGTAAGGCATGTAACGAAGAAAGAAGGGGAGATCACGATAGTTGCGGCAGAGGATCCAATAAAGGAAGAGTGGAAGAAACAAGCCGAGGAGTTTTGGAGGCCGTAATATGCTCAAGTATCTTCTTTTTGAAGGCGGTCTCTATAGGCACGAGATAATTACCGAGTTCCTCGAGGATGTCGGCGGTTTCATTGTCCAGAAGAATGCAGCAGGTTTGGACCTGATAATGAATCTAGCAGTTCCAGAGGAGGAGCTCGAGAACCTCAAGAAGATAGCATCTGAACTCAAGGGAAAGATTACTGTTGCACCGCTGATAGGGGTTGAGGTTGCGGTTGTTGCCCCGACACTATCAAGGCATCACCTTCCGCATCCAGCCTGCGACGTGGCTGAGAACCTGAGGAGGCATGGAGCGAAGACCAATATAATCGGCCTCTCAAGGGGGGTGGGGCAGAAGATAGTGCATAGTGCGCCCAAAGAAAGGGAACTCATTGAAGAGCATGATCTAGCAGTCTTCACGCTTGGCAATTTTGAACGGTGCATAGTAAAGTTCAAGCCGCCACTCTTCAAGGACCTTGCGATACCCGTTGTTGTGACCGGCGGACCTTATCTCGAGACCCTTGATGGCGCCCAAGCTTACATAGGCGGGATAGGGCGATATCCCGAGCGTGCCAGAACGGGCGACATGATTGACAAGCTCAGGTCAGTCTCGGATGCAGCAGGGAAGGTAATAGAGGAGAGGAGGAGGGAGTTGGACCTCGATCCGCTATTCATCGATCCGACAATTGTCAAGGACGAGGTGGAGAGACAGATACCGGAGGCTAAGGAAGCCTTGTCGCCAAATCCAGTTACCCTGAAAGTAGATGGCGTCAGGATAAAGCTACAATATGACGATTATAAGGACAGGGTAAGCAACATGGTGATCAATGGTAAGCGCCTTGCCGAATTTTCAGTTATAAAAAGGTCGCTGATGAGGGATTACATACTTGTTAAGATCCTTCCGGCGTCGATGTTCCAATGAGGTCTAAAAAATGTTTCTAGAAGTTGACAGTTTGAAGAAGACGTACCTTGAAGGAAAGATTATTGCGTTGGATGGCATCTCGTTCTCCATGCGCGGCGGCGAGAGGCTTGGCATACTCGGCGGAAGCGGCGCTGGGAAAACCTCACTATTGCGAATATTGAGGGGGGTCGAACCTTTCGACAGCGGAGTCCTTAGGATTGATGGATTAGAGGTGAAGCCGGACTCGCCCAAAGATGTCTTCCTGGAACTCCAGGGCAAAACCGCGATCCAGTTGCAGAGAAATTTCAGCCTATGGCAGGACTCGCCTGTAGATAACGTGATCAGGGCGATAAGGCACTACGAAACAGGTGATGAGACGATACCTGAAGATGAGGCGGAGTATGAAGAGTACAGGAAACGAGCGATGGAGATACTCAAGGTTGTGGGGCTCGACAAGAGGGCGGAACTCTGGTCACAAGTGTTGAGCGGAGGGGAGAAACAGAGGTTGACAGTCGCCAGGCAGATCGCAAGAAAGCCAAAGCTGCTTCTGCTCGACGAGCCGGGCACAATGACGGACATTGAAACGAGGAGGGAGATGATAGACGCCCTGAAGAGTGCGAATAAGGAACTGGGCATGGCAATTTTATTTGCCTCGCACAATCCAGATTTCCACAGGGCTCTCGCTGAGAGAATGATACTCATAGATGGCGGTAAGATAACGGATAGCGGGGATGTCGAGGGCGTGCTCAGCGGGTTCATTTCGCGCATCGAACCTGTTCTGCCAAAGACGCGGCTAAAAGGGCCGGTTGCGATGGTATTCAAAGACGTCTCAAAGGTTTACAAGCTCATCCCCTACGGCAAGGTCTTCGAGCTTTACGACACAAACATCGAATTCAGGCGCGGCGAAATAACTAGCATAATCGGCCCATCAGGCGCCGGGAAGACGGTCATCCTCAGGATGCTCGCTGGTCTCGAGGTGCCAGATACAGGTGAGGTTGATATCGCTTACAAGGATGAATGGATCAAGCTCCAGAAGTATGGGCGGAAGAGCATGCATGCCAGAAGGCAGATCGGCATAATGCACCAGGAGTTCGACCTCTCGTACTGGTCCAAGGTGCTTGAGATGTTTTCAGACAAAATTGGCATCAAGGATTACAAGATGGTCGAAGATGCTCTTGCAAGGGCAAGGAAGGCGGGCATTAGTGAAGAGACGGTAGACGTGCTGCACAGGGTTGCGGATATGCCGGACGTTGAAGCCCAAGCAAAGCTCAAGGAGATAGGCATGGATAGGGATGTCCTTAAGGAGCTCTTCAAGAGCAAGGACCCTGAGGTCGCGAAGGATGTCGCGATATCAGCTTTGGGATTGATGGGCCTTGACGATAAGGTGCTTGACAGGCATTCATACGAGCTTTCGGGGGGGGAGAAGATCAGGGTTGCGCTCGCATTGGCGATAATAGGGAAGCCCCGCATACTCATACTCGATGAGCCGTTCGGGGATTTGGACCCGCTCACGCTCAGGGTAGTATCGAACTCTATAAAGAGGGTCAAGCTCAAGCTAAAGCCAGCTATTATTTTGGTAAGCCATCAACTTGATTTTGTTGAAGAAGTTTCTGACCGCTGCGTTGTAATAAAAGATGGCAAGATAGTAATAGATGGTCAGCCAAAGGAAGCAGTCAATCGTTTCATAGAGATGAGCAGAAATGCATGAAGTGAAATTCCTACCAGAGGGTATGAGGACAAGCGTGCCTGAAGGCGTGTCGCTAATGGATGCGGCTCTTCAGGGTGAGGTAGACCTCGCGACAATATGCGGGGGCAAGGGTTACTGCGGAAAATGCCTCGTTGAGGTCATCGAAGGGCAACTCTCGCCGGTCACTGAGATTGAGAAGAAGCGCATCCCGCCGGAGAAGCTGCAGAAGGGCTACAGGTTCGCTTGCCAAGCCAGAGTAAGAGGCAACGTCACCATAAGAGTCCCAGACCAAAGCAGGGTCGGGAGGCAGCGCCTAGTGATCATGGGCAAGGAGCCGGCAGTTGAAATCAGAAGCAATGTGCAGAAAGTTTACGTTGAGATGAGCCCACCGACGATTACAGATACCACTGCGGACGACTTGCGGCTGTATGCCGCGCTTGCGTCGAAGGGGTTTGCGGACCTCAAGCTGGATTACCTGATAGGCAAGAAGCTGCCGGCAATGCTGAGGGCAGGCGATTGGAAAGCCACAGCCGTTGTGCTTGGAGGGAAAGAGATCATAGGGATTGAGCCGGGAAATACAAGCAAGAGATCTTTCGGAGTGGCGGTTGATATCGGGACTACAAAGCTTGCAGTTTTTTTAGTTGACTTAAGCGATGGCGGGCTCATCTTTGCGGATGGAATGATGAACCCCCAGATACGTTACGGTGAAGACGTGATATCCCGCATCAACTACGCTGCGCAGGGCAAAACGGAGCTTCAAGATGTCCAGAGGACGATAATCAACGGGATTAACGAGCTTATCGAGAAGGGGTGCCAAGAGACAGGCATAATGAAGGACGAGCTTTACGAACTGGTAGCAGTCGGAAACACCGCGATGCACCACTTATTTGTAGGGGTCGATACGAAGAGCCTTGGCCTATCTCCCTACCCGGCCGGATTGGGCAGGGCTTACGACATCAAGGCAAGAGACATGGGAGTATTGATTAGTTCTTCAGGCAACGTCCACACGCTGCCGAATGTTGCAGGGTTTGTCGGTGCAGATGCCATAGCAGACGTGCTTGCTTGCAAGCTCCACGAGAAGGAGAAGCTCACGCTGCTTATGGACGTAGGGACCAACACAGAGGTGATGCTCGGCAACAAAGATTGCATATGGTCATGCTCCACGGCATCAGGACCGGCTTTCGAAGGGGCGCATATCAAGAACGGGATGAGAGCGGCAAGCGGCGCAGTGGAGAAGGTAAAGATATCAGATGAAGGGGTAAGCTGCAAGACCATTGACGACGAGAAGGCAAGGGGGATATGCGGCTCGGGGATTATCGATGCGATAGCAGAGATGCTGAAATGCGGGGCTCTCGATACCTCCGGCAAACTAGTTGAGGGGCACAAGAGGGTCAAAGTGACCCCGACCGGAAAGGAGTTTGTGCTCATACCGAAGGAGGAGACAGCCGCCCGCAAGGAGGACCTCGTGGTGTCGCAGGACGATGTAAGGGAGATCCAAAAAGCGAAGGCGGCGATGTATGCGGGATTCAGAACGCTTATGCGGAAGGGCGGGCATCTCGCAAAGGACCTTAATGAGATAATAATCGCGGGCGCTTTTGGCAATTATATCGATCCGGCAAGCGCTAGGATACTGGGCATGATACCGGAGATGCCGCTTGACAGAATATCATTCACTGGCAATACAGCGGGATCTGGCGCTAGGATTTGCCTGAAGTCCCTTACCTCAAGGCGTGAGGCGATTGATGTTGCATATAAGATGAAATATGTCGAGCTTGCGGCTGAGCCGATATTCATGGAAGAGTATATTAATGCAATGTACATGCCGAACAGCAGGCTTAATGATTTTCCAGAGACGGTCCAGATAATAAAAGCCCCAAAGGTGGTAAGGATTTATGTCAATAGATGAATCGACAATTGATGTTATGAAAGAGCTCGCAAAGATGCAGGGCATCCTCAAAATCGTTGAGTTGACGGACGAGGATCGGGCGGAGATAGAGAGGCTCGAGTCCGAAGCGGAGAACAGCGTCCTGATGGGAATGTGCAAGGGGCTCAATATCGGCGTCAGGGAATCGCTCAAGAAGAAACACGTGCTTGGATGCTTGTCGGACGGAACGATGCGGTGGCCTCGCATCTCGCTCATTAAGATGGTGTGTGGCTGCGAGATAGTGGGAGAGGAGATCGTTGACCCGACCAAGTTGGAGGAGTGCAAGAGTAGAGGAGACCTTGTTGTCGGGGAGATCGTATTCTACAAGGACATGATGAAACTGATGAGGGGGAAGCAGAACGAACTCAGGATCCACATAATGCCGTTAGAGATGCCGGAGAGGCTTGGACCCTCGGCTGTTGTGGGGAGCCCCTCCCCGCCAGCGGATATATTCATCAAGAAGAGGATGGAAGCGAATATGAGCGACCCGAAACTGGGGACCATAATCGTAGGGTTCGACGATTGATTGCCCGGTTCTAAGGGCACGCCCATAGCAAGTCAGCTTCTCGGACTATGCGAAAACAACCCAACAATCATATATAATCAGTGATGTACAAAAAGGTACATAGTGATTATCTTGTGGAAAGAGATAATGGATTTCTTTGAAGCTTCGCCAGCCAAGCTAAAGGTAGCAAGGCTCATGGTTGAGCTGGGGTTTAGGGTCAACGAAGAGGGAAAGATAGCCTGCGGGGAGGTCGAGATAACGGACTCGAGCATTGCAAGAGCGGCATCGGTGGACAGGAGGGTTGTCAGGGATGCAGTCGACGACATACTTCACGATAAACGGATGAGAAAGATCTTTTTGGGTCTGAAACCAGCAGGGAGCTTTCTGAAGGATGTCGCGCCTGCATTGGGATACGGTGTCTTGGAGATAAGGGCACATTCGGCGGCAGTGGGCGTAATTGCCAAAGCGACTGAGCTGATAGCAAATGCCAATGTCGGCATTCGACAGATACTCGCTGAAGACCCAGACCTGAACCCTGACCCAAAGCTCCTTATCATAACAGAGAGGCAGGTGCCAGGCGAAGTGGTCGCGGAACTTCTCAAGGTGCCTACAGTCACAAAGGTATCCATAAGCTGATTACAATTGGTGCATAATTCAACTGCGATGATAAAAAAATATAAAAAATAGAGAAAAAGGCGTTTCTCAAGATCACTTTTTAATCTTGTTCACGACTCTGATCTCGATTGTAGAAACGTTCCTTTCTGGTTCGCCTAGCTTGACTGTACCAATCGTCACTGACTCAGTGAACGCCTCGTCTCGCATGAGTTTTTTGGTCAGTACTTCAGCAACGTCGACTGCAGAAGATATAGACATACCTCTGGCCTTTATGGTAATGGCGTTGGTATCCTTAAGCTGCATCAGTGCAGCGGTTGCATAGCTCATTGTTGGTTTCTTGCCGACCAGGATAACGTCTCTAGGCATTGCAGTCATTATTGGAGCTCTTACTTCTTCAGCCACATTGTTCACCTCCGAAAGCAAAGTATTCCGGGAATAAACTTTAGCTGCAACTACCTTAAAAAGATTTAAAAAAAAGTGCACTTGGAGTGCACTATACTATACCTTTGAAGTTGATTGCACAAGGGGGGCAATCGGTCAGGTGCCCTGCGAGATACTCGCCATACCCACCCAAGTCAAGCAACCCATGACCGCTCATGTTGAAGAGGATAACCTTCTTCTCGTTCTTCTTCTTGCACTCTTCAGCGACCTTAATCGCCTGGCAGAGAGCGTGGGCGCTTTCAGGTGCCGGCAATATCCCTTCTAGCCTTGCAAAGAGTTTTCCGGAATCGAAGACCTCGCATTGATTTACAGCGACAGGCTTCACCACCTTGCTCTTTACAAGCGAGCTCAACGAGGGAGCTTTGCCGTGGTACCTGAGACCGCCTGCATGTATCGGTTCGGATACGAAATCATGGCCAACAGTGTACATCGGAAGCAACGGGGTCAAGCCAGCAGTGTCGCCAAAATCATATGCATAGGTCCCCTTTGTAAACGAAGGAACGGCGCTTGGCTCAACGGCTATGAACTCGGCCTCCAACGAGCCTTTGAGCTTGTCGTGGATGAACGGGTATGCCACTCCTCCGAAGTTGCTGCCTCCGCCAACGCATGCTATGACGTAATCTGGCTTCCGGTCGATGAGCTCCAGCTGCATCTTGGCTTCTTGTCCGATTATGGTCTGATGGAGAAGGACGTGGTTCAGCACGGATCCCAAGGAGTACTTTGATTTGGGATTCTCCAGAACGCATTCTATTGCTTCGCTTATTGCGACGCCAAGACTTCCAGGGTGATCGGGGCGCTTCTCGAGCGTCTTGCGACCGAAGGCAGTAACCTTGCTCGGTGAGGCATGCACCTTGGCGCCGTATACCTCCATTAGTATGCGCCGGTATGGCTTTTGGTCATGAGATGCTCTTGTCATGAAGACAGTACACTTCAGATTGAACAGGCTGCATGAAAGGGCGAGAGCGGTTCCCCACTGGCCTGCGCCAGTCTCAGTATAGATGCTCTCGGTGCCGTCAACCATATTGTAGTAAGCTTGGGCAAGTGCAGTATTGCCCTTATGGCTCCCCACGGGAGATATGCCCTCGTATTTGAAGTAGATCTCCGCTGGAGTCTTTAGGTACTCTTCCAAGCGCGTTGCCCTTATGAGCGGGGTCGGTCTTGAAAATTTAATGTATAAGGTCCGGAGCTCCTCAGGGATTTTTATAAAACGCTCCGTCGACATCTCCTGTGCCAGCAAGCTCTTCGTGAAGATCGTGTTGAGTGCCTCAAAGGTCGGTGGCGCCTTAGTTTTTGAATCCAGCGGTGGAGGACACGGCTCAGGGAGGTCGGGGAGTATATTATACCAGTATTTTGGAATATCATCGACAGATAGGTCGACTCTTAGAGTTTTTTTGCCAAAGACGGTCACCCATAGTTTACACCATAGGATAGCATAGCAACAAATATGCATATTTAAACATTTATGCATAAAAATGCACATTAAAGATTATTGTTGTAAGGCTTTTGCGAACGATGCCAAGATGGAATCGGGATTTTTTGCCTTCACTACACCAGATGCAACTAGAATCCCTTCGGCACCAAGCTTGAGCGATGAGGAGACGTCGTCCCCGGCCGTTATTCCAGCGCCGCAAAGGGGGTGAACTTTCTTGCTAATGCTTCGTATCGCCTTGACGGACGCCGTGATGATCTCTGGCTGAGCTTTGGATACAGAGATGCCACTCCCGATCAGTTCAGGAGGCTCCACAGCAATCATGTCGGGTTCCATCGTAGCGAGCGACCTGCCAACGAGCGAGGTGTTTGCGCACGCGCACGTGAGTAGACCCAACGATCTGCAACGAAGTATCGTCTCTTCGATGATATCGATGCGCAGCCTATGCTCAGAGTGATTGATCAGCGTACCACATGCGCCTGCATCTTTGACCGATTCAGGGGTCACATAGCCAGTGTGTGCCCCAGGCTTTTCAGCATCGACGTGTTGCGCGAAGACAGGCAGTTCCACTGCACTCGCGATTCTGAAGATATCGGCAGGCTGCAAAGCTAATGCAATGGATACGCTATATTCTCGGCTTATGCGCTCAGCCTTTTTTGCGATAGTCAAAGCGTTAGAGCCGGTGGACTCGTAATATGTCTTGAAGTTGACCAATATTAGCGGATATTTAATGCCCAATCTTGCTCACCCATTATTGCGCAGGCTTCGCGCGGCGGGTTAATGCAAAAAACCTGCAGTCTACTGAAGAGAAGTATGGAATAGGCATAATTTAACTATTTCAGTCGATCTTTAAAAAGATAAAAATGCCCAAAAGGGCTTGATTATTTGTGCTCCGGAGGCGGTGGCGGCGGAGCCTTTCCAGACTCATCTTTCTTCTCCGCATCTTCCGAAAGTTCAGGTATTTCTTCAAGCGGTTTTGGTGGAGGTGTTGTCGCCATCGTATAACCAATCCAAGCAGCTATTCCGAGCACGCCTATCACCAGAATAGCGACGGGTAAAATGAACGCCCACCATCGTAGAGGGTAATCGCCAATAACGAACTCCCAAGGCGATAAAAGGAGTGCCCAGAGATAGACGATCACGAGGACTATTGCAACGCCAAGAATTCCAAACCCCATCATCTGATCTTTTGATGCCATTAAAGACACACTCTGATTTGTTAATTGAAGGTAGTTATGGATTTAAGCTTTTATATAATCTTCGATATGGTATCTCCAGGATGGTTTAGATGGAGCCTGAAGCACTCCCCCTTCTTGATTATGCAAAAGTGGAGAAGAAAATCAGGGGATTTCTGAAGAAAGAAGCGGGAGGTAGGGGAGTGGTGCTGGGGTTGAGCGGTGGAATCGACTCGGCTACGGTAGCTGCGCTCGCAGTAAAGGCGCTGGGAAGCTCAAATGTTCTTGCGCTCATAATGCCTGAAGATAATTCAACCCCACGGGAAGACCACAACGATGCAATGAGCTTTGCAAAAAATCTAGGGATAGAGCATAAGATAGTCAATATTACAAGAGCTGCCGATTGCGTGTTTTCAGCAGTATCGTGCCCAAAGAGCAGGGTCGCTGACGGCAATGTCAAAGCGAGGCTTAGGATGATAATGCTGTATTATTACGCTAACGCCCAGGGAAGGATCGTGGCAGGAAGCGGGGATAGGAGTGAACTCTTGATAGGATATTTCACAAAATATGGCGATGGTGGAGCGGACATCCTTCCGATAGGCGGGCTATTCAAAACTCAGGTAAGGGAGCTTGCTAAAGCGCTTGGAGTGCCAAGGAGCATAGTGAAGAAAAAGAGCAGCCCTCGCTTATGGAATGGTCAAACGGCAGAGGGGGAGCTTGGCATGAACTATGAACAGGTTGATTTGATTTTGCATTTGCTGATGGACAGGAAGATGGGCAGAGGCGAGATAGCAGGCATTTTAGGAGAAGGGGGAGCTGAATTGGTCGACAAGGTCATGAGAAGGATTGAATGTAATGCCCACAAGCTGAGGATGCCACCGATACCCAGGATTTGAGGGGACCAAATCCAGCATGCTGACGCCTACTTTGGAAGAGGTTCAATCCATGCTCATGGATGGCAAGGACTTGGAGAGCATAGCGAAGGAGATGACTTGGCAGGATTTCGAAGGAATTGCTTCTGAGATATTTTCAGCAAACGGCTATAGAACCTGCCGGAATTTCAGGTTCTCTTCCAGAAAGAAGAGGTATGAAATCGATGTTGTGGCGATATCGTCACCCAGAATAATTGTTGCAGATTGCAAGCACTGGAGTATAAGGTCAGGCAAGTCGTCAGGTTTAAGGACGGCGGCGGAGGCGCAGAGGGTAAGGGCGGATGAGTTTGCCTCCAAGATTCAGGAGTTTGGAAGGCTGGGGATACAGAACTGGAAGAAAGCGACGGTAATACCGATATTGATTACACTGTACCAGGAATCAATCATTGAAGGCAATGGTGCATTTGTGGTGCCTGTCTTCAAGCTGAACTCTTACATCGAGGGCATAAGGAATGGTTTGTGCATCGGGACAGAGGTTAGGGCTTCGCATATCGATAATTGGATATAAGTCCGAGTAGGGTGTCAAATTACCGCTCCAAGAGCTTTCCAACTATTGCGCATGCTTTCATGGCGACTTCTACGGCATCCGCTCCCAATATGTTTAGCATGGGTTCTTTTCCCATGTCGCCTCTATGGAAGATTACATCAGGTACTTTCTTTGCGGATTTAATGGCTTCAGTAACGCCCCATGGAATCGAGGCTCCTTCGCTGCGCTTCACATCGTCAGGCTCCTGCGCCCGGTCATACGACGAAATCGCATAGCCTAAGTTCACGCAGGCATCGAGGATCTCCTCAGAATACCTGATGTTCATCGCTGATCGCGAGCAAGGATCGTAAGACATGGCTGCAAGGATTACCTTGGCGATGTGCCTTGACCCCCCAAAAGAAGGGAAAGAACTGGCTTTCAAGCGACCCCCTGCCTTCACAATCCGTCCAGGTATTGCGCAGATATCATCTTGTTCGCGCGCGTAGGGCACCGGGAGAGCCATTCCGATATTGATTTGGCATTCAGGACATAGCAGCGAGAGCCCCTCAGCGGACTCGAGTATAGAGAGAGCGTCGTTCATCTTTGAGGTGACCCTGAACTTCTCCGCATCGATCTCAAGATTGCTCATTGGATTCGCAGGCCCAACGCCCTTTCCTAAATTAAGACCATACAAAATGGAGTTACGGACAAATTCTTTGGCACCTAATACGGACTCGTCGAGCGAGGCGCCCTTCGATAGCAGCCCGGTCATTGCGGCGGAGAAGCTGCACCCGGTGCCATGGGTAGAACCGGAGGGGATCCTTACGCCTCTATACTGCTTTAACAGCCCTTCCCGAGTTAGTAGCATGTCGATTGGTTCACCCCTAAGGTGACCGCCTTTCACGACTACTGCCTTAGGCCCCAAGTTTAAAATTGCTTTTCCCGCAGTTTCCATATCATTTACGCTGTTTATATTAAACCCAGAAAGGGCTTCGGCTTCATCGATGTTTGGAGTCACTACGTCTGCTAGAGGAAGCAGCAGTTTCTTAAGGCTGGTAAGAGCGTCCTTTTTCAGCAATGGCGCCCCAGATTTCGCAAGCATCACTGGATCGACGACGAGATGCAGCTTGTGGTCGGACACCGCATTAGCGACTGCTCGAATTATTGATGAGGAGGAGAGCATGCCGGTCTTTGCAAACTTGACCCCAAAGTCAGGAACGACAGCGTCGATTTGGCTACGGATAATCTCTGACGATAATTCGCTCACAGCAAAGACACCGGTTGTGTTCTGCGCTGTTATCGCTGTTATTGCTACAACGCCGTGCACCCCAAGTGCGGCAAACGCTTTCAGGTCCGCCTCGATGCCTGCTCCTCCACCCGAGTCTGACCCTGCGATTGTTAATGCGACAGGAACGCCATGCAACAAAATGACCTCATGAGATTTTAGCAGTCAATTTATTTAAAGCTTTGAATTTGATGGGGCGAATGTCAAGATTGTGCGCTTCTTGCCAAGAAAAAGTAGTTTTATAAGCAATTAATATAATATTATAAATAAGTTGGTTATGGTGATACTGCGTGAACCCTCCTTGTGAACTCACCGTAAGGTCATTGCTGCCGGCACTCAGGACTCTGGTCGCAAAGGAACTCGCGGAGAGCTATGGCTGGACTCAGACGAGGATTGCAAGAAGGCTCGGCGTGACTCAGGCGGCCGTGAGCGGATATCTTGCACAGGATGCCGAAGCGATGACGCCACCTCCATTCAGCATCGAGGAACTCAAGAGCATTTCAAAGAACCTGACCTCTGAGATTGCAACGAAGCGGCTCACACACGTTGATTTGGTAAACAATATTTGTGAAATATGCTTGAGCCTTCGCAGGGGAGGGGCAATATGCCATGCGCATAAGATCAAAATAACAGAGTTGGATGAGGAGCGCTGCACGATCTGCATGCAGCTGCACATGAGCCTTGCAGACATATCGGACGTTAGGAGGGTTACACTCGGGGACTTGCGGGCGGCAGTCTCTCTCCTCGAGAGCTCTTCCGAATTCGCGGAGATTGTACCTGAGGTCTATAGCAATATCGTAATGGGAATAAAGGATGCGAAGGGAATAGCAGATGTGGCAGGAATACCCGGAAGGATGGTCAAGATAAGAGGAAAGGTCAAGGCGCTAATGGACCCAGAGTTCGGGGTGTCTAGTCATCTCGCAAAGCTTCTGCTTGCAGTCATGAACGTTAACCCGAAGTTTAGGTCGGCGATCAATGTGAAGTATGACGAGTGTGTGCTTGATGCGATACAGAAGCTCAACTTGAATTACGTCGTTCTCAAAAGACGCCAAAATCACAAGGGCAATGAGGATGAACTGCTAAATTTCGCTGAGAGCGTGGTCAACAAGAACGGCAACTGGGTAGACGCCATAATCGATGAAGGCGGCTTTGCAATAGAACCCAACGCATATTTCTTTGAAGAGAACGCAACCAAGCTCGCAGATAGGATAATCAGGATATCGAGAATGGCTTATGCTGCCAACAGGGAGAAGCGTTGAAGCAAAAAAGCGAATCATTATTATTTCAAGAATACATTCTAATCACGGTGTAGCGCGTGCCGGCAAACATACCTCCGCAGGCGAAAGCAGCAGAGCAGAGGTACATCAACGCAAAGACGCTACCAGAGAAGATCAGATACCTTCAGGAATTCATTTCAAGCATCCCCGAACATAAAGGGAACGAGAAGATGAGGGGATACCTCCGGAGACGGCTCTCTCTGCTCAAAGAGGAGCAGGATCTGCAGAAGAGGAGGAAGGCGTCCAGCAGCGGCGGAGGCGGTTTTTCGATTAAGAAGGAGGGCGCGGCGCAGATCCTAATAATTGGGATGACGGGGGCAGGGAAGACATCGCTGCTCGGCGCTCTGACTAATGCCAAGGTTGAGGTTGGCGACCACTTATTCGCGACAAAAGAGCCCAGCCCCGGAATGCTCAGGTTTGAAGATATACAGTTCCAACTCTTGGATTCGCCAGCCATCTTCAAGGGTGCGTATTACGGGGCATCCTGGGGGTCGCAACTGCTGAGTCTAGCGAGGAACGCTGATGGTTTGATAATAGTGCTGGACGGAACTGATGCGATAAATCAGTTCAATGTCATATTGAAGGAGTTCACACTGGCGGGCATAACGCTTGACAAGAGAACAAGGAAGATCGAGATCGAAAAGTCCAACGGTGGCGGTTTCCAGATAGCATGCACGGGCAGAATCTTGTGCAAAGTTGAAGAAATTGAGAAGATACTGAAAGAGGCGGGGGTCAGAAATGCCATTATTAGGATCTGGGGGGATGCCACGAAGGAAGATATTGTAGAGTCGTTAGAGCAGACGAGGACCTTCAAGCCATCGCTTCTGGCAATAAACAAGGTGGATATTGCCCCTCATGCGGTTGAGGAGTTCGAGAAGGCAACGAAGAGAAGAGCCATTGGCATCTCTGCAAAGTCCAAACGTGGGCTCGAGGGCATAAATAAAAAGCTCTTCGAATCGCTCGGGATAATAAGAGTATATACGAAGGAGCTCGCAGGTGAGCCCGCCAAGAAGGCAATCGTTGTGAAAGCCGGAGCCACGGTCAGCGATATCGCGAAGATAGTGCATTCGCAGTTCTTCAAGCAGTTCAAATTGGCCCGAATCTGGGGAAGCTCGGTAAATTATGGAGGGGAGAGAGTCGGCTCAGAGCACGTGCTTGAAGATAAGGACATAGTAGAGATAAGAATAAAATGAGCGAAAAAGATAGCTGTCGCTGAATTCAGGAAAGTTTATTTGAAAAAGCAGCTTTCATAAAAAGGTAAGCAAGCGGATTGCATCACAGGTGTTTTGGATGGTCAGGATTGCGCAGATTTCTTGCGGCACAGAATACAGCGGCATTCAGCAGGAAATTGAGAAGGCGGCGGAGATAGTTGGCGGAAAGATATTCATCCCAGAGGTTGAGGCAGCAGAGATAAAGACGATCGAAGATGAAATTGGATTTCATGTGGCAAGCCCAGGTCTGAGGGTCATGATGGCTCGGGCTAAAGCCATTGTTGAGGGCAAGGTCGATGCTGACGGAATCTTCATCGCAAGCTGCTTCAGGTGCGCGGAAGGCGCACTTGTGAGGAGCATTATCAGGAGGTATATCCAAAGCCAGACCAAAACACCGGTCGTTACATACTCATTCACCGAGAGGACGAAGGCGGGTGCGCTGCTGCTAAGGATGGAAGCCCTCGTGAACATAATTGGCAAGAAACCGCTCTTCGCGAGGACGAAGCAGGAAGGCATCACGGCTGGAATTGACTCGGGCTCAACTACCACCAAGGCAGTAGTGATGAAGAATAATGAGATCATCGGCAGTGGCTGGCTCCCAAGCATAGGCGTCCTTGAGTCCGGAATGGCAGCCCTTCAACAGGCTTTAAAGGAGGCAGGGCTCAGCGAGGACTCTCTTGAGGCAGTTGGCGTTACCGGTTATGGAAGGACTATACTGAAGCAGAAGTACAAGGCGCAGTTGGCCATGGAGGAGGTCTCGACCTGTTCCAAAGGCGCCCTCTTCCTTACAGACAGGCAAAGAGGAGACGCGACGGTAATAGATATCGGTGGAATGGATAACAAGGCGGTCACGTTATACGACAGCATACCCGACAGCTTTACGGTCGGAGGCGCTTGCGCAGGAGCGTCAGGCAGGTTCCTCGAGACCAGCGCGAAGAGGCTTGGAGTGTCAATGGAGGAATTCGGCGCTATGGCAGCTAGAGGGCAATACAAGGCGGTTCCAATGAACGCTTACTGCATCGTCTTCGGCCTCCAAGATTTGGTTGCCGGACTCGCTGGTGGTGCAAAGCCGGAGGATGCAGCGGCAGCAGCCTGTCACAGTGTAGCTGAACAGGTCTTTGAGCAGCAGCTTCAAGAGATTGACATAAGATACCCGATAATCCAGGTTGGCTCTACTGCCCTGCTAAAGGGGCTCGTGAAAGCGCTCTCGGAGATATTGAGCGTCGAGATGATAGTTCCTGCGAGGCCGAATCTTATCGGCTGTGTCGGCGTGGCAGTGATGGTATCAGGCATGAAGGATCTGGAAGAGTCGAAATAGGCGACGGCTAGTGAAGAGAATGATTCTCAAGCCGGCTCTTAAAAACTACACCTTAGATACGCATCGCGCTACGTCGCCTTTTGATACACTTAGTCGGGTGCAGAGGACCATACGCAACGCAGGGATTACCAGGGTCGCAGATATAACAGGGTTGGACAGGATAGGCATTCCTGTCTTCACGTCGGTCAGACCTGGCGCAGCAAGCGGAGCAGTCACTGTTTATGCAGGCAAGGGGTATACTCCTGATGAGGCACAGGTCTCGGCGATAATGGAGGGCATGGAGAGGCATGCGGCTGAACCTTGGGGCAGGGTGCTGATTCAGGGAAGCTACGATGAGCTTGAAGTTGCCAGAGTCAGAGGCGGCAGTGAAGTTTTGGATCCATCTAGCCTTGTATTGCCTGCGACGGGCAACTATAGGAGTTCTGATCCCCTTGAGTGGGTCATGGGATATTCTATCGTCAAAGATAAGGGGATACTCGTACCAGCCGAAGCAGTGTTCCATCCGTATAGCCGAACAAACCAACTATTCAGAACCAACACGAACGGGCTTGCGGTAGGCAATGTCCTCGAGGAGGCGGTCTTTCATGCGCTTATGGAAGTGATAGAGAGGGACGCCTGGTCTCTCTTCGAGCGAGGCGCACTGAAGGGAAGGGACTTGAGGATAGAGTCGGGAATGGGCGGTCCGGTCGGCGATATAATAGGCAAATTGACATCGGCGAATGTGAAGGCGCATGCCAAAGACATAACGTCAAACGTCGGGGTCGCAACTGTTGCGGTGGCGCTTGATGACGAAATGACAAGGGATCCGGCACTCCTTTCGCTTGGAGTTGGGACTCATCTTGAGCCCGAGATCGCAGTGATACGCGCCTTAACGGAGGCGGTCCAGAGCAGGCTCACGACGATACATGGGACAAGGGAAGACACCTACAAGGCAGATTTTGCGAGGAGAGTCGGTTATGAAAGGATGAAGCGGATTAATAGGAAATGGTTCGAGTCTGCGGGAGCTACTGAAGATATTAAGGAGATGCCGTCGTTCAGGAGTCCAGATTTTCTTGATGATATAAGGCATACCCTCCGGCGGTTGTCATCGGTAGGCTTGGAAGAGGTCGTCGCCGTGGACCTCACTCGCAACGATACAGGGGTGCCAGCAGTAAGGGTAATCGTCCCGGGTCTGGAGGTATTCGCGATGGATAAGGACAGGGCTGGCAAGAGGCTAAGGGTGCAGTCACCCAGGGGATAGTTTATTGCCAGAAGCGTTTATCAAGGTAGTTGTATTTTTGGGACCAAGCGTTCCACTGTTAGAGGCGAAGGCGATACTTCCAGAAGCGATTTTCCGCCCGCCGGCGGGGAGGGGGGACCTCGTTGCAGCGACGGATGAAGGTTTTAAGGTAATCGGCTTGATTGATGGGGTATTCTACCAGCGTAACGCTGTTGCCCACAGGGAGATCCTATACGCCGTTGAAAGAGGCGTTAAAGTGATAGGGGGCTCTAGCATGGGGGCCATAAGGGCTTCAGAGATGGACTCGTACGGAATGGTTGGGGTTGGCGCAGTATACAAGTGGTATAAGGAAGGAAAGATCAATTCCGACGATGAGGTGGCCCTTGTCTTCCATCCTGAAACATTGAGCCAGATATCCGAGCCACTCGTTAACATCAGGGCAACACTGGATAGCCTCACGTTTTCAGGAGAAGTGGCTCCAGACGAGAATGCGATCTTCATTAAGGCGGCGAGTGAGACCCCGTTTCAATTCAGGAACCCACTGAGGATCGGGCAGAGAGCGTTGCAGCTGGGCGTAAAGCCTGACCGCTGCAGGAAGATAGTTGCGCTATTAAAAGAGAGGCGCGTAGACCAGAAGCGAATTGATGCAATAGATGTCCTCAAGGAGATCGAATGCACAATAAAATCAGGTAAAACAACAGAGTAGGGTTCTTTGACGCATAGGCTATAGCTTCAATTTGTTTATATATCACGATTTTCAAGATAGAATGTTCTGCGGTGTGCTTCATGGGTGAGCCGTTCATAATCATCGACGGTGTATCAAAGAAGTTCGGCGCAAAAGAAGTCCTGAGTAATGTCACATTAACCATTTCGGAAGGGGAGAGGGTAGGGATAATTGGGAGGAGCGGCTCGGGAAAGACCGTTCTATTATCTATGCTGAAGGGAATATCGGACTATGCTCCAACCACAGGCAAGATAACATACAGGATAGCCATCTGCAAAGAGTGCGAGCATATAGACGGCCCAAGCAAAGCCGGAAAGGTATGCCCGAGATGCTTCAGCAAGATGGAACTAAAGGAAGTTGACTTTTGGAAGAATGATTCCAACGCAAAGGCGCTCCGGAACAGGATTGCCATAATGTTCCAGCGGACGTTTGCATTGTATGGCAGCATGACAGTTTACGAGAACCTCGTCGAGGCATTATGCAAAGCGGAGATGCCTGAGGAGGATATGAATAAGAAGGCAATCGAGATTGCCAAGAGCATCGGGCTGTCGCATAGGCTCATCCATACGGCGAGGGACCTGAGTGGTGGCGAGAAGCAAAGGGTAGTGCTCGGGAGGCAATTGGCCCTGAATCCGGTGCTGTTGCTCGCTGACGAACCGACAGGAACGCTTGACCCGATAAATGCGAAGGTCATTTACAAAATCCTTGCCGAAGAACTGAAGAAAGAGGGGACGACACTACTCGTAACGTCCCACTTGCCAGAAGCGGTAGCAGCGCTGTCAGATAAAGCGATATTGCTGGAGAACGGCAAAATCGAGACATTTGGGGATACGAAGGCCGTCATTCAAAAATTCATGAATAAGCTCAAGCCGGAAGATATTCCGCCGCCGAAGGAACTGGGCGGAGTGATACTGAAGATTACTGACATCAAGAAGCACTACTTCTCAATCGACAAGGGCGTCGTTAAGGCTCTTGACGGGGTGAGCTTTGAAGTCAAAGAGAAGCAGATTCTGGGCATAATAGGCGTGAGTGGCGCAGGGAAGACGACGCTTTCAAGAGCCATATGCGGGATTACATCCCCAACATCCGGAACCATCGAGATGAAGATAGGAGATGAGTGGGTAAGCATGCTAGAGCCAGGTCCGTTGGGCAGAGGAAGGGCAACGCCATACATAGGGCTATTGCATCAGGAATACACGCTTTATCCGCACAGAACGGTCCTCGAAAACCTTACGGAAGCAATAGGTCTGGAGCTGCCTGATGAGTTTGCGAAGTTCAAGGCGCATAGCGTTCTTTCTGCATCAGGGTTTGATGAGAACTGCATAGACGAGACCGTGGAGAAGTACCCGGACGAGTTGAGCGAAGGCGAAAGGCATCGTGTTGCATTGGCACAAGTGCTGATACGCGAGCCCATCATCATAATCCTTGACGAGCCATCCGGAACGATGGACCCCATAACACAGCAGGATGTTTCGCATTCTATAAAGAACGCGAGGAATGAGCTGGGTCAGACATTCATCATTGTTTCGCATGATCTCGGTTTCGTATCCAACACGTGTGAAGACGTCATATTGATGCGCGAAGGAAAGCTAGCAAAACTCGGAAAGCCAGCAGAGGTAATAGAATACTTCACGCCTGAGGAGAAGGAAGAGCTAGCGCAGCCCAAAGACTGATTCTCTCCCTAAATCCATGAATGTCCCCTTTTCAGAACCAAGCGATACCTGAATTTGTTTCGAAGAGGTGAAGCTACCAACGACCTCGGCAGAAAACCCTACCTCTCTGAAGATGTCTAATATGGCATCGTCTTTTGTGGCAAATATGAACCCCATTGCAGGATAGGAGACAAGCCATTCTGAGAGCGAGACGGATGGAGGACGCGGTATCTTTTCCAAGTCGACCTGCGCTCCGACCCCGCTTGCTTCACAGAGCATTGCGAGGCTGCCTAATATCCCAGGGGCGCTCATGTCTCTCGATGAAGTGATATATCCACTGTCGATTGACATAATAATTACTGACATCATCCGATTCAAGTCTTCTTTTGTCCGCTGGAGGGTGCTGTCAAAGCATTTTACCCACCCTTTAGTGCCAAAGGAGCCGGCTAGATCAATCGCCATGATCAGCTTGTCACCCGGTTTGGCGTCTGTCCCCTTTGCAACCTTCTTTGCAATACCGACAACCGCGGCGTCAATCGCCTCAAACGTTGAGTCGGGGTGGGTGTGGCCTTTGAGCAGCTTCAGCCCGTACTTGTTAAGCCCAGCCTTTATGCCCTCAGCCATCTTTCGCCTTGTAGCGGGTAATCCTGAGATGACGTTCACATAGCCCATTGGCTTTCCGCCTTTAACAACAACATCGTTGACATTTACCAAAACCGAATAATACCCCGCGAACCAAGGATCGGACTTCACGAGATCCTCGGTAATTCCGTCAGTAGAGACAACAATCTTCAAGCGCCCTACTTCAAGGACACCAGCGTCGTCATAATTGGACTCGCCTAAAATCTGGATTATCTCACCTATCTCGAGTTTCCGCTTGAGACCTTTGTAATTCTTCGCTGTCGCAATGACTTGGGTGAGATTCTCCAATTATGACCCTCGCTATTGGAAATGAGAAGGGGAGCCGATAATAAATATTATGATATTATCAGCATTAAATTTACAGGCATGCTAACAACGGAATTAGAATGAAAAGGATTTACTGTGACTTCGTATTCACGATTGCGGAATATGATCAGGGTGCGCAATGCGTATCAAATATCGAGAAGCTACTGCTTTTATAGAATTAACAAAATGGAAAAACCGGAGGCAAATGTTGCATTCAAATGGGCATGTTGCCGTGCCTCTTCGGAGGGAACGTCGTCAAGTCCCTCTTTGTTGAAAGCGTTTCGAGCGCACTGATGAGTATGGGACGGGTCTCTTTTGGCAAAATGACTGTGTCAATATATGCCATGTTTGCTGCGATGTATGGGTTGGCGAACTTGGCTCTGTATTCGGCAGCGAGCTTGATTGTGATCGCCTTTGCCTCTTCCGGCGTCTTCGCCTGGGCTAGTTCATTCCTGTTGATTATCTCCACTGCGCCTTCCGGACCCATGGTCGCGATCTCAGCCGTCGGCCACGCGCATACAAAGTCTGCTCCGAGGTGTTTGCTACCCATTGCGATGTATCCGCCACCGTACCCTTTTCGCATTATCACGGTAAGCTTCGGAACGGTTGCCTCTGAGTATGCAAAGATGATCTTCGCGCCATGCTTGATCACGCCTCCGTGCTCCTGCCTAGATCCAGGCAAATATCCTGGGACGTCGACCAGAGTTACAATCGGGATGTTGAACGCGTCGCATGTCCTCACGAACCGGGATATCTTTCCCGAGGAGTCAATATCAAGGCATCCGGCGTAAGCTATCGGCTGGTTCGCAACAATGCCTACACTCTTTCCGCTGAGCCTCGCAAAGCCTACTACGGCGTTGGGTGCGAAAGACGCCTGTACCTCGAAGAATGATCCCTTGTCGAAGATGTGGTCGATCACGTCGTGAATATCATACGCCTTCTTTGGATCTGCCGGAACGAGCTCATTTAAGCTCTCGTCCGCCCGGTCTGGTGGGTCAGCACATGCCATGATTGGGGGGTCGTCCATATTGTTCGATGGGAGGTAACTGAGGAGCACCTTGATCTGATTTATGCATTCGTCGTCGTTGCTACATGCGAAGTGGGCGATACCGCTCAGCTTTGCGTGGGAGTCGGCGCCACCAAGTTCCTCGGATGAGATGGCCTCGCCGATTGCAGCCTTGACCACCTTCGGACCAGTGATGAACATGTAGCTGGTCTTGCGTACCATGAAGATGAAGTCGGCGAGGGCGGGGGAATAGACTGCGCCGCCTGCACAAGGCCCCATGATCGCCACGATTTGCGGGACAACGCCCGAAGCCATGACGTTCCTGAAGAAGATCTCGCCATAACCTGCCAGCGAATTAATCCCTTCTTGGATTCTCGCGCCGCCCGAGTCGTTGAGGCCGATGAATGGGGCGCCTGTTTTGATGGCCATATCCTGTATCTTTGTTATCTTCTTGGCTTGCATCTCGCTTAATGAGCCGCCGATAAATGTGAAATCCTGCGAATAGACGAATACGGGTCGGCTATCCACCGTTCCATATCCCGTAATCGCGGCATCGCCAAGGACGCACTTTTTATTCATCTCAAAGTCGTAGCACCTGTGAACAACGAATTGGTCAATCTCAACGAAGCTGCCTGGGTCGAGGAGTTTCTCCAGCCTCTCGCGGGCAGTCAGCTTCCCGCTTTTATGTTGCTTTTCGATAGCCTCTGCGCCACCACCCAGCTTGGAGCGCTCCCTCAGGGCTCGAACCTCTTTCATTTTTTCAGATAGTGGTTGAAAGGCCATATTCAAAACAACTCTTCGGTCTATTGTGATTGAACTACCCCCAACACTTGCGTGCCTGTCCACCTTGAAATTGATGATTTTTAACTTCCACGATTTGTGGAAGCATAGTAAATATTGGTTCCTTGCAGCGCTCTATAATAGGTGCGGAAAAATGCATTTCAAAAAAAACCGTATGTGACATTTAAGTTACTATTTCATATATGGAATGCGGCATTAATAATATTAACGATTATATAATTATCGTTTTTTTGTGTAATAATAAATTACCATAATTAAACTAATGAATTAAACTCAATGCGCCAGCTCCGATAACAAAAGACGTCGCAGTCGCATAATTTTGTGAGCCAAGATAGAAGGAACGTAGTATCTTTTGTCGAAGTGACGTGATATGCCACGCCAATCAAGCAGCGTTATTCTTGAATCGGATGGAGTTATATAGAAAAGCAAAAAAATAACGGCTACATTACATAGAATGGTGAACAAGATGGCAGACATAGTATCGACGATAATTAGCTTGGTTGTAGGGATAATAGTTCTTGCGCCCGTACTTTGGATCGCTGGACGGCTATTAGTTGGGAAGCAGAAGGCAAAGTTCACAGATGCAATATTAATCGTAGTGATCGGTACAATTGTAAACGCAATTGTTGGCTATTTCACATTAGGATGGATAGCAGCAATAATCATGCTGGTCGTAATTCTAGCACTAATAAAGCACTTCTTTGACTGCGGATGGCTCAAGGCATTCGTTGTTGCTATCGTGACTGTTTTGATTTTCGTTGTAATTGCTGTAGTGCTTGGATTGCTCGGTGTTGCGGTGTTTTCGCTAATTTAATAAACACCTCTTTTTTTATTGTTTTTTAATCTCCTTCTTCTTAAGAATTAACGCATGTTGCGGATTCAGCTTTTGATAGCAGGTTACCGAGAAAGATAGATTTCGATAATCCATAAATGTGGAAGTGGCGGTGGTTTATTTAGGGGCTCATAATGAGCGCCGTATGCTTTGACCACAAAAAAGGAAGCGGAGACATTCGTCAAGATAGTTCATGAGTTATTGCCTGAGATAAAGCTTGATTACAGCCCCAATAGCATCGATGCTTTAGAAAAAATCATTATGCAAAAATATAATCCACTCGGGTCAAAATATGTCGGCGAATCGCTGTTGATTGGAATGGGTTGTTACCTAGGAGAGACAATTATTCATAATATCGGCGGAAAGTGGAGCGCGACAGGTCAGTTTGAGATTAACAATATAGGCGAGATTAATGTGATATTCCCAGTCCAAAAAGTAGTGAAGCGATTCAGAAACGGTCTGGTTGATTCGTTAATGCATTACTATAATGTTGTCTGTAAATATACGAAAGGTAATGCTTAACATTTAATGTCGTTGAGAGGCTGATATTTTATTAGCAGAATGCCTATCTAACGTAATATTGGCAGCTGGAAAAAAATATAGGAAACGTGCAATAATGGAGGGTGGGGAGTTCTCTTGAAGTTCGCAGTAGGTCAGGATGTTGTTTATCTGAAGACCGGTACCGAGGGAAAAATAGTCAAGTTGTATGAATTGGACGGAAAGAACTGGGCTGAACTTGATACAACAGGTCTTCTTTATGAAGAGAATACGTTAGAGCTTGTCGACGCGAGCAAGAAAAGGCTCGATAGGAAGGGGAGGACTATAAAGTCGGCAGAAAGAGAAGAAAGAGAAACAGAAGATGGCTTGCGTGAAATTAAGGATGAAGGCAGGCCAGATGGCAGTGGGACTGTCGGCGGTGGCGGATAATAAAGTCAGACTCAAGGAGCGCCGGTCAATGCGCAAGGCAGTAGTTTTGGATAAATCAGGCACCATCATAGACCCATGCAGAGTAATTTATGACATGTCCTCACGTAAGTTCATCTTTCATGAGAACACTTTGAAGTATGTCGTTGGCAGGAATGAAGCCCTCATCAATATACGTGGACCTGTAAGCGCACTTTTGAAGGGCAACCTGAAAGGAGTCAGCCTCAAGGCAAGCTGTTCGGCATTTGCTCCGGTGCCGACGGTGGAGGTCAGCTCATTGTCTGAAAAAGGTGTTGCGGATGGAATAAGGCTGATCTCGAAGCAAGCTGAGGAGCATTGCAGCTCAGAGCTTGGAGTATGCATTGCAGCCATAATCAACAAGGAAGGCGAGATCACGGGAATTGTCGGTTTAGGCGGAAGGATATATGGCGAAGTTGAGGCGGTTGTCGGCAGGATGCAATCCAGCGGCACCGATGTGTTTCTTGCAACAGGCAACTGCAAGGACATGACAATAAGGTGTGCAGAAGCCCTGGGAATTCCGAAGGAGTATATCATCTTCGACGCATCGCCTGAGGACAAGAGGGATCTCGTTAGGAGGCTTAGAGGGTTTTATGGGGCGGTCGTCATGGTTGGAAATGATATCAACGACCTAACAGCTATGAGCGAGGCGGATGTTGCTGTGATTGTGAAGAGGGGCGGGGCAACCACTGACGACAGGGTAGGTAGATGTGAGGACGTGGATTATGTGGTGCCGTCCCTCGTTGAAGTCGAAGAGATTGTCAACCGGATCGGACTGCCCTGATTTCATAATACTTTCCTTGATATTCGGAATGGAAATGTGGAAGGGCTAGAGCAATATCGTTTTCGAGTTTCTTCATTGCAGATACCTGATTCTCGTCGACAAAGGCAATGAGATGCCGTCTATGAGCTTCAGCGCAGGATACGCTGCATGGGACAAAACCGGATATGGTTGCGAAGTATGGCTTGGATTCGCCCTTCTTTCCAAGCACGGATAATTCTTCCTGATGTGATTCATCAAGAGCATACCGCACTTGTTCATTGAATGATCTTATGCAGCAATCGGGATAATCCAACAGATGCCCGGTTTCATAATCATCAAAATTCTTCGAAAAGACGCCTATTTGTGTAGAGGTATACGGGTCAAGAGCTGGACGCACCGGCGGAACGTATTTTTTCACGAGACTCTGCTGAAGATCAAGCCGCGGCATGATATCAAAGAGCCGGTCTTCGATGAAGAGCTGCGATATATGTTCTGCCAAATTCGGAAAAGTTGGATATGCGACCTTGGCTTCATCCGCTGTTTCGAATAAAGAAAGGGAACTTATAATATCATATACCCTCTTGAAGGACTCGAAGCCATTTTTAAAGGGCATAAAAACCAGCCAAAGAATAAAAAAAGAAAAAAGGAGATTGTTTAGTGCGATGGGATTATCAAGTTCCTCTCGCCGGCTGGGACGAATTCTCTCAGCGCACCTTTTCCGAAGCAGAGCCTCGGGTGCGTAAAGTCGAATTTCAAGTCCTTGTCGGCAAAGGCTACCTTGACCATCGGGTTTGTAGTCCAGGCGTCGTTCCTTCCACCGTGCGCTGCTGAAACGATACCACAGTATGCTGACTGGTGGCCTACGTTGAGCGCATAGTTCGGGTAGTTGCAGCCTCTTAGGTTGAATGGCAGACCCTCGTCGCTTCTGTATGAGAAGCTGTTGACTGAACCGCACTGGTCTTGTTGATCGTAGCCATAGAACCCGAGCCTGCCCATCTCTTCCTTATGAAGCAATTGGCTCAGATACCAAGCGTTGATACCAGCGGTTGAGTGGCCTGTCGCCAGCGATACTGCAACTCCTGCGCCTGCAGATACAACGGCTGCCCTCTGCGATCCACCGAAGTGGGTCTCCATGAGCGCCGGGTACTTCTCGTATTGCTCAAGGCCGTAGAGCGACACTTCTGTGCCGATGTCCTTGATGAGGTCCCAGTTTGGCTTTGTCTTGCCAAAAGCGCCGTATTTCTTCTTGGCGTATTCTGCACCATAGTAGCAGAAGTCGTCAAGAACGTTGTCTGTGTAGGTGCAAGTTGCGTATTGGGTGAATCCGACACCGCCCGACATGTAGCTGCCAAGGTAGATCTGGTCGTAGAGGACTGCTGCCATTGAGATTGCCTCAAGCGAAACCCAGACAGGGTCCTGCGGCTTTACCCTTGATGCCTGGCAGATATCTGCCATATAGCCAAGCGGTATGCCACCGGGCTCGTTCGGGCCTCTTGCGCGTCTCCACGGCATGAGTGTTCCCATCTCGATGACTTCGGCGTGCTTTGCAGCGAACGCGAATTCACCGATTGCGGCCTCACCAGCCATCAGCTTGTAGGTGTTTACCATTGCCATGCATATCTGCATAGCTGCCCACCTTGACATCGTACCACCGTCGCAAGTCATTGAAACAATGGTCGGCATGTGGCAGACTTGGAAGAGTTTCTTCCCAATGGCTTTCTTAAGCTGTGCAGCTTGGTCAGCAGGGAATTCCTTGTTGATGTCGATCTTCATCCTTGGGTCAATCTCATCGGCAAGCTCATCGTCGCCGGTAAAGACCTTGACATAGCTGTCCGACACTAAGCCTGGGTTGGTCTCAACCATGTGCTCTTGGATGACTGCTGCGCCCGGAAGTGCGTGGTTGAGCACCTCGAGGTAGTGGTTAACGGTTTCAGGAGTCACTTCCTTGCCAAGACGCTTCTGTAACACCGTGTGGGCAGAGTCCATACCGACAATTACTGTCCTCCGGATGTCGTGCCACATCTGTTGCATGGCGGCGTTATTGACAAAGTGAAGGTCGTCGCCTTCCACATAGATGTCAGTGTTGGATATCTTGTATGGCATGAGTACCCTCTGGCCCATCGGTATTCCACCGAGGTGCATGTCAGGGTTGTAGCCTGGAATGGACCTTTCCTTTGCAATCTTCTTGGCGGATTCTACGAACTCCCTCTTCCGCTTTGACTGTTTCCAGCCATCGTAGATGTAATATTTTGTGTTCTTATCCTCTGGTGCTTCTTTGAACTTCTTGCGAAGCGCTTCTACGAACATTTTCTTCTCTGAGCTCATTTACATTACCTCCTTAGATCCCCTTGACCCTATTCGGATCAAAGCCTGCGGCTGTCCTGAGCATATGGAGCCTCTCGATGAAGCTGATGACTTCCTTGTCGTCCCTGAACGCTACATCTTCGACTCTATATTCGCTCGTTCTCTTCCTGAGCTCGTCTTCCTTGATTGGTTTGCCAACCGAAATTGGCTTATCCAGAGGAACACCGATCTGATCCTTTACATAGACCACATCGCCATCCTTCTTGTTGAACTGGAATCTTCGAAGTGCATCGAACATCATGCCGTTCTCATCTAGCCTTAGAGAGTGGCCGTGTACTGTGGCACCTCTGATTCCGCACCTTGCTGGGTCGAAGATTTCGGTCTCCACAAGCTCCTTGGCAACCTTCTCAAGATCCCTTTCCCTTGCTTCGAGCGGGACTCGCCCTGAGAGTACGCCGATGTCTACGCCACGGTACCTTGTATGACCTGTCCATGCTCTCATGTACGGGGTCAACGGTGTGAAGTAGACGGAGTCTGTCATTTGGATGTACCTGATCCTGTCACCGGCTTTTGCGCCCGGTGTTGCCTCGACAAGCTCCCTGATTGGGCACGCCGGCTCACCCATCTCTTCCAGAGGCGGGTGGACGCTCTTGTAGGCCTCTCCGGGGACCCTGTGGCCCATGAGCCTTACAATATCGTCATCGCTGACGGTCCTGAGCTTCTCAAGCTTGTAGGACGGGTCCATGTACTTCTTCCTGTTCGCGGCAACCTTAGACTTGCCAGGATAGAATTGTGTTTTATAAGCTGCCATTTTAGATGCCTCCCTTGATAGCAACTGCAGCCTCATTAACGTACTTCAGCGGTTCCCTTAGTTCTGGAATTTCGCTGAGCACTTCACCAGTCGTGCCGGAGATCTTCTCTGGCGTGTAGATGGTTGTGCCTGCGTCAAGAGCTACTGCTGCTGCAACGCACGGGATTGTGAAACCCTTGCTGTGCCTTGTCACGATGTGGTTTCCTGCAAAGACTGCCGGGTTGCCTCCACCATATATGGAGTGGCTGAAGAAAGCCATTTCTACACCTGTGCCTTCAGCTCTGCCGAAGTCTACGCCTGGCAGGCTGGTCTCCCTTTCGATAAGGTCGTTAAAGTAGAGGAAGACTGAAGGAGTATGCTGCATTGATCGAGCCGCACCGCAGGTTACCATTGTTCCTGCAAGCATGCCTGCTGATGCATATGCGTTCCATCTGCTGAGGTCGTCAGTTGTGTAGTTTATGTAGCCTGAAGGTGCCTTGTTGAGCGGCTTGATTATGCCATCTGCAACTGCCCTCTTGACAGTCGAGATAACAACATCGCCGAGAGTGCCCTTCTTGGCATTCTCCTTGACAATATCATAGACCAAGTTGTTCACGTTAAGTCCCTGATAAGCAAGGCCCAAAAGGTGAAGTCTCTCGAAGTCGCCAATGGCATCTCCCATTTCGAACATTGCCGCCTGTTCCAAGATTGAGGAAAGGGCTGCAGCGTTCATGGCATTCTTCTTTGTAATTAAGGCTATGTGTGCGCATGGAACGTTCCTTAGCGCATATCCCATACCTTCATTCTGTTGTGGAACTGAGAGTAACGAAGACACGTTTCCGCCAAGCATTTCCATAGTCTGAGGATATCTGCCCCAAACTGAGGCGTGCACTAAGTCCGCATCCCACATGTTAACATTGAATTCATCAACGATAGCACAACAGAGGGCTGCTGCTGTTGAGGTTGCTCCAGTTGTGTATTCGACACCGGCGCTCATCCTCTTGGATGGCACTGTTACTAACAGTTGCTTTCCGCCCTTGAGGACCTTTACAGATGTGTCGTCTTCTGCATTGACTTGGAGGTTCTGCTTAACGGTGTCAGCGATCCTAGCGGCATTCTTTACTAGATCCACATTTAGGGACCTGCCGTTAATCACGCAGTATTTGCCACCGACTGCTCCAGTCGCAAGAGCTTTCTCAACGCCCTCTAGATTGACAGAGACGCTTTGCTTTATAATGGATACAATTTT
The DNA here is from genome assembly GCA_964634735.1 of uncultured Nitrososphaerota archaeon. GTDB lineage: Archaea > Thermoproteota > Methanomethylicia > Methanomethylicales > Methanomethylicaceae > Methanomethylicus. The sequence goes on from CAZWMA010000010.1 coordinate 49,369, forward strand.
TTGTATTGCTGGGTTTTGCAATGGACTCAAAGCCTCGATTGGAACCTTGGAGGCGAAAACACGTCCACGATCGTCGTATAGATCTACTTTATCTGCATATTTCGCCATAGGACTCCACTCTAGAGTTTTGTTGCGAGCTAAATAGAATTGTAGAAATATTAAAGCATTGCTTAACAATATTACGGATGCAGATTTAGCTTTCAAAACGATAGATAAATCAATCGTTTCATTTGAAATTTAAAAAAAAATCAATGCCAAGAAAAAATGAGAGTTCAAATGAAGCAGATCTAATAAAGTGAAGCGTTACTCCTTTTTGGACATAATTTTTTCGGCTAATATTGAAATTGAGTCGACAATGTTGGATTCCTCCACTATGATGCTCATAATCGGTATTCGGACGAATTTTTCTATGATATTCGCAACTATTGATGCACATATTAGACCGTCCACGGCTTCCCGTTCAGCCTTGATTGCGCCGATTATGGCCCCTTCTATGTCGGATGCGGGATACTCCTTGATTATGATTTTTTGCCATTGCATTCAATCATATGCTTTGAGAATTTATCTAGCGAATATCTTGAGGCGATGAAGCCAATAAGCAAATCGCCTTCTTTGGGATTTACTTTTGGCTGGAAGAAACCTACGATGTCGCGTAGGGTCGAGAGGCGGAGGTCCCTTTCCTGTGAAACCACTTTATTCAGAGTGCTCAGGGGAATCCCGGACCCTTCACTCAGTTCTTTCATTGCGGTCCCTTGCCGCTTCATTACAAGTTTTAACGTTTTTATGAAAGATTCGTTTGAAACAAGAGCGGGTTCGATTAGCTCTTTGCGCATGTCGGGTGTTTCAGCCAATGCCATTCACCTCAAAGTGAAGCAATCTCTTCTTGGAGCATCTCAAGGACTTTTTCTCTGTACGATATGAAGGGCGGACTGAGCCTGAATCGAGGGTAGGGCAGATCGATAGAAAAGACGGCCTTCACTTTAGTCGGCCTCTTTGTCAGGACAAAGATCGATTGCCCCAAGAATACCGCTTCATCGACATTATGGGTGATGAACACTACAGTCTTGTGCAATTTGGACCAGATCGAGAGCAACTCCTTCTGCATTATTGACCGCGTCTGGGCATCAAGGTCAGCAAAAGGTTCATCCATTACTATTATAGCGGGATCAATCGCGAGTGCCCTTGCAATGGCAACGCGCTTCTTCATCCCCCCGGATATCTGGTGTGGGAAGTAGTTCTCGAACCCCTCTAACCCGACCAAATCCAAGTACTCCTTTGCGATCCGTTCAGCGTCCTTGATTTTATGAAGCTCAAGCCCGAATTTCACATTGTTGAGCACGTTCTGCCATGGAAGTAGCGAGTCCTCCTGGAAGATTACCCCAAACCGCTGCTTCTTCGGGTCAGGAGGCTGACCGTTGATGAGAACCATACCGGTAGTGGGAGTATCCAATCCGCACAATATTTTCAGCAAGGTGGTCTTGCCGCAACCTGATGGACCGACGATGCAGGCAAATTTTCCAGCCTCAACAGTCAAATCAAGACCGTCGATAACACGTATTGTCTCTCTCCCAGCAATGAAGCTCTTACTTACACCTTCAGCAAGTATCATGGGTTGCATCATGCTCACCTAGGCCTTGATCTCCACGCGCCATTTGAAGAGTCGCTTCTCTGCGGATAGCAACAAGTAGTTCATTGTCAGCCCAACTATCCCTATCACAACCATTCCCAGAACTACAACATCGAGCTGAAGAAGGTTAGCGTACTTCAGGATGAGACGACCCAACCCGACTGGCTCACCACCAATCATTTCTGCAGCGACGATGCACATCCATCCGACTCCCAAACCTACCCTCAGACCGTTCATTATCTCGGGCAATGCGCTTGGAAAGATTATCCTCCGGATGATGGTGTTGTTATCCGCTCCAAAAGACTTTGCCATGTTGACTTGGATAACGGATGCCCGTTTGACGCCAGCAATCGTGTCAAGGAGTATGGGGAAGAATATTCCAATCCACAGCAGGAAGATATACCTATTAAGACCAGAAAGCAGGATTATTGAGAGAGGGATCCAGGCAATGGGCGGGATGAAACGTAGAGACTCGATAATTGGCGAGGCGACGCTTTTGACGAAAGGTTTGACGCCCATGAGAAGGCCCAAAGGAATTGCGGTTACTGCGGCAACGGCAAAGCCCAAAAGCACCCGGTAAAGGCTCACAGCGGTATGCCATCCTAAAGTATAGCCGTCGATATCACCATAAGTGCTAATTTGAATAAAGGCGGAGAATACCTGCAATGGAGACGGCAAGAACGGCGAGTTCGCAGCCATCGTTACGATCTGCCAGATTATTACGAAGGCTGAAAGGGAAGCCAACCCAATCA